>NZ_JBDUUF010000001.1:0-393700 GCF_039939235.1 Gordonia aurantiaca | reverse complement strand
CGGTCCGCTCGGCGCGCACGCCGAACGGACCGACCACCACGACGACCCGGACCGACACCACGAAGTGGCCTTCCGGCGTCTGCGCGACGATCTGGCCGACGGACGAGTCCCGGACCTCCGACGAGGCGGCGGATCGCCGCACCTGCTCGAGAAGCCCCCGGGCGGAGCCGGCCTCGGGCGAGTCCGGGCACAGGCGCGCGAGCGCGGCCTCGACGCGAGTGGTGTCGTCGGGCGTGTAGGAGAGCAGGTCGACGATGGTCGTCCGGGCGAACTCGACAACCTGTGTCTCGTCGACGGGCCGGCCGGCGTCCGCCGGGGAGGTGGCCCGCAGCACGAGGACGAACGCGCCCATCACGACGCAGTTGAGGACGACGACGCCGGTGACCGTCCCGAGGACGGCCAGTCTCGAGGGCGAACAGATCGGGCCCCGGACCGCGGTGAGGACCGGTGGTGTCGATCGACGGTCTGCCCGTGTCTCATCTCCGCTTCCCCGCGGACCCGGAGGCCCTGGTGGAGCCCCCTGTCAGGATTGAACTGACGACCGCTCGCTTACAAGGCGAGTGCTCTACCACTGAGCTAAGGAGGCGTGCGTGCGCGAGTATATCGGCCCCGCGCCCCGATTCTCCAAGCGGCCGTGGCCGGTGGGCAGGGACGCGACACGCCGGGAGGGCGGTCATGCGGGGCGCTCACGCGGGGACCGCGGCCACCGCCTCGATCTCCACGAGCTGGTCGTCGTAGGCCAGGACCGTCACACCCATCAGGCTGCCTGCGGGCCTGTGCTCGCCGAAGTACCCGGTCACCACCTCCCAGGCCACCACGAGATCGGCCTGGAGGCGTTCGGCGACGAAGACGGTGATCTTGGCGACGTCGGTCAGCGCGGCCCCGGCCTCGGCCAGCGCGGCCTCGAGGTTCACCAGGCACTGCCGGGTCTGCTCGGCTACGTCGCCCGGGGCGACCGTCGCCCCGTCGGCGTCGATCGGCGCCGCACCGGCGGTGAAGACGAGGCTTCCGGGGGCCACTGTGGCGCTGCGGGTGTGACCGTCGCGGGGACCGTTGATCTGGACTGCCGACATGTGGCGATCGTAGACGCGCGCTCCCGGGTCCGGCCCACACGCCACGAGGCGTGACCTCCGCGCAAACTGGGTAGGCCCCTGCGAGGATCGCAAGCGGCGAGCATCGAGCCGCGAGATCGGACCGCTGCCGGACGACCCACGAAGGAGGCCTGCGTGCGCGAGTTCCTCCGCACCGCGTTGCGGCGGCTCACCGGCACCCGGCAGGCGACGATCGACACGATCGAACCCGGCAGCATCATGGTGTCGCCGCGCAAACCGATCGAGCCCTTCGACGTCGCGGCGATCACCGAGGTCCTCGACCTCGCCACCAAGATCGGCGCGATCCTGCTCGACTCGGGAACCGGCGCGATCGACACCCAGACCCAGATCAAGTTCGTCGCGGGAGTGTACGGACTCGAGGACGTCGACGTGGACGTCACCTACAACACGATCGTGGTCAGCGCCCGGCGCGGCGCGACGCTGCCGCCGATCACCACCATGGAGCAGGTCTACTACCGCTCGATGGACTTCACGCGGCTCGCCCAGGTGGACCGGCTCGTCCGACGCATCCGCGACTCCGGCATCACCCCGTCGACGGCGCATCGGATGGTCGACGAGATCATCACCGCCCCACACCCGTACCCGCACTGGGTCGCGACGGTGGCGTGGGGCGCGATGGCGTCGGCCATCTCGGTCCTCCTCGGCGGCCAGTACCTGGTGGCGGCGCTGGCGTTCCTGACCACCGGGGCCACCGTGACCCTCAACCGCAGGCTCAACCGGATCGGCACGCCCGTCTTCTTCCAGCAGTTCGCCGGCGGGTTCATCGCCGTGGTCCCGGCGACGCTGGTCTTCGCCGCGTCCGAGCGACTCGGCGTGCAGATCGCGCCGTCGCAGGTCATCGCGGCCGGGATCGTCGTGCTGTTGTCCGGGCTGTCGCTGGTCGGTTCGGTCCAGGACGCGATCACCGGTGCCCCGATCACCGGCGTCGCACGGTTCTTCGAGCTGCTCCTCATGACCGGCGGGATCATCGCCGGCGTCGGTGTCGCGATCCGGCTGCTCGAGGCCGCGGGCATCTACCTGCCGACCATCACCACCTCGACGAGCTTCGAGGCGGTCGAGCTGCCGATCCGGGTGGTGGCGGGCGCGGCCGCGGCCTGCGCCTACGCCCTGGCCTCCTATGCGGAGAAACGTGCACTCGGGGTCGCGTTCCTCGGGGGCCTGATCGGCACCGCGGTCGCGGCGTCGGCGACGTTCACCAGCGTCGGGGACGTCGTCGCGAACGGACTCGCGGCGGCCTTCGTCGGCCTCGTAGGCGGTCTGCTGGCACGGCGGGCCCTCACCCCGCCGCTGGTGGTCGCGGTCGCCGGCATCACCCCGCTGCTCCCGGGTCTCGCGGTGTACCGCGGCCTGTACGGCATCCTGAGCGAACAGACCCTCAGCGGCTTCACCTGGATCGCCAACGCCCTGGCCATCGGATGCGCTCTCGCCGCGGGCGTCACTCTCGGCGAGTTCGTCGCCCGCTCACTGCGCCGTCCGCAGCTGCCTCCGCGACCCGACTGGATCCTCCGCCGGCGCCAGGCCCTCCGGGAACGGACGCCGCGGGAGGGCCGGAGATGGCCTCCGCCCGCGAGCCGGAGATGGCCGCCACCGCCGAGACGGTCTCCGTGACTGTTCTGACCGCCCCCTAAGCCCGGGTAAGATGGGAAACCGGGTTTGCCGCGCAGGCATCCGACGAGAACCGAACAGAAACCACAGAACAGAAACCACAGAGCACGGCCCCAGGCCGCACGCGACTCACCGCCCGTACGACGAGGGGATCACATGCCCGCGAAGACCACCGACATCGCCGACGAAGAACTGGAACCGGTAGCCGACGAGACCGCCAACTCGGCGCGCCGCGTCGTCGCCGCCTACGCCACCGATGCCGACGAGTGCCGGATGCTGCTCGCCATGCTGGGGATCGCTCCGGGCGAGAACGCCTGATCAGGTGGCGCCGCGAACGGTTGGAACCGGGCCCGACCCTGCCCGTGACGTCGAGAACGGGGAACGGCCGCACAGGACTGCTCCGCACGACGGCGCAGAATTCGTCGTCGTCGCCAACCGCTTGCCCGTCGACAAAGAGGTCCTGCCCGACGGCACGGTCAACTGGAAGCGCAGTCCCGGCGGTCTGGTGACCGCTCTCGAACCGATCCTGCGTGCCAATACCGGCGCGTGGGTCGGCTGGTCGGGTATCCCGGATTCGGACGACAATCCCGACATCGAGGGCATCGACATCCACGCGGTGCCCCTGTCCGCCCAGGAGATAGCCGAGTACTACGAGGGCTTCTCCAACGCCACGTTGTGGCCGCTGTACCACGACGTGATCGTCAAGCCCGAGTACCACCGCGAATGGTGGAACACCTACGTCGAGGTGAACCGCAGGTTCGCCGAGGCCGCCTCGCGCGCGGCCGGCGAGGGCGCCATCGTGTGGGTGCAGGACTACCAGCTACAGCTGGTGCCGAAGATGCTGCGCATGCTGCGCCCCGACGTGAAGATCGGATTCTTCCTGCACATCCCGTTCCCGCCGGTCGAGTTGTTCATGCAGATGCCCTGGCGCACCGAGATCGTCGAGGGCCTGCTCGGTGCCGACCTGATCGGCTTCCACCTGCCCGGCGGTGCCCAGAACTTCCTCTACCTGGCCCGGCGTCTCGCCGGTCAGGCCACCAGCAAGGGCACGGTCGGCGTGCGCTCGCGTTTCGGCGTGGTGCAGGTCGGTTTCCGCACCGTGCGGGTGGGCGCCTTCCCCATCTCGATCGACTCCGGTGAACTCGCGGCGCTGGCCAAGACCAAGCGCATCCGCGACCGGGCCGCCGAGATCCGCCGGGAACTCGGCAACCCGAAGACGATCATGCTCGGCGTCGACCGCCTCGACTACACCAAGGGCATCGACGTCCGGCTCAAGGCGATCTCGGAGCTCCTGGCCGAGAAGCGACTCGACCCGTCGGAGACCGTCATGCTGCAGCTCGCGACCCCCAGCCGGGAACGCGTGGAGAGCTACAAGCAGATGCGGGCCGGCATCGAGCAACTGGTCGGCAACATCAACGGCACCTACGCCACCGTCGGACACCCGGTCGTGCAGTACCTGCACCGGCCGGTGCCGCGCGAGGAGCTGATCGCCTTCTTCGTCGCCGCCGACGTCATGCTGGTGACCCCGCTCCGCGACGGCATGAACCTCGTCGCCAAGGAGTACGTCGCCTGCCGCACCGACCTCGGCGGGGCCCTGGTGCTCAGCGAGTTCACCGGCGCCGCGGCCGAACTCCGCTCGGCCTACCAGGCCAACCCGTACGACCTCGACGGCGTCAAGGACGCGATCGAGGCCGCGGTGAACCAGAGTGAGCACGAGGGCCGGCGCCGCATGCGCGCGCTGCGCCGTCAGGTGCTCGCCCACGACGTCGACAAGTGGGCACGCAGTTTCCTCGGGACGCTCACCGCCGACTCGGAGACCGAGGTGTCCCCGAATCGCAGTGTGCAGCTGGTGGATTCGAACGCGCCCGTCACGGAACTCCCGGAGATCGCACCGGTCACCGATCCGGTCGAAGCCGAGCCCCTGGGCGCGGCCGAGAACGAATGAGCGTCAACGGAATTCCCGCGGAACTGCAGGACGCGCTGGGCACGGCGGCGCGTGCGCGCCGCCTGCTCCTGGCGTCGGACTACGACGGCTGCGTGTCACCGATTGTGTCGCGCCCGGAGGACGCGGTGCCCGATCCCGCGTCGATCGCCGCGCTGGAGAAGGCGGCCGCGCTGCCCCACACCGAGGTCGCGGTGATCTCGGGCCGGGAACTCGCCGTGCTCGCCGATCTCTCCGGGCTCGGCGCACCGGTGACCCTCGTCGGGAGCCACGGCAGCGAGTTCGACACCGGGTTCGCGGTCGAGGTGACCGACGAGAAGAAGGCGCTGCTCGCCCGGATCATCGACGAATTGCATTCGATCGCAGCGCGTTTCCCCGGCGCAACGGTGGAGACCAAGCCGGTGAGCACGGTGCTGCATGTGCGCAACGTCGAACCCGCGGACGCCGAGACCGCACTCGACGCCGCACGATCCGGTCCGGGTTCGTGGGAGGGCGTGCACAGCACCGAGGGCAAGGCCGTCCTCGAACTCGCGGTCATCGAGACCAGCAAGGGTCATGCCCTCGACACGCTCCGCGAGCAGCTCGACTGCGACGTGGTGATCTACCTCGGCGACGACGTCACCGACGAGAAGGCGTTCGCCCACCTGCGCCCCGAGGCCGGTGACGTCGGCATCAAGGTGGGCCAGGGTGACACCGCGGCCGCGTACCGCATCTTCGACACCGACGACGTCGCCGCGGTGCTCGATCTCGTCGCGACCCGCCGCGGCGAGTTCGTCGGGTCCTGAGAACCTCCCACGGGCAACCTCCGGCGGGGTCCCGGTCACCGGGTCCTTTCCGAGGACCAGGGGCTCGTCAGCCGATCGCCACGCGCGCGGCGCGGTCGTCGTAGGGCAGCTCGCCGCGCACCGTGGCGGTCACCTCGTACGAGTTGAGGGTGATCTGTCCCCGGTGGTTGTCGAGGAACGCGGTGTCGGCGGCATCGCGCCCGGTCGCGATCCGGACGAAGGACTGTCGTGGCGCCAGCCGGGTCGCGTCGACGACAACCCACTCGCCGTCGATGATCGCCTCGGCCACCGCATGGAAGTCCATCGGCGAGCACCCGGGCGCGTAGACCGCGACCAGGCGGGCGGGGATGTTCAGCGCCCGCAGCAGGGCGACGACCAGATGCGCGTAATCGCGGCACACGCCGGCGCCGGCCAGCAGGGTGTCCGCGGCGCCGTCGATGGGATCGCTCGCGCCCGGGATGTAGCTGAGCCGCTCCTCGACGAAGGCCGCCACCTGGTTGAGCAGCTCCCCCTCGGGCAGCGAGAGATCGAATTGCCCTGCGACGAAACCGAAGAACTTGTCGCACTCGGCATAGCGACTGGGCCGCAGGTACTTCGAGCGGTCGGTCGCCTCCACCGGGATCGGGTCGGCCGGGGTCAGCACCTCTGCGGTGTAGTCGATGGTCAGCAGGCCGCGATCGAGTTGCATGCGGTGAATACGCGAACCGTGGTCGGCGATGATCTCCTCGGGCGCGACGGTCTGCCCGTCGAGCTCGATCTTCAGCTCTTCCTGCAGTTGCAGCCCGGGCAGCTTGGCCACGGTGAGCTGCATCTCCAGTTCGGTGGGGTCGTCGATGGCCACCTCGAGTCGGGCGGACACATCGCGGGGCATCGTCATGCCCCCACCGTAGGTGAAGAATCGTGCCGGAGCACATCGCCTGTGGGCGGTCGGGAACACCGCGCCGGCGGTGCCTGCGGGTCAGAGGGTTGCGACCGCGGCGATCGGATCTGCGTAGATGACGCTGAGCGCAACCACCACGGCAGCGCTTTCCTGAACGTGCACACCGAATCTCGACGGCGCGATCTCCAGCGGCCACTCCAATGTGGTCGCCTCGTCGAAGGCGGCCTGCACCGGCGCGAGACCATGCGGATGCGCCGAGAAGGCGTCGCCCGCCACGACGATGGTGTCGGGGTTGATCACGTCACGGATGAGCGCGACGGCCTCGCCGAGAACGCGTGCGCGTTCGTCCACGATCCGCGCGGAGTCGGGATCGATGCCGAGACGCTGCGCGGCGGCGAGCGCGGCGTCGTCGCCGATGACGTTCTGCAGCCGGACCCTGGCCAGACCGGGCGCGAGGACCGGAGCGGTCACCGGAAGGTGCGCGATGGTGCCCGCCCCGCGTTCGGGGACATGCACCTTTCCCTCGAGAGTCATTGCCATGCCGGCGGTTTCACGGGCGTAGAAGAACAGGCCGGTACCGGTGGTGTCGCGGGGCCCGGTGAGCAGCAGTTCCGCGGCCGCCATCGCCTCGACGTGTTCGCACACCGACACCGGGGTGTCGAGGTGCGCCGCCAGGGTCGCGCCGACAGGGAGCTGACGCCAGCCGAGGACCTTGTGATCGACCACGCCGGTCTCGGCATCGACCGCACCGCCGATCGCGACGCCGCCCCACAGCAGCCGTCGCCCGCCGAACCGCCCGGCGAGCTCGGCCAGCTGCGCGCTCAGGTCCTCGACCGCCTTCTGCTGGTCACCGGCCGGGGTGAGCACCGCATGGCTGTAGAGGGGTCGGCCACCGAGGTCGGCGATGACCAGGACCGTACGACGAGCGCCGATGTGCATGCCGGCCACACACAAAGAATCCCGGTCGATGGTCAGCGGGTTCTTCGGTCTCCCAATGGTTTTCGGTGTAGCAAGATCGGGGCGTTCGGTGATGAGGCCGTGCGCGGCGAGCGCGTGGACCTGGCGGTTGATGGTCGCCGCCGACAGGCCCGTCGCCTCGGCGAGCTGATCCCGGGTCACCGGCCCGCCGACCCGGATCGCGTGCAACACCGCGGCCGCCGGAGTCGACGTCAGTTGCAGCGCCGCCGGGATCACTCCCCCATGCATGCGACGAATGTAGCAGTGCGCCAGTGCCCCCGGCGGCGGGCCGTCGGGCCGTCCTCGCATCGCGTCGTAAGGTGGGCGCATGAGTCCTGACACCCCTGCACAGACCTCTGACCAGCGTCCGATCGCCGTCGTCACCGGTGCGAGCTCCGGCATCGGGGCGGCCACCGCCCGGCAGCTCGCCGGCCAGGGCTACCACGTCGTGCTCGGCGCACGGCGCCTCGACCGCGTGCAGAAGCTCGCCGAGGAGATCGGCGGCACCGGCAAGCAGCTCGACGTCACCGACGACGACTCGGTCGCGGCGTTCGTGGAGGGCCTCGACAAGGTCCACGTCCTGGTGAACAACGCCGGTGGCGCCAAGGGCCTCGACCCCGTCGCCGACGCCGACCTCGACGACTGGCGGTGGATGTGGGAGACCAACGTCCTCGGCAGCCTGCGCATGACCAAGGCCCTCATCCCGGCGCTCATCGCCTCCGGGGACGGCCTCATCGTCGCCATCACCTCGGTGGCCGCCCTGGAGGCCTATGACAACGGCGCGGGATACACCTCGGCCAAGCACGCCCAGGCGATCACCCACCGCACCCTGCGCTACGAGCTGCTCGGCAAGCCGGTCCGTCTCACCGAGATCTGCCCGGGCATGGTCGAGACCGAGTTCTCGCTGGTGCGTTTCGACGGCGACGAGAAACGCGCCGACGCGGTCTACGAGGGCCTGACCCCGCTTACCGCCGAGGACGTCGCCGAGGTGATCGGGTTCGTGGTGTCGCGCCCGCCGCACGTCAACCTCGACCAGATCGTGCTCAAGCCGCGCGACCAGGCGTCGGCGCGACGGAACATCAAGACCGGCTAGGCGTTCAGCGCGGTGCCGGCGCGTCCGAGGTGGGCGCACCACGCGGCGTCGCCGGCACCGACGAGTCGGTGACCTCGCCCTTGACGGCCGACATGCCCTGCCAGGTCTCCCAGTCGAAGATCCAGTCGTAGATGTCGCCGTCGGCCTCGGTCAGCGGGAGTCGTGTGCCGGTCACCTCGACGGGATCGCCGTAGATGGCGGTGCGGAAGTAGCGTTCGGCGTCGGCCTCGGACAGGTTGATGCAGCCGTTGGTGACGTTCGCGGTGCCCTGGACGTTCACCGTCTCCGGGTTGGCGTGGATGAACTCGCCGTTGTTGGAGATCCGCACGGCCCAGCGCTCCCGGATGTTGAAATACCCGGCCGCGGGGTTGCTCATGAAGAACTCTTCGTACTTCTCGGTCACGACGTGGATGCCGGACCGGGTGACGTTGCGGTCGAGCGCACCCTCGCCGTAACTGCACGGCAGCGTCATCAGCTCGGCGCCGTCCCGGAGGACCACGATGCGGTGCGACGGGGCGTCGGCCTTCACCACCTGGGCACGCCCGATGGAGAAGTCGCTGGTGACGTCCGCGGCGCCATAGGCTCCCCCGCCGTGGTCGAGACCGTACAGTTTGGCGGCCATGTGCACCTTGGTCCCCGGCGCCCAGTATTCGCGCGGCCGCCAGTGCACGCGTGAGCCGTTGTCCTCGCCGAGCCAGGCCCACGACCCCTCGGTCGGCGGCGTGGTGGTGACCGTCAGCGCCCGCTCGACGGCCTCTTTGTCCTCGACGGTGGCGTTGAACTTCAGGATGATCGGCGCGGCGATTCCGACCTCCTGGCCGTCGCCGATGTTGACCACGACGTTGATCTGGCTCGCCGGCTCGAGCGTGGTGAAGCGACCGGCGACCGGCACCACCTTGCCGTCGGTCCCGACAGCCGTTCCGCTCCAGGTGTATTCGGTCCCGTAGCCCAGCGGCTCGGCGATCGTGTAACTGGTGCGGTCCTCCGACAGCCTGCCGTTGACGACCCGGCCGCGCGGATTGGTCAGCTTCACATCGGGGTTGAGCGTGCCGTTGCGCGCCTGCACCGAGACCTCGGAGACCGGATTCGGCGGGTCCCCGTCGAGCGGCGGGGTGAAGATCAACTCGACCTTCGGTTCGTCGGGCTGGTCGCGGTCCGAGCCGGTGCCCGCACACGCCGCCACCGCGACCCCGAGTACCCCGACTCCTGCCGCGGCGAGCACGGCACGTCGGTTCACCGGTGTCCTGGGAGTCATCACCCCGTCAAGCCTACCGATCTGCGGTGATGGAACCCGAACCCGGCGACTCAGATCTGCCGGTCGTGGCCCACCGACGCCAGGGACGGCATGTGGGCCCGCTCGCCCGCATGGTCCATGATCGAGAGCACCTCGGCCGGGCCGTCGTGAGCGACGATCGCATGCGGGATCATGGTCGAGAACTCCGCGGCATCCCCTTCCGGAACGATGATCGCGCGGTCGCCGAGCAGGAGCCGCACTGCGCCGGAGAGCACGGTGAACCACTCACGACCGGGATGGACCCGCAGGTCGCCGGGCGGCTGTTCTCGTTCGAAGCGGATCTTCGCGACCGTCACTCCCTGCGGACTGTTCTCCCGGGAGAGCAACCACACCGTCATACCCTCGGCGGCGTGCGGCTGGGGTCGGATCACGACGTCGGTGTCGTCGGCGGCCTCGACGAGCTGATCCAGCGTCGTCCCCAACGCCCTCGCGATCGGAACCAACTGGTCCAGCGCCACCCGACGGTG
This sequence comes from Gordonia aurantiaca, assembly GCF_039939235.1. Lineage (NCBI taxonomy): Bacteria > Bacillati > Actinomycetota > Actinomycetes > Mycobacteriales > Gordoniaceae > Gordonia > Gordonia aurantiaca. The sequence continues at coordinate 383,565 of NZ_JBDUUF010000001.1, read as the reverse complement.
CCCGGTCTCGATGCGGCTCAGCGTCGACGGGGACAAGTGACACCGTGCGGCGAGCGCATCGAGGGTCCAACCCTTGGCCAGCCGGAGACCGCGGATGCGCTGACGCACCACCGAATCGAGTTCTTGCTCCATACGCAAGACAGTATGCCGAGCACGCACACGCGCGCTACCGTCGACCCCATGACCCCTTCCCACGATCGCGACGTGCACCACCGCCACCACCACCACGACCACGACGGGCACCACCACCACGACGACCACCACGGGCACGACCACAACCCCGCCCACCTGGCTTCGGTGCTCGACCTGGAGGCCGAACTCCTCGGCGGTTACCTCGACGACGCCGCCGCGGCCATCACCCGCAGCCTCGGACGAGCACCGCGACGAATCGTCGACCTCGGCGCGGGAACCGGCACCGGCACCGAGGCGCTCGCACGGAATTTCCCCGACGCGCAACTCCTCGCCGTGGACGGTTCTGCCGCAATGACCTCGCTCGTCGAACGGCGGGCGGCCGCGGGCGGTTTCGCCGGGCGGGTGACCACCGTGGTCGCAGACCTCGACGACGGCCTGCCCCCGCTCGGCTCCCCCGACCTCATCTGGGCCGCGCTGTCGCTGCACCACGTCGCGGACCCCGCGTCGCTGCTGTGCGAGGCCGCGTCCGCACTGGCACCGGAGGGGATCCTGGCCATCGCCGAGATGGATGGTCTACCGCGGTTCTCCCCCGACGCCGACTCCCCGCTGGGCAGGCTCGAGGATCGATGTCACGACGCCGCGGCCATCGCCGGGTGGGATTCACTCGCCGACTGGACCGAAATCCTCGGCGCGGCAGGTCATGACGTGATCCACCGGGACACGATCCGCCTCGCGCGCACCGGTCCCGATGAGCAGGTCGCCCGATACGCGATCCACTGGTTCAGCCAGTTCCGGCACCGTCTGGGCGATGCGCTCTCCGATTCCGATCTGACATTTCTCGATTCCCTCATCGACCCGGATGACCCCGCATCGTTGTATCGACGCACCGGTCTCACCCTCGCCGCCGGCCGCCGGCTGTGGGTCGCGCGGCCGGCTGTCGATCACGACGTCGCCATCGTCGGCGGCGGCTCCGCAGGGTTGAGCGCAGCGACGACACTCGCCCGGTCATTGCGATCGGTCGTCGTCATCGACGGCGGTGAACCACGTAACGCCCCCGCCGAGGGCGCACACAACGCATTCGGCCGGGAGGGCATCCCACCGCTCGAATTGTTGTCCCGGGGACGCGACGAGGTCCGCGGTTACGGCGGAGAGGTCCGCTCCGACACCGTCGTCGACGCCCACCGGGAGGGCGAGGGGTTCACCCTGTCCCTGGCGTCGGGCGGCACGGTCCGGGCGCGACGCCTCCTACTGGCAACAGGTCTCGTCGACGAACTCCCCGACCTGCCCGGCGTCGCCGAACTGTGGGGGCGCGACGCGCTGCACTGTCCGTACTGCCACGGTTACGAGGCGCGCGGCACGCGGATCGTGGTGCTCGCGACGAGCCCGATGTCGGCTCACCAGGCACTGCTGTTCGCGCGGCTCACCGACGACATCACCCTGGTCGCGCACGCCTCGGACGCCGTCACCGACGAGGCCCGCGCCGAACTCTCCGCCGCCGGGGTGTCGATCGTCGACGCGACCGTCGACCGGGTCCGGACCCGCGACGACGCCGGCACGACGCGCCTCGACGGCGTCGAACTGTCCGGCGGCACCGTCCTGCAGGCCGATGCCGTCGTCGTGGCACCGCGATTCGCGGTACGCGGTGACCTCTACGAACGACTCGGCGGCACACTGGCACGAACCCCGATGGGCCAGATCATCGAGACCGGGCCGATGGGCGCGACCGCGGTCCCCGGCGTCTGGGCGGCAGGCAACAACACCACGCTCAACGCGGTGGTGACCGTCGCGATGGGCGAAGGAGTCTCGGCAGGTGCGGCGATCAACGCCGACCTGGTGATGGCCGACGTGCTACTCGGGGAAACCGTCGAGCACAGCCGACGATGACGACAGACCCAGCCGGGTGGCGCCGGCGGCGATCAGTTCGGCGGCGAACTCCGCGGTCCGGATGCCGCCGGACGCCTTGACCCCGATGTGCGGGCTGACGGCCGCGCGCATCACCCGCACCGCCTCGACGCTCGCCCCGCCCGCGGGATGGAACCCGGTCGACGTCTTCACCATCCCCGCGCCGGCCTGCTCGGCGCGGCGGCACACCTCGGTCACCATGTCGGGGCCGCCGCGCTCGAGGAGCACCGCGGACTCGATGATCACCTTCAGCAGCGCCGAGTCCCCGATCGCCTCATGAACCGTGAGGACGTCGGAGAACACCTCGTCGTAGCGCCCGTCCACCGCGGCGCCGACGTCGATCACCATGTCGATCTCCCGGGCCCCGGAGTCCACGGCGAGACGCGCCTCGGCCGCCTTGACCAGCGAGTGGTGCTTACCCGACGGGAAACCGACGACCACACAGCTCCGCAGGTCACCGGTATCGATCGGCAACATCGACGGCGACAGGCACACCGCGAACACGCCGAGCCGTGCGGCTTCGGCGACGGCGGCCTCCGCATCGGCGCGCGTGGCCTCGGGCTTGAGGAGGGTGTGGTCGATGATCGCGGCGACGTCGCCGCGTCGAAGGTCCGTGTTCGTCACAATGACGAGCTTGGCACACTGACTGTCGTGGCCAGCGAACAGACGACCCCCACCGACCAGACCGAGCACCGCTATGTCCTGACCCTCGGATGCCCCGACCGCATGGGCATCGTCGCCCGCATCTCGAGCTTCCTCACCGAGGTCGGCGGCTGGATCACCGAGGCGGCCTACCACTCCGACGAGGACACCGGCTGGTTCTTCACCCGGCAGGCCATCCGCGCCGACTCCGTCCCCTACGACGCCGACGAACTGCGGGCGCGTTTCGCCACGGAGGTCGCCGACTGGCTCGGCCCGGAGACCGAGTGGAAGCTCACCGACTCCCGCGACGCCAAGTCCGTCGTGCTGCTGGTGAGCAAGGAGACCCACTGCCTCATCGACCTGCTGGGCCGCGCGCATCGCGGCGAGCTGCCCGCGGAGATCCGCGCAGTCGTCGGCAACCACCGCGAACTCGAGGACCTCGCAACGCGTTTCGGAATCCCGTTCCATCACGTGCCGTTCGTCCGGGAGCGCAGGTCAGAGGCGTTCGCACAGCTCGGCGAGATCGTCGACGGCTATCAGCCCGACGCGGTGGTCCTCGCCCGTTTCATGCAGATCCTGCCGCCCAAGCTGTGCGAGGCCTGGGCTGGCCGCGCGATCAACATCCACCACAGCTTCCTGCCGAGCTTCGTCGGTGCACGGCCGTACCATCAGGCGTTCGCCCGTGGCGTGAAGCTGATCGGCGCCACCTGCCACTACGTAACCGCCGACCTCGACGCCGGGCCGATCATCGAACAGGACGTCATCCGCATCGACCACAGCGACTCGGTCGCCGACATGGTGCGTCAGGGACGCGACATCGAGGCCCTGGTCCTCGCGCGCGGACTCCGCTGGCACCTCGAGGACCGGATCCTGGTCCACGGGCGCAAGACGGTGATCTTCAACTAGGACCGTGGATCAGGCCAGCGCCCGCTCGTAGAACGACCACGAGCGGTGCAGCTGGTCCTGCCAGTAGCCCCACGAGTGGGTGCCCACCGGCGGCAGGTCGACGGTCGCGGGGATGTTCAGCTGCCGCAACCGGTTCACGAGCTGCAGGGTGCAGGTCATCGTGCCGCCCTCGATGATTCCCCCGACGGCGATCTGGTCGGCCAGCGTCTTCTGGTCCTGGACGTAGGTCGGGTTGTCGTACTGACCGGGCAGACCGGTTGCGTTGGAGATGTACAACTTGGTGCCGCGCAGCTTCTCGGCGTTGATGACCGGGTCGTGCTTGCGCCATCCGGGACCGCCGTAGGGGCCCCACATGTTGCGGGCGTCGCCGCCGCCGCGGACCTCGACCACGAGCCGGATGCTCTCCTGCCCGAAGTAGTCCGCGGTCGTCGGGCATCCGCTGTAGGCGCCCACGGCCTTGTACAGGCCAGGATGTTCGATGGCCAGGTTCAGCACCGAGGTGCCCGACGAGGAGATGCCGCCGATCGCGTTGCGGCCGGAGGTGTTGTAGGTCGCGTCGATCACCGGCGGGAGTTCCTTGCCGAGGAAGGTCGACCACTTGTGGACGCCGAGCTTGGGATCGGGCTTCTCCCAATCGGTGTAGTAGCTGTACTGCCCCTGATTGGGGATCACCACGTAGAGGTTCTTGTTCTTGGTGAACTCGACGATGTCGGTGCGCGCGAGCCAGTTCGCGCCGTCCTCGCCGCCGCCCGCACCGTTGAGGAGGTAGAGCACTCCGCGCGGCTTCGACTCGTCGGCCGGCTTGATGATCGTGAGGGGGATGTCCTTGTCCATCGCGTCGGAGTGCACGACGATGTCGGTCACCCGCCCGGTCGACGAGCCCGGGGACACCAGCGCCGGATCGGCCGACGCCGTGCCCGCGGTCACCGACCCCGCGGTCACGGACACCGACGCCGCGAGCCCGATCGTCATTGCCCCGGCTCCCAATGCCTTCGCAAGAGCAACACCGCTTCTGCGCAGACGCTGGTGCATGAATTCCTCCTCCTCGGAGCCCGAATCGCCTCGGGCAGGCATCGCGGTCCGCAATGGACGGCTGATCATCGACGGTAGGGTACCCCGGCTGCTCGGGGTGCGTGTCCCACGGATCCCGGATTCAGCCGACCCGTTTCCCACGCTTTCCCGGCAACCTCTCCCGGCAATGCGAACCGCCCCACATCGACGGGTGCGGGGCGGTTCGTGAGGGGATGTGCCGAGAGCGCTCAGGCGTCGTCGGACCCGGAGGTGATCAGATCGGTGATCACACCCGTGATGATCGCGTTCAGGTCGATCGAATCTCCGATGGCATCAGACATGGGCTCTCCTTTGAGTTGGTGAGATGTGCGGGGGTTTCGGCCGGTCGTTCTCACCTCGGTTCCGGCTCGGAAGTCAGGTTACATATCGATCTCGGAATTGTTCGGGTTCTTCTCGAAGAACCGTCACGAATATGTCTTCACGTCGGCCGAAATCAGCAGAAAACAGCAGTTCAACGCCGGCCATTCGTACGAACAAGGGAATCTACTTGGACGCCCGTCCATATTCGGCGAACCCCGTCGGGAATTGTTACAACGTGCGATGCAACATTTCCACGTCGGTCCGATAAATCCGAGACACTCATTCCGGATGGCAACCATGGATTTCCCGGGTCGGCACCGATGTCGACATCTGGGGGCAATTGTCAAAACGCCTTTGGCGAACGCGCGGGCGAATACCTGGTCGATTCGACAAAAACGGTACCCGCGTACAGGTCAGGACCTCACGCGCCACACCTGCGCGCGTAGATGCCACCCGCGGCGATGAGTTCGTCGTGGGTGCCGGCCTCGACGATCTCGCCACCCTCGAGCACGACGATCTGGTCCGCGAGTGCCGCGGTCGCCATGCGGTGGGTGACGACGAGGGTCGTGGTGCGGGCGCGCAGCCGGTGCAGCGCCCGCTGGACGAGGAGTTCGGTGCGCGGGTCGGCGGCGCTGGTCGCCTCGTCCAGGATGAGGATGCGCGGTGACGCCGCGATCGCACGTGCCACGGTGACGAGCTGCTTCTCCCCCGCGCTCAGGTTCTCCGACTCTTGCCCGATGACCGTGTCCAGACCATCCGGAAGGGCCGCGACGATCTGATCGAGGTGGCCGTCGTGGACCGCCCGGACGACTGCCGCCTCGTCGCCGTCGACGCCGTAGGCGATGTTCTCGCGCACCGTGCCGGTGAACAGCCACGGCTCCTGGGTCACGACCGCCATCCCGGCGCGGGTCCGATATGGACCGAGTTCGGCGATGTCCTGGTCGTCGATCGTGATCGTCCCGCCGGTGGGCCGGTAGAACGCCTGCAGCAGGTTGGTCAGGGTGGTCTTGCCCGCGCCGGTGGACCCCACGATCGCCGTGGTGGTGCCGGACGGCAGCCGCAGGTTCACCGACCGCAGCACCGGCGAGTCCTCCTCGTAGGCGAAGGACACGTCGGTGAAGACGATCTCGGGAGGCCGCCGATGCCGTCCGGCCGTCTCGGGTGTCGAGGTCCCGGACTGCCGGTCCCCGACCGCCTCGTCGTCGGGGGCGTCGAGCACCTCGCGGACCTTGCCGGCCGAGACCGTGCCCGACTGCACCTTCGTCACGAACCCGGCGAGCTCCCGGACCGCGGAGGTGAGCTGCTGGGCGAAGATGACCGCGACCGTCGCCGCGCCGAGACTCAGCGTCCCGTCGACGACCATGAGTCCGCCGGCCACCGCGAGGATCAGGAACACCAGCGCGTTGATCGCGGTGAGCACGGGGGCGAGGGTGCCCGAGGTCCACTGAGCGGCCCGGGTGGAGCGGAACAACCGCTCGTTGAGGGCATCGAAACGGAGCGCCGCGAGCGACTCGGCGTTGTACGCCTGCAGCATCCGGCGGGCGCTCAGCTCCTCCTCGACGTGCCCGGTCAGCGCCGCGGTCATGGTCCAGCGGGTCTCCTGGTGGGGACGGGAACGCCGGGCGATGAGCACCGACGCCACCGCCGACACCGGGGCCGCGATCAGCGCGACCCCGGCCAGCAACGGGGAGATGACGAACAGCACCGCGGTCACCACGACGAGGGTCAGCGCATTCGTCGGGACGGTCACCAACACGGGCGCGATCACGGTCGCGGCGTTGTCGGTGTGCGCGGTGAGCCGGCTGACCAGGGCACCGCGTTTGGTCGTCTCGAAGTAGCGCAGCGGCAGCCGGTGGATCTTGTCCTCGATGCGTTCGCGCAGTCGCGCCACCGACCGTTGCACCGCCCGGGTGAGGAGCTGCCCCTGCGTGTAGGTGAGCGCGGCAGCGACCAGGTAGACCGCGAGCTGGACGCCGAGCAGGGTCCACAACCGGTTCCAGTCCATCGCGGCGTCATCGCCCACCGTGCCGTCGACGATCACATTCGTGATGGCGCCGAACAGGATCGGGGCGACGACCCCCGCCACCGCGGCGCCGATTGCGCACAGCGAGATCACGACTGCCCGCGCCCGGCCGATCCGGAGTTGCCCCATCAGCCACCGCAGCGAACCGGCGGTCGGGCTCGCGGCCTTCTTCGCCGACGAACCGGTCTTGGTCGCTGCCCCCGCCTTCTCGGCGGCCCCCTCCTTCTCGGCCGACCCGGCCTTCTTCGCGGTCACGGCGTCAGGCATTGGTCACCGCCTGGGCGTGGGCGATCTCGGCGTAGATGTCGCTGTCGACGCGCAGGGACTCGTCGGTCCCGACCGCGACGAGCCTCCCGTCCTCGAGGACGCCGATGACGTCGGCGTGGCGGACCGACGAAACACGCTGAGCCGCGATGAGGATCGTCGCGTCCGGTTGAATCCGGCGGAGCCGCTCGATGATCACCGCCTCGGTGTCGACGTCGAGGGCGCTGAACGGGTCGTCGAGCACGTAGAGCGGCGGCCGGCGGAGGATCGCGCGGGCGAGCGCGAGTCGCTGCCGCTGACCGCCGGAGAAGTTGCGGCCCTCTTGTGCGACGGCGGCCTGCAGACCGCCGGACCGCTCCCGGACGAAGTCGGCGGCCGCGGCGACCTCGAGGGCCTCCCACAGCTCGTCGTCGGTCGCATCGGGCCGGCCGAGCCGCAGGTTGTCGGCGATGGTGCCGGTGATCAGGGACGCCCCCTGCCCGACGAAGGCCGAGCGGGCGCGCACCCACGCCGGCGCGATCCCGGCGAGGTCGCGTCCGTCCCAGGTCACGGCGCCCGAGGTCGGGTCGGCGAACCGCAGCACCAGCGACAGCAGCGTCGACTTGCCGCTGCCGGTGCCGCCGATGACGCCGGTGACCGTCCCGGCCGCGCAGGTCAGGGACACCCCGTCGATCGCGGGCGCCTCCGCGCCCGGGTAGCCGACGGTCACCGCGTCGAACACGACGATGGGCGGGCTGCTCGTCTCTTCCGGCCCCGCGTCCCCCGAGGCGAGCGTGTCGGTGTCCAGCACCTCGGTGACGCGCGCGGCGCTCGTCACCGCCCGCGGGATGACGCCGGCGATGACGGTCAGCATCGACACCGCGAGCAGGATCTGGGCGAGGTAGCCGACGGTCGCAGTGATCTGGCCGATCTGCATCTGGCCGCGGTCCACGAAGATCGCACCCAGCGCGGACACCACCACCGACGCGAGGTTGGCCACGACCGTGATGGTCGGCAGCATCATGACCTGGATGCGACCCAGGTTGAGCGCGGTGCGGGTCAGTTCGTCGTTCTCGACCGCGAACCGGGTGCGTTCGCGGTCCTCCTGCCGGAAGGTGCGGATGACCGCGATCCCCCGCAGCTGCTCCCGCAAGAGGCGGTTGACGCTGTCGAGGCGCCGTTGCAGACTCGCCGCCCAGGGCACGAGGCGTCGCATGAGGATCGTGACCGCCACCGCCAGCACGCATCCCGCGACCACGATGATCGGCGCCATCCGCCAGCCCTGCGCGAGCGAGAGCGACAGCGCGCCGAGCAACATGAGGGGCCCGGTCACCACCACGGTCAGCGAGATGTAGAGGAATGCCTGGATCTGTCCGACGTCCCCGGTGGACCGGGTGAGCAGGCTCGAGAGCCCGACCCCGGCCACCTGCGGGTCGGTGAAGGCGGCAATGCGTTCGTTGATCCGTTTCCGCAGGTCGCGGGCGGCGGCGGACGAGACGTGCGATGCGAGGTAGGTCGCGCCGATCGCGACCCCGAGATTCACCACGGCCACCGCGAGCATCGCCAGGCCGACGAGCTTGATGGTCTCGGTGTCGCCGCGCAGCACACCGTCGTCGATGATCGCCGCGTTCAGCGCGGGCTGCGCCAGCGACGTCAGCACGGTGGCGAGCTGGAAGACCGCGAAACCCGCAACCGCCCACGGATATGCGCGCACCGCCGCTCCGATGAGCGCGAGGAGTGCCCGCACCTCACTTCCGCGCAGCGAGCGACCGACGGTCATGGGGCGACACACTCCGAACCGGTGAGAGAAGCGGACTTACGTTGATCGGAACCGTACCCAACACCCTGGCACGTCCGAATCGAGGACCCCGGGATTTCCGGTGTGCTGGTATGGACCCATGACCCCACGCAGTCCTGAATCCGGGTTCACCGACACCTCGGCGACCCAGACCCGGCCGATGACCGAGGAGGATCGTGAGGCCGCACTCGACCTGCTCGAGAGCGGACTACAGGAAGTGCCGATGTACCGTTGGCTGCTCGGCGAGGACGCTCCGTCGGACGCCTATCGCTGGTACGGCGAACTCCTCTTCGCCGAGAACCTCGCCGGTCTGAAGGGGACGTTCGACGCCGCGGGCGACCTCATCGCCCTGGTGGCGTTCTCGGAGCCCGGCCGGCGGTCGGCGCCGGTGAGCGAGGAGCTGAAGGCGCAGAACAACCACTGGGTTCGCGCGCTGCCGGGATTTCCACAGCGGCTGACCGAGCTACGGACCAAGGCGGCCGACGCCTCGGTCGCCGACGAGCCGCTCTCGATCATGTTCGCGCTGGTGCGCCCCGATCACCGGCGCAACGGCACGCTGACCGCGCTCGTCGACCCGATCGTCCGCGACGGCCTGCGCAGGGGATGGGTCGTCGTGACCACCACCGCCGACCCGGTGATGTCGGACTACTACGCGCGACGCTGGAACGCGCCGGTCCGCGCCCGGTACACGCTCACCGACGGACCCAGCCTCTTCGTGCACCGCGCCGATCCGCCCGGGACGGACTGAGGCGCGACGTGGTCCCGATCAGGCGCAGCTGCTCTGCTGGTTGCCGGTCATCTCACTGGTCAGCTGGACGTCGGACCCGCTGATCGCGAACTCGAGCCCGGTGTCGGTGACCTTCAGCTGGTCGACCTGCACCTCGTCGAAGAACGGTCCGAGCGCCGACTCCGTGACCTGGTCGACGATCTGCTGTGCGAAGTCCGGCGGGATGCCGAAGACCAGGGCACTGGCCTTGACCACCTCGAAATCGACCCGCCCGTCGTTGACGACCGGCTTGATCGTCGCCGACACCGGCACCGCGAAGAACATGACCGGGAACGAGGCCTGCACGTCGAACGTGCCGTCGGTGGCGTTGCCGGTGATCTCCTCGACCGTGCCGACCTGCGCCGCGCCGTTACCGGTGCCCTGCCCGGCGGCGGGCGCGTTCTCCTTGCTGAGTTCGACGATCCGCTCGTAGGGAACGAAGCCCTGTCCCTGCAGGCTGCGGATGTCGGTGGTCGTGTCGTCACCCGAGATCCCGTCGGCGCGCATGTGCAGTCGCACCGCGTCGGGGCTGCTGTCGTCCTTGGTGTCGACCTGGACGAACGGGATGTCGCCGGTGCCCTGCAGAATGATCGGCTTGCGACTCAGCGACACCGAGGTCGGGACGCCGGTGAGCCCGCTGAACGACTTCTCCAGGCAGTCGGTGACCTTGTTGCGCAGATACAGCTCACCGCCGACGGCGGCGATGACGCCGACGAGCAACACCGCGACCAGGCTCAGGGCCACGATCTTGCCCGTGCTGCGGCGTCCGGCCGGCGAGTACATCACCTGACCGCTGCCGGTCGGGTCGGGTCCGAGCGGCGCACTCGACGTGTCCGTGAAGGGCTGGTCGCCGGGTCCGTACACGGCCGTCGGCGGGCGCGAGCCGCCGGAGAGATCGGTGGTGTCCGCCTCGGAGGGCGGCACCTGCGAATAGGCCTGGGGCGCCGGGGGAATCGGGCCGGGCGGCAGTTTCTCGGTCGGGAGGTGCCGGGTCTCGCCGGTCGACGCGGCGTCGTCACCGCCGACCGGGCGCCATTCGTCGCCGGGTCTGTCGGGCGCCGCGCCCTCGCGGGTCACGTTCTCGGGCGCCGCGCCCTCGCGGGTCACGTTCTCGGGCGCCGCGCCCTCGGGGGTCGCGTTCTCGGGCGCCGGGCCCTCGGGGGTCGTGTCGTCGCTCATTGGTTCCGTCCTCGGTCGTCGGCCTGATGGAGCGGTTCAGCGGCGGGCAGCTCGCGTTCGTTGGCGAGCACCGCCAACTGCGTCCGGGCCTTGTCCACGAGGCCCAGGTCGAGCTCGTGGACGTCGACGCGGACCGTCTCGTCGTATGCGGCGACCACCGTACCGAAAGGGTCTGTGATTTGGCTGTGTCCTATGCCGGTCGGCGCACCCGAGGAGGCCACGGTCTCGTCGGTCGGGAGCGCCTGCCCGACCGCGGCGACGAAGGTCGTCGAGTCCAGTGCGCGGGCGGTGGCGAGGATCTGCCACTGGTGGAGCTTGCCGGGTCCCGAACCCCACGAGGTGGGGACCACGATGAGCTGTGCGCCGCGTCGGGCGAGAGTGGTGAACAGCCGCGGGAAGCGGATGTCGTAGCAGGTGGCGACCCCGACCGTGACGCCGTCGACGTCGAAGGTCAGCGGCCGGGACCCGGCCGCGACGGTCTTCGACTCGGAGAACCCGAAGGCGTCGTAGAGGTGGATCTTGTCGTAGCGCAGGCGGGTTCCGTCCGGCTGCGCGACCAGCACCGTGTTGAAGACCCGGCCGTCCTCCGACGGGGTGAACATCCCGGCGACGACGGTGACCCCCGACGCCTGCGCGATCTCGGAGACCCTGCCGGCCCACGGTCCGTCGAGGTCCTCGGCCACCGGCTTGAGCGGGACGCCGAACCGGCACATGGTCGCCTCGGGGAACACGACGAGGCGGGCGCCACGGGATGCGGCGTCCTCGGTGGCCGCGCGCAGGGTCGCGAGGTTCTCGTTCGGATCGTCGGACGAGCTGATCTGGGCAAGTGCCACACGCATGAGGGCAACAGTAGTGCCCGCGCCGGTGCGGCTCACCGGAGTCCGGTCAGGGTGCGACCAGTTCCCACGGGACGGTGAGGATGTTGTCGGTCATCCGTCGCCGCGAGACCGTGCACGCGACGCCGCGTTCACGCAGCAGCTCCTGCGCGTGACGCCACCGGACCCGCGGCCCGTACGGCGCGAGCGGCGCGGCGGTGTCCCAGCACTGATCCGCCAGACGCAGCAGATCGTGGATCCTCTCCCCCGGCACATTGCGGTGGATGAGCGCCTTCGGCAGGCGCGGCGCCAGGTCCGAAGGCCGTTCGGAGTGTTCGGGCGACCAGGCGAGCGTGAAGCTGACCGGGCCCGCGGCGTCGAGCATCACCCACGAACAACGCCGGCCGATCTCGTCGCAGGTCCCCTCGACGATCACGCCGTCGGGATGGATGCCGGCGCGCAGCTGTGCCCACACGCCGGCGACCTCGTCCTCGTCGTACTGGCGCAGCACGTTGAAGGCGCGCACCACGCGCGGGCGCAGGCCGGCCAGTTCGAACCCGCCGACGGCGAATCGCACTCCGTCACGGGGTTCGACGACCCGGTCCGGGTCGATCTCGAGTCCCACCATCTCGAGGTCCGGGGCGACGCGACGGAGGCGTCCGGCCATCTCGACGCAGGTGTCTGGGCGGGCGCCGTACCCGAGGTCGACGACAAGAGGGCGTGCGACACCGAGGGCCGCGACCACGGCGGGTTCGTGCGTCATCCACCGATCCACGCGGCGCAGCCTGTTGATGCTGGTGGTTCCGCGGGTCACGCGGCCGATCGGTCCTCGCACGGGGCTTCGCCCGGCGAGGACCGCGCTCACAGGTTCTTGTGAATCCAGTCCTTGGCGTATTCGGCCTCGGCCCGGAACAGGTCGACAAGGTTGATGAGGATCATCTGCTCGAGCTTGCCGTTGATGAAGGGCACGAAGACCTTGGCCTCGCTCGTCCGGCGGATCGTGCAGCCGTCCTCGGTCGGGAACAGCTCCTGCCACCCGTTGAGGCTGCCCGGACCGGCGGGGATCGACGCGTTGTAGGTCCCCTTGGTGTTGTCCGGATCGAACGGACCGAGGGTCTCCTCACGCGTGATGACCATGTCCTTCATCATCACCGTCTGCGCGAGCGGCGGCAGCTGGTCACGACCGATCGTCTGCTTCAGGACGACCCGGATGCCGGTCTCGTCGGAGGTGAAGGAGTCGACCTCGCAGTGCGGCGAGATCATCTGGAATCCCGCCATCATGTCTTCCCAGTACTGCCGAATGCTCTGCGCTTCGTAGAGCTTCTCCGCGGGTTGGGGGTAGCGGGCGGAGTAGCTGAGCCGTCGTGCCATGCTGACCAGGCTACGTCAGCGGATTTTCCGCCTCGAAATCGACGGTGTGGCCCCGCTCGTGATCGAGCAGGCCGACCAGCTCGTCGACCACGGCTTTCTCGATCTTCCCACCGAACAGCGGGAGGTTGACCGAGACCTCCGCGGCGCACTCGCTCACCGCCGGATCGCCGCTGGTCACGATGCGGCCCGTCACGTTCACCGGGACCGGCGCACCCTCGACGGTCGCGTGGATGTCGCCCTCGATCCGGTCGCCGACCAGGCGATAGGTGTTCTTGCGCGGAATCCGGAGATCGCCGGGCATGACCTTGGTGACCGCCGACGGCAGCCGGTCGGCCGGGATGCCCTGGCTCATCTCGACGGTGACGGCGTCGCCGGCGATCGACACCTTCTCCACATAGCCGTGGCCGGAGTTCATCCGCTCGACCAGCTCGTGCCAGTACTGCTCTGTGGTGTAGATCGCCCACAGCCGCTGCGTCGAGAACGGGTAGGACACCGAATGGGAAAGCTTGCTCGCCATGCGGAGAACGCTACAGCCCGCCGGTTAACGTTTAGAGCGTGACCGACACGCAGGCGCCCCTGAGCGCTCCCCTCGCCGAGCTGACCACCCTGCGGCTGGGCGGACCCGCCCGCGAGATCGTGCGCTGCACCGACACCCGGACCATCGTCGAGACCATCACCGAGCTCGACGCGAGGTCCGAGCCGGTGCTCGTCATCGGTGGCGGTTCCAACCTGGTGATCGGCGACGCCGGGTTCGACGGCACGGCCGTGGTCCTGGGCAGCGACCGGATCGCCTTCGACACCGGTCGCGAGTCGGGACGCACCCATGTGGTCGCCGACGCGGGCGTGAACTGGGACGAGCTGGTCGCCGCGACCGTCGACGCCGGGTACGGCGGGCTCGAGTGCCTGTCGGGCATCCCGGGCGCCGCGGGCGCGACGCCGGTACAGAACGTCGGCGCCTACGGCGTCGAGGTCGCCGACATCCTGCGCTCGGTGCAGGTTCTCGACCGCAGGTCGGGCACGCTGCGCTGGGTGTCCCCGGGCGAACTGGGCCTCGGCTACCGCACCAGCAACCTCAAGCACCGCCACGATTTCGTCGTGGTCGCGGTGTCCTTCTGGCTGAACGACGACCGCCGGAGCCGGCCGATCCGCTATCGCGAACTGGCCTCGAAGGTCGGCGTCGAACCGGGTGAACGCGTCGACGCCGCGACCGCCCGCGAGGCCGTGCTGGAACTGCGACGCGGCAAGGGCATGGTCCTCGACCCCGACGACTTCGACACCTGGAGCGCCGGGTCGTTCTTCACCAACCCGATCGTCCCCGGGGACGACGCCCCGGAGATCCTCGACCGGATCGCCGCACGCGTCGGCGAGGACGTCACCATCCCCACCTACCCCGCGGGACCGCAGCCGAACGCACCGGCGGGAGCACATGCGATCAAGCTCTCCGCCGGCTGGCTCATCGAGCGCGCGGGGTTCTCGCGTGGCCACCCCGGACCCGACTCACCCGTGCGACTGTCGACGAAACACACCCTGGCACTGACGAATCGGGGCTCGGCCACCACCGAGCAACTCCTGGGACTGGCCCGTCAGGTGCGCGACGGGGTGTTCGATGTCTTCGGGGTCACCCTCGAGCCCGAGCCGGTCTTCGTGAACTGCTCGCTCTGACCGACGTCCCCGCTCCGGCGAACATCCCGCCGGAGCGCGGCGGCTCTCAGCCGAGCCGCTGTCCGGCCTTCTCGTTGTCGGAGACCTCGGCGACGTTGTCGGAGACCTCGGCGACGTTGTCGGAGACCTCGGCGACGAGGTCTTCGAGCATCTCGTCGAAGGACTCGGCCGCCTCGATGCTCGACATGTGGCCGACACCCTCGTAGACGACGAGATCACGCAGAGAACCGTTGCGCCGCAGCACTTCCGCCATCTGTTCGGCGTGCTTGGGCGGGGTGAGCCGGTCCTCGGTGCCGACGACCACGACGGTCGGCACGGTCAGCGCCTCGAGCCCGGCGGTCACGTCGAGCCTGCCCATCGCGGAACCCCAGCCCGCGCGGGCGCGGGGCGGGCAGGCGCCGACCATCTCGTCGACGAACTCGACGTGCGCCTTGCGCGCGTTCGGACCCAGCGCGAGATAGTGCGAGAAGCGCACGCCCAGAGGCGTTTTCGGGATCGGGACGGGCACCGAGGTGATCGCCTTGGTGGTGACCGGGGTGAACCGCCGCGCGTAGGCGGGCAGGTCCACGGGGACGAGTCCGTGGTTCTCCATGACGGCCTTGGCCGCGGTGGATACCAGCACGACCGCGGAGACCCGGGTGCCGACCTTGTCCGGGTACTGCTGCGCCCACGACATGATGGTCATGCCACCCATGCTGTGGCCCACCAGGATCGCGCGGCGACCGGCGGGCACGGTGGCCTCGAGCACCGCATCGAGATCCTGTCCGAGCATGGCGACCGTCGGGCGGCGGCGTCCCCGCTCGCTCCGGCCGTGGCCGCGCTGGTCGTAGACGATGACGCGGCGGTCTCCGGCCTCGGGCGTGATGAGGTGGTTGATCTGCGGGTACCAGTACGCGGTGTTGCAGGTCCAGCCGTGGACCATGACGAAGACGTCGCCGGCGGGATCGTCGTCGTCGGCGCCGTAGATCTCGACGTTCAGCCCGGTGCCGTCGGGCGTGCGCACCACCTGCCGGCGGGGCGCGACCCGGGGCTCGGAGAGCAGCTCGTCGGGGCCGTCGTCGACGGCCGGTGCGACCCGCAGCGCCTCACGAGTGATCCCGAGCAGGACGGTTCCGACGCCCACCCCGATCGCCCCGGCGCCGATCGCGGTCGCGATCCCGCCCACTTTGGCCAACGACTTCGTGTTCACCGGCACTCCTCGCATTCGGGCGGATCAGGTGATCCGCCGCCGAGGGACGCCGTCAGGTTCAGCGTCCCGTGTCGGTGTTCAATGTACCAATGTCCGTTGTCTCGTAGCCCGGGCCGGACTTCTCGCGCCCGTCCTCGCCCATGTCGGAGGCCTGGGCGTCGTCGCGGGCGGCGTCGAAGTATGTCGCGGCCTCGCCGATCGCCTTCGAGATCTGCTCGTCGAGGGCCTTGCGGAAGGTCGACTCGACGATGTCGTGCGCCATCGGGCGCACCGTCTGGATGAGGTCGGCCATCTTGCTGACGCCCTTTTCACCCAGGTCCGGCAGGTTCTCGTCGAAGTACTTGTCGGTGATGATCGAGACGAAGCTCTTGGCGACGTCCTCGAGATCCTCCTGGACCCGCACCCATCGGTCGAGCAGGAGCTCGAGATCGACCCCGGCCTTCACCAGGACCTCGGCACCCTCGAGCAGCTCGGGGTTCTTGATGGCGTAGTGGGTTCCGTCCTTGACCAGCAGCCCGAGTTTCTGGCTGAGCGCGATGGACCGGTCGGTGGCGTTGAGCGTCTTCTTCAGCTCGGCGATGGTGATGGTCGCGGCGCGCTTGAAGTTGCGGAACCGGCCGCCCTTGGGTGAACCGCGGAGCACCTGCTCCACGCGCATGCCGTGGTGGGCGGCATGGAGCAGCTCACTGATCGTCGCGAAGGTGTACCCGCGTTCGAGCATGCGGGAGATGAGGTTCAGGCGAACGAGGTGCTGATCCGAATACCAGCCGGCACGACCGCGGATCGTGGGCGGCGGGAGCAGTCCCCGGTCCTGGTAGACCCTGATGTTGCGAACGCTGACACCCGACGCCTCGGCCAGGTCGTTGATCCGATACTCCGCCACTGTGCATCAGGCCTTTTTGCTGAACCAGGACTTGCCCTGGATGTCGTCGACCCGCTTGCGGACGTCGACGAGATACACGAGCATCGCGACCACGCCGACGATGTACAGCAGCGACGGGGCCTGGAAGAACCAGATGAACAGCGTCGCCCCGGCAAGGATCGACACCCAGATCACCTTGGTCTGACGATCGACCGCCGGAAACGCGTCGGCCCGCTGGATGGCCGCGTGGATCAGACACACGACCGCGGCGACACCCGCGACAACCGTCAGCGCCAACAGGATCAGATTCTGTCCGGCCGCCATCACGGTGAAGAAGTCCACGCCAACACTGTAGTCGCGGACGTCACGCTTGTATCAAAGCCCCACGCGGACGACCCAGAAGCCCAGGTGGTCCATGGGCGACCGGCCCTCGGATCGGGCGGTGACGATCGGCCCTCGGATCGGGCGGTGACCGATCCGAGGCTCAGTTCGCCTTCGGAGCGGTCCTCTTGGCAGGCGCCTTCTTGGCCGCGGCTTTCTTGGCGGTGGCCTTCTTGGCGGTGGCCTTCTTGGCGGTGGCCTGCTGTGCGGTGGCCTGCTGTGCGGTGGCCTGCTTGGCAGGCGCCTTCTTGGCCGTCCTCTTCGCCGCCGTCTGCTTCGCCGCTGTCTGCTTCGCCGCCGTCTGCTTCGCCGCCGTCTGCTTCGCCGCCGTCTGCTTCGCCGCCGTCTTCTTCGCGGTGGCCTTGTCGGCCGTCGCCTTGGCGGCCGCGGCGCGGGCAGCGCTGGCCGTCCTCACCGTCGTCTTCTTGGGTGCCGTCTTCTTCGCAGGGGTTCGCTTGGCGGCGGCCCGGTCCGCCGCAGCCCTCGTCGCGGACGCCTTCTTCGCAGGAGCCTTCTTCGCGGACGCCTTCTTCGCAGGAGCTTGCCGTGCGGTGGGCTTCTGTGCGGTGGGCTTCTGTGCGGTGGGCTTCTGTGCGGTGGGCTTCTGTGCGGTGGGTTTCTGTGGGGTGGGCTTCTGTGGGGTGGGCTCCTGCACAGGAGCCTCCTCGGCCGCGGCCTCGGTCGCGGGCTCCTTCTTCGCGGGAGCCTTCTGCGCGGACGCCTTCTGCGCGGACGCCTTCTTCGTGGGCTCCTCCGGTTCGGCATCGGTCAGCGGCGCGGCCTCCGCGGCGGGTTTCGGCGCGTCCTTCTCCGGGGACCTCGCGGGCTCGGCGTCCTCGCTCAGTCCGGCCAGGCGCAGTGCGCGTTCGCCGACGGCCCGCGTCTGCTCCGAGATCGTCCCCAGCGCCTCCTCGGTGAGCCCGACCGCGTCGTTGTAGACCTTCTCCAGCTTCGGCAGGTTGGCCCCGACGACCGGCCGCGACCGCAACCTCTCGACGGCCTCGTCCCGCCGCTCCGACAGCGCGGTCAACAATCCGGCCGCGACCGCGAGATACGCCTCAGCGACCTTCCGCAGCTCTTCGGTCGAGAACCGTGCCCGCAGTTCCTCGATCTCGACGGGCAGCTCCACCGGCAACGTCGACAGCTTCGACCTCGCCTCCTCGAAGATCGCGAGGGCCGTTGCGAGCGCCTCGTCGATCCTTGCCTGCGCCTCGTCGCGGGAACCCTGGATGCGCGCCTGGGTCTGCCCGACGGTCTCGGCGAGTCGCGCTTGCGCTTGCTCGGCGGTCTCGGCGAGTCGCGCCTGGGTCTGTTCGACGGTCTCGGCGAGCCTCGATTGGGTCTCCGCGATGCGGGATTGCGCCTGCTCGGACGCGGCCTCACCCCGCCCCCGGACCTCGGCCAGCAACGCGGCCACCTGTCCCACTGCCGCTGTCAACGGGTTCTCGCTCATGCAGCTTCTCCTCGGTCGGCTCTCTTGCGCACTCGTTGATGGATCCGGGCTCATCAGCGGCTAGGGCTCAGCTACTCATGGCCGTTCGACTCGTTGGCGTTCTCCTTGCGGAAGGACTCGTAGATCTCCAACAGCATCTGCTTCTGGCGTTCGTTGATCGAGTCATCTGCGATCAGAGCATCACGAACCGGGCTCGCGGGGCGTTCTTCGAGAATTCCCGCGCGCACATACAAGACCTCCGCGGATACCCTGAGGCCCTTGGCGATCTGGGCGAGGACATCCGCCGACGGTTTGCGCAGTCCGCGTTCGATCTGACTGAGATAAGGATTGCTGACCCCGGCCCGTTCGGCGAGCTGTCGCAGCGACACCTTCGCCGCGACACGCTGCGATCGGATGAAGGCCCCGATGTCCTGGGCCGCATTCGTCACCGCATCCTGGGCCGCGTTGGCCACCGCCTCGACGGCTTCCACCGCGCCGGCCGTGTGGTTCCCGTCCCCGTCCGGCGAGTTGCCCGACGCAGCGTCGCCGGACTCGGCCTCGCCGCCGGCGGCGTCGAGGGAAGCCTCGTCCTTCTCGCGCTTCATCACGCTCCGTTCGCAGGGTCGTTCTCCGCGGGGCGGCCGAGAACCACCCGGGCACCCCCGCATTCCCTCAGTATCGGCGCAGGTGCTAGCACGTGCAAGCACACTGCAAATCCGTGTGTGCCACATTCGGCGTCCCCGCGTGCCGGATGTCTCACCGGCGTGGCCTCCGCCGGTCAGCGCAGAATCGACACCGGTACTCGACCGACGTCAGCGGATGATCGACAGCAGCGGATGATCGACATCAGTGGAAGATCAACACCGACACGGTGTGGATGGCCAGGCCGGCCAGCGCGCCGACCACGGTTCCGTTGATCCGGATGAACTGCAGGTCACGACCCACCTGCAGTTCGATCTTGCGGCTCGTGTCGTCGGCATCCCAGCCGCGCACGGTGTCGGTGATGACCGAGATGATCTCCTGCGAGTAGTTCGCGGCGATGTGATGGGCGACGCGCGCCACCCAGCCGTTCATCTTCTCCTGCAGCGGCCGGTCGTCCCGAATCCTGGTGGCCAGCTGGATGATCGAGTCGGCGAGGGTGTTCCGCAACGTCGAGTTCGGATCGTCGAGCATCTGCTCGATGACGGCCTTGCCGGTCTTCCACGCGGTCGACGCCGCGCCGGTCACCTCGTCGCGACCGACCAACTCCTGCTTGATGTTCTCGAACCTGGCGATCATCTCCGGGTCGTTTTGCAGGTCGTCGGCGAACTTCTCCACGAATTCGTGCATGGCACGGCGCAATTCGTGGCCCGGGTCGTTCTTCACCTTGAAGGTGAACTCGACGAGCTCGCGGTAGATCTTGTCGCCCACCAGTGCGTTCACGAACCGCGGAGTCCACTGCGGACCGTCGCGGTCCACGACGCGGTCGATGACGTCCTGGCTGCCGAGGGCCCATTCGTGCGCGCGGTCGCACAGCATCTGGAAGACCGGTTCGAGCCGGTCCTCGGCGATCAGTTGCTCAAGGATGCGGCCGGTCGGCGGCGCCCACTCGGGTTCGGCGGCCCACTTGAGTGCGGCCTGGATCAGCTGCTCGACGTCCTCGTCGCGCAGCATCTCCGACGCCAGCTGGATCGCGCGCGCCGCCTCCGCGGAGATGCGGGGCTGGTTCTTCGGGTCCGCGACCCAGGTCGACAGTCGGCGGGGCAGGTCGATCTGCTCGGCGCGCCGGACCACGACGTCGGGCGTCATGAAGTTCTCCTCGATGAACCCACCGAGCTGGTCGCCGATGTCGTCCTTCTTCTTCCGGATCAGCGCCGTGTGCGGGATGGGCAGGCCCAGCGGATGCCGGAACAGCGCGGTCACCGCGAACCAGTCGGCGAGGGCACCGACCATGCCGGCCTCCGACGCCGCCCGGACGAAGCCGACCCAGGCGGCCACGTCGTCGCCGTCGCGATGCTCGATGTAGCGGGTGAGCAGGTACACGAGGGCCGCGAACACCAGGAACCCGGTCGCGACGGCCTTCATCTTGCGGAGGTCCCGGCGCCGGCGGGCGTCGCCGGCGGAGTCCACACCGAATCCCGGGGCGGACGGCGGTGTCGCCTCTCCCCCCGGCTCGTCGGCGACTCCTGGGATCACTGTCGATGCCATGGCACCAGTGTCACCCATCAACCGACTACGCTGGCTGCGTGATGGCCAACCGCCCGAATCCCGCAGCCGCCGCGCGTGCCGCGATGGCGGCTGCGGCCAATGTGACGCGCGGCCTCGAACAGGTGCTGACCACGGTCACCGAGACCGGCGGCGGCAAGCCCGACGGACGCAAGCAGCGCTGGGAGAAGCACAAGCTCGCCCGCCGCACCGAGCTGACCGACGGGGTCATCTCCGCGGTCCGTGAACTGGGCGCGGACGTCGGCATGGACGAGATCGCCGCCCACATCGGCGTGTCCAAGACGGTGCTCTACCGGTATTTCACCGACAAGAGCGATCTCGGCGTCGCGGCCACGCTCCGGTTCTTCGAGACGACCATCTGGCCGCGACTGACCGATGCGATCTCCGACGACGTCGACGAGTACACGCTCACCCACACCATCATCGGTGTGTACGTCCATGCGGTCGACGACGAACCGAATCTCTACCGGTTCGCGCTCGCCAGCTCCCCGACGTCCTCCCCCGCCCCGGCCGAGTCGGTCCGGCTCGTCTCGCAGCTGGTCATGAGCAGCATGGTGATGCGCATGGCCGAGCGCGGTTCCGACACCACGGGGGCGGAACTGTGGGCAAACGCCCTCGTCGGGGGCATCCAGCACGTCGTCGACTGGTGGATGACCAGCCGCACACTCGACGCCGACCAGGTCGTCGACTACCTGACGATGATGGTCTGGAGTTCGGTCGTCGGCATCGCCGCGGTCGAGGGGTCGCGGGAGGCGTTCATGGCCGCGCCGCCGCCACTGCCGGAACCGCCCGGGGACGCCCCCGACTCCCATGCCCCCGACTCCAATGCCCCCGACTCCCATGTCGCCGACTCCATTGCACCCGACTCCGATGTCGCCGGCGCCGACGCCAGCGACGCCCCCACCGGCTCATGACCCGGGTCGCACTGGTGACCGGCGGGAGCCGGGGTGTGGGGTTCGGGATCGCGCGTGCGCTCGTCGATGACGGCTGGACCACCTACGTCACCTCTCGTCACGGGACCGGACCCGAGGGCGCCCTCGCGCTCGCGTGCGATCACACCGACGACACCGCGGTCGCCGACGTCTTCGAGACGATCGCCGACGCGCAGGGGCGGCTCGACCTGCTGGTCAACAACGCATGGGCATCGCCGAAGGGGTTCGGCGGATTCTCCGACCCGTTCTGGAAGAGGCCCGTCGACGACTGGGACACCCTGATCGGGGTCGGGTTGCGCGCCCACTACGTCGCGTCGGTATACGCTGCCCGGACGATGACCGAACAGGGCAGCGGGCTCATCGCGAACATCTCGTCGTTCGGCTCGCGCGGACACCTGCATTCGGTGCTCTACGGCATGAGCAAGACCGCCCTCGACAAGATGGCAGCCGACATGGCCGCCGAGCTGAAGGGCACCGGGGTGACCGCGGTGTCGTTGTGGCTCGGCCTGATCCGCACCGAACTCCTGCTGTCGCTCGGCGTCGACGAGTTCGCCGGATTCTCGCTCGAGCGTGCCGAGGACCCGGAGTTCGTGGGCCGGGTCATCTCCCGGCTCGCCTCCGATCCGCAACTGGCCGACGTGAACGGGCACACCCTGATCACCGCGGAACTCGGCGCGCGCTACGGGATCGTGAACAACGACGGGACGCCGCCGGATTCGCATCGCGGCGCCTTCGGTGGCGGTCCGCTCTTCCCACCCGACGTGGAGACCCGAGAGGACGCCCCATGAGCAAAGGATGGTCAGCCCCCGCCGCCGAGGTCCTACGCGCGAGCGCCGTCGGTCAGATCGCCTCCTTCGACCCCGATTCGACTCCCGGATTCGACGGCGACAAGGACCTCGGCGCCGAACTCCTCGCCGAGCGCGGCGCGAAACTGGCCGAGCTGCAGGAGTTGTTGTACGCCAACGGCCGTTCCGGCGACCACCGCTCGGTGTTGCTGGTGTTGCAGGGCATGGACACCGCGGGAAAGGGTGGCATCGTGCGCCACGTCGGCGGCCTGCTCGACCCACAGGGTCTGGCCATCAAGGGATTCGGCAAGCCGACGCCGGAGGAACTGCAGCACGACTTCCTGTGGCGCATCCACAAGGCCTTGCCGGCCGCCGGCCGGATCGGCATCTTCGACCGCTCCCATTACGAGGACGTGCTGCCGGTACGTGTGCACGACCTCGTTCCGAGGTCGGAATGGGAGAAGCGCTACGACATCATCAACCAGTTCGAATCCGAACTGGTCGCGAGCGGTACCACGATCATCAAGTGTTGCCTGGTGGTATCGAAGGACGAACAGAAGAATCGGCTCGGCGAGCGACTCGACCGGCCGGACAAGTACTGGAAGTACAACCCCGGCGACCTCGACGAACGCGCCCACTGGGACGCATATCTAGAGGCCTACCAGGCGATCTTCGATCTCACGGACAAGGACCCGGCGCCCTGGTTCGTGATCCCGGCCAACCGCAAGTGGTTCTCGCGGCTGGCGGTGTGCGAGTTGTTGTACAGCGCCCTCGCGGGTCTCGATCTCGAGTGGCCGAAGGCCGATTTCGACGTCGAGGCGGAGAAGAAGCGGCTCGCGGCCGCGGACTGATCCGGCCTGCCGCTCACCGCCGCTTCAGCACCCCGTATGCCGACAGGCCCACCACGAGCGCCCAGAACGCGCCGCCGATCCCGGCGAAGGTGACGCCGGCCGCGGCGGTGACGAACGTGAGCGCGGCGGGAATGCGGAACTCCTCCTTCTCGAAGGCACCGACGACCGCCGAGCCGAAGGTCGCGAGAAGCGCCAGTCCCGCAACGGCTTCCAACAACCCGTCAGGCGCGATCGAGGCGATCGCCACCAGCACCCCCGACAGGACCGCCAGCACCAGGTAGGTCGCGCCCGCGGAGACGCCGGCGATCCAACGCCGTGACGGGTCGTCTCCGGCCTCCGGTCCCGCGGCGAGCGCGGCCGACAGCGCCGCCAGGTTGGTCGCATGCGCGCCGAACGGCGCCCCGACGACCGTCCCCGCCCCGGTCACGAACATGGCCGAACGCCAGGGCGTTTCGTAGCCGAACGATTTCAGCACCGCGACCCCGGGCACGTTCTGCGAGGCCATCGTGACGATGTAGAGCGGGATGGCGATGCCGACGACGGCCGCGACGTCGAAGGTCGGTGTGGTCCAGGACAGTTGCGGCCACCATGTCTGCCCACCCCGGCCTTCGTGACCGTCGACCGCGAGATGCACGCCGATCACGATGAACGCGGTGACCAGCGCGAGCGGCAGCGCCCACCGGGTGAGCCACCGCATCGCGACGACCCAGGCGACGAGGATCGGCAACGTCGACCACGGTTGCGCGGCAAGCGATGCCATCGGCGCCAGACAAAGGGTGAGGAGCACGCCGGCGAGCATCGCCTGTGCGATCGGGGTGGGAATGCGACCGATGCGCTCGCCGAGCGCGGGTACCAGACCGGTCGCGAGGATCAGCAGCCCGACGACGAGGAACGCCCCCACCGCCGCCGGCCAGGCGCCCTCGTACGAGTTCGCCATCGACGCCAGCAGCGCGGCGCCCGGCGTCGACCACGCGAGCGTGACAGGCCGTCGCGTCCGCAGCGACAGGAAGAGCATACCGAGACCGAACGTCACCGACAACGCGAGCAGGCCCGACGCCGATTGCGTCGGCGTCGCGCCCACCGCGCGCAGGCCCGCGATCACCACGACGAACGACGAGGTGAAGCCCACCAGCGAAGCGACGACACCGGCGATGATCGGTTCGCTCCGGGTCGACGCCGAAGTGCTGGTCATGCGCCCGAGCATAACGGTATCGTTCCGTAAACAGAACACCCGAATCCGAGACACGAGACAGATCCCGGGGAGCGATGACGACGGGCGACCAACGACGACGCGTGGTCGGCGCACGGATCACCACGTTGCGCGAGCAGCGCGGCATGAGCCTGTCCACACTCGCCCGCAAAGCCGGCATCGGCAAGGGATCGCTGTCCGAACTCGAAGCCGGACGACGTAATCCGACACTCGACACGCTGTACGCGGTCGCCGGACCGCTCGGCGTGCCGCTCACGGCACTGCTCGGCGAGGACACCGGCGCGGAGGGCACGAGCCCCCATCTCGCCGCCCGACTCCTCCACGTCGAGCACCTCCCCGACGGCAGCACCACCGAGGTGTTCTGGCTCAGCGTCTCCCCCGGCGGCGTCCGCGAATCCCCGGCGCACGGCCCCGGCGTCGTCGAACACATCCTCGTCGTCAGCGGCGACCTCGAGGCCGGCCCCGTCGGCGAGGAACGCTCCGCCCGGTCCGGCGAGTCGCTGGAGTGGGCATCGGACGTCCCGCACACCTACCGCAGCACCGACGGCGTCCTCGCGGTCCTCACGATCCGTTCGCCCGGCTCTCCGCGAGAGCGTTCCTTCCCCGCGTCGGCCGGCGGACAAGCGATTTCTTCCCACGTGAGCAGCAGCGCCTACGGGAAGCAATCCGCCCCACCAAGACACGACAGCGCCCCGCCGTGACGACGGGGCGCTGTTGATCGAAGTGCGCTGTGTTCGCTTGCGCGAGAGACTACTTGGTGGTCGCCTTCTTGGCCGGGGCCTTCTTGGCGGCGGTCTTCTTGGCGGGCGCCTTCTTCACCGACGGAACCGACTCCTCCTTGGCGGCGGCGACCTTCTTGGCCGGCGACTCCTTGGCGGTGCGGCCCTTGGCCTCGACAGTGCCTGCGGCGCCGTCGATCTCGGTGGCGAACTCTTCGGCCTGCTCCTTGATGTCGGAACCGGCCTCCTCGATGGCGATCGCGGCGTCCTCGACCTCTTCACTCACGCGACCGGCCAGCTTGGCGGCGCGCTCGCCGACGAGGCGGGTCTGCGAGGAGACGACACCGAGGGCGTCCTCGGTGAGGTCGACGGCCTCGTTGTAGACCTTCTCGACGCGCGAGAGGTTCTCCTGGACAACCGGCTTGGTGCGCAGGCGCTCGAGGGTGGCCTCGCCGCGCTCGGCCAGTGAGTTGTAGAACTCGGTCGCCTTCTCGACGTAGGGATCCGCGAGCTTCTTGAGCTCCTCGGCGGTGAGCTTGCCGCGGATCTCCTCGATCTCGGCGGGCACTTCCTCCTGGAGCGAGGTCAGCTTGGTCTTGATCTCGTCGAAGCGGCTCTGAGCGGTCTCGGGCAGCTCGGTGACGAGGCTCTTGGTCTCGGTGTAGCGAGCCTCGAGACGCGCCTGAGCGGTCTCGGCGGCGGCCTCGGTGCGCTCGCGCAGCTCGGTGATCTTCTCGGTGACCTGCGTGATGGCGAAGTCGCCGGCACCGACAGCGGCGTAGAGGGGTGCGTAGTTACGGGTGGTGGTCACGAGGGACTCCTTTGTGGTCTCTGGTCACCAATCGCGCTGCAGCACATGCGGTCTCGCTGATCTCGGCTTCTTTGCCGGGCGTATGTCGATTGTCCGTCGGACATAACGCCACCGTGCGAGATGAGCCGAACCGCGGCGCCATCGGTATTGGTGCTTCCGCAGTCCAGTATCCACGTCGTGCTAGCAAATGCAAGCGTTCTGCTAACGCGTGTGGTTCACGTCACTCGGGCCGGCCGGAACGGCCCGCCGTGTCGGGTTTTACACGCCGGTCCCGGCGCGCTACACCCGCGCCGGGACGGCCTTGCCCGATCCCTTGCGCTCGTACTCGTAGAAACCGTGCCCGGCCTTCTTGCCGAGGCGCCCGGACTCGACCATGCGCACCAGCAGCGCCGGCGGCGCGTAGAGGGCCTCGCCGAACTCCTCGTTCATCCGCTCGGCGATCACCTTCACGGTGTCGAGACCCACGAGGTCGGCGAGCTTGAGCGGTCCCATCGGATGGGCGCAGCCCAGCACCATGGCCTTGTCGACGTCCTCGACGGTGGCGAAGCCGCTCTCGACCATCCGGATCGCGGAGAGGAGATAGGGGACCAGGAGCGCGTTGACGACAAAGCCGGAGCGGTCGGCGGAGCGGATGACCTGCTTGCCGAGCACGTCGTGCGCGAATGCCTCGGTACGGGCGGTGATCTCGGGACCGGTCACCGACGTGGTGACCAACTCGACCAGGGGCAGCACCGGCACCGGGTTGAAGAAGTGCAGGCCGATCACGCGTTCGGGATGGCGCGTCGCGGCGCCCAGGGTGCGGATCGGGATCGAGGAGGTGTTCGACGCGAGGATCGCGTCGGGGTCGGTGACGACCTCGTCGAGGCGGGTGAAGATCTCGACCTTGACCGCCTCGTCCTCGACGACGGACTCGACGACGAGGTCCCGATCGGCGAAATCGCCGAGATCGCAGGTGAAGCGGAGACGCGCGGCGGCCTGATCGCGTTCCCGCTCGGTCAGCTTGCCGCTCGACACACCCCGGTCGAGCGAACCCAGGATGCGCGAGCGTCCTGCGGAGATGAGCTCACGCGTGGCCTCGTGGACGAGGACGTCCACCTGGGCCCGGGCACAGACCTCGGCGATACCCGAGCCCATCTGTCCGGCACCGACGACGCCCACGCGGGCGATCTTCTGGCTGGTCATTGTCGGCTCCTGGAAAGACACGCGGCATCTCCGAAAGGGTGTGGAGACGAAGAGCCCGGGGTGAGCGGGTCGGAAAACCCCGCTCACCCCGGGTCATCTGTCAGCCACGAATCGAAGTCACACCAAGGTGCGACCGATGTGAGTTCCTAGTGGAACTGGCCCTCTTCGGTCGAGCCCTTCAGCGCGGTGGTCGAGCTGTTCGGGTCGACGGTGGTGGCGATGGTGTCGAAGTAACCGGCGCCGACCTCACGCTGGTGCTTGACGGCGGTGAAGCCACGCTCCTCGGCGGCCTTGAACTCGCGGTTCTGCAGGTCGACGAAGGCGGTCATCTGGTTGCGGGCGTAGCCGTAGGCCAGATCGAACATGCCGTAGTTGAGCGAGTGGAAGCCGGCCAGGGTGATGAACTGGAAGGCGAAGCCCATGGCGCCGAGCTCGTTCTGGAACTTGGCGATGGTGGCGTCGTCGAGGTGCTTGCTCCAGTTGAACGACGGGCTGCAGTTGTAGGCGAGCAGCTGATCGGGGTACTCGGCCTTGACAGCCTCGGCGAACTTGCGGGCCAGCTCGAGATCCGGGGTGCCGGTCTCCATCCAGATCAGGTCGGCGTACGGAGCGTAGGACTTCGCACGCGCGATGCACGGCTCGATGCCGTTCTTCACGTGGTAGTAGCCCTCGGCGGTGCGCTCACCGGTGATGAACTCGCGGTCGCGCTCGTCCACATCGGAGGTGATGAGGGTCGCGGCCTCGGCGTCGGTACGCGCGATGACGACGGTGGGGACACCGGCGACGTCGGCGGCCAGGCGAGCCGAGTTCAGGGTGCGGATGTGCTGCTGGGTCGGGATGAGCACCTTGCCACCGAGGTGACCGCACTTCTTCTCCGAGGCGAGCTGATCCTCCCAGTGGGTACCGGCGGCACCCGCGGCGATCATGGCCTTCTGCAGCTCGTAGACGTTGAGGGCGCCACCGAAGCCGGCCTCGCCGTCGGCGACGATCGGCACGAGCCAGTTGTCGACCGAGGTGTCACCCTCGACGCGGGCGATCTCGTCGGCGCGGAGCAGCGCGTTGTTGATGCGGCGAACGACGTTCGGAACCGAGTTCGCCGGGTACAGCGACTGGTCGGGGTAGGTGTGACCGGCGAGGTTCGCGTCACCGGCGACCTGCCAACCCGAGAGGTACACGGCCTTCAGGCCGGCGCGGACCTGCTGCACGGCCTGGTTGCCGGTGAGGGCGCCCAGAGCGTTGATGTAGCTGCCATCACCCTTGGTGACGCCCTCCCACAGGATCTCGGCGCCACGGCGGGCGAGGGTGTGCTCCTCGACGACCGAGCCCTGCAGCTCGGCGACCTGCTCGGCGGTGTAATCGCGCTTGACGTTCTTCCAGCGGGGGTTGGTGTCCCAGTCCTGCTGGATCTCCGCAGCGGTGCGGGGCTTTCCGACGTTGCTCATTGGCTACTTCGCTTTCGTTGTCCTGCTCGTCCCGTCCGTTCGGATCGGGGCGACCGGCCCGGCACGACGCCAAGGCCTGGAGTGCTGACAGACATCCGACATCGATCCGCAAGAGTGGTTACTCGCGAGTTCCGGCGACCGCGTCGTCCGGACTTTGCGAACTCTTGGGATTGAGTCCGTGGTGCCTGCAGCAAGAGTGCCACAAGACAAACCTGCAGGTCCAACCCTTGCGACATGCGAATTCGGGCTATTTTTTGACGACAGTTTGCAAAGGTTGCAAATCTTCACGTGTGAAAACCGGGGCGACTCCGCCAAAAAAGTACGCGCGTACTGGGATTTTCCTACCCGACAGTACGCTCGATCGGTCGCGCCTGGTCGGTCACGTCCACGACCCGCGGCGCACGCGGACACGCCGCACAGTGATGTCTTTCACACGTCGCGACGCCCGCCCGAGCGGCGGCGAGCGCGCGTGTCAGCGCTCGACGACGCGCTCGAGCGCCGCGGAGAACAGCTTCGTGAAGGCCGCCGGATCGAGCGGTTCCACCGGCGCGGTGGGCGGATTCGATGCCGGGGTCGTCTCCCCCGCCACCGTCAGCTGGACCGTCACCGGCCCCGACGACGGGCGGTCGAGCGCCGCGTATCCGGCGTATCCGGTCTGTCGCCGCACCCCGCCGTCGGGCAGGTTCGTGGTGACCTCGGACCGGGTGAGCAGCACCTGCTCCCCCACCCCGAGGCCGCCGGGGACCTTCGGCTGCGGCAGTTCGGTGTACTCGGTGACGACCCGGCTGCCCGCCAGGTTGCCGGTGGTGATCTCGGTCGTCGTGCGCGCACACCGGCCGGTGGTGGCCACCCGGTCGGCGTCGATGTCCCGCGCCGCGGATGTGACCAGTTCGACCAGCACCCCGGCCGGGCCACGGGCCCCGAGGACCGCGGCGTTGTCGTCGGACAGCTTCGGGTTGAGGGCCTCGTCGGCGGTGGGGCGGCAGAAATCCGGGGTCACCCGAGTGGTCCGGGCCGCGTCGATGCCGGCCTGGTTTGCCGCGACGAGATCGGCGACGGAGACCGATTCGAGCCGGAACCCGGCCGGCAGGTCCGACACGGCGAGCACCAGGTCCGCCGGCGAGCTCGGCGGCGCGACGGCCGCCGAATCGGAGCAGCCGGCGACCGTGACCACCATGGCGACGACCGCGGCGGGCACGACCACGGACGCCGCGATCGACCTGCGGCGTCGACCCATGAGCCGGCCCCCGAGTGAACGCACGCGGTCACCGTACCCTGAAGAGGATCATCGATCCTCCATCCCCTGTTCCGGAGGTGGCAAGTGAGCAGGACCTACGTCGGTTCCCGTCTGAGGCAGCTGCGAAGTGAGCGCGGACTCTCCCAGGTGGCGCTCGCGCAGACGCTCGGGATCTCGGCGTCGTACCTCAACCAGATCGAGCACGACGCCCGTCCGCTGACCGCGTCGGTGTTGCGTCGCATCACCGAGGCGTTCGGCGTCGACGCCGGGTTCTTCGACTCCCAGGACGACATCCGGCTGGTCGCCGAACTCCGTGAGGTGCTGCTCGACGACGACGTGGAGGCCGCGCCGGGAGCGCAGGACGCGCAGCAGATCAGCGCGATGGTCGCCTCCCACCCCGAGATCGCGCAGGCGATGGTGAATCTCCACCGCCGCTACCGCATCGCCACCGACCAGCTGGCCGCCGCCACCGACGAGCGCGGTGACCGGTCCATGCGCGGCACCATCAGCGCCCCGCACGAGGAGGTGCGCGACTACTTCTACCAGCGGCGCAACTACATCCACGAGCTCGACGTCGCCGCCGAGGAGATGACCAACCGGATGCGCATGCACTCCGGGGACATCCGGCGAGAGATCATGAACCGCATCGAGAACGTGCACGGCATCGCGATCGTGCGCCGCGTCGACCTCGGCGATTACGTGTTGCACCGGTTCAACCGGGAGGAACGCCGGATCGAGTTCTCCGCCGCGCTCTCCGCGGGTCAGCGGACGTTCAAACTCGCCAGCGAACTCTGTTATCTCGAGTACCACGACCTGTTGAACGAACTCGTCGACCAGGGGAACTTCACCAGCGAGGACGCCCGGTCGCTGGCACTGTTGGGCCTGGCCAACTACTTCGCCGCCGCGGTGGTCCTCCCCTACAGCCAGTTCCACGGCGCCGCAGAGGATTTCCGCTACGACATCGAACGCTTGTCGGCGTTCTACCAGGTGTCCTACGAGACGATCTGCCACCGCCTCTCGACGCTGCAGCGACCGAACCTCCGGGGCATCCCGTGGTCGTTCGTGCGCGTCGACCGCGCCGGAAACATGTCGAAACGCCAGTCCGCCACCGGTTTCCACTTCTCGTCGAGCGGCGGCACCTGCCCGTTGTGGAACGTGTACGAGACATTCGCGTCGCCGGGCAAGATCCTCACCCAGATCGCCGAGATGCCCGACGGCCGCAACTACTTCTGGGTGGCCCGCACCGTGGAACGACGCGCGGCCCGCTACGGCCAGCCGGGCAAGACCTTCGCGATCGGCATGGGATGCGAACTGCGCCATGCCGGTCGGGTGATCTACTCCGACGGCCTCGAGATCGGGCCGCAGGCGCACGTCACCCCGATCGGCGCCGGTTGCCGCGTCTGCGAGCGAACGAACTGCGCGCAGCGCGCCTTCCCGGCCCTCGGTGCGACCCTGCGCGTCAACGAGCACATGTCGACGGTGTCGCCGTACATGGCGATCACCGAGACCAAGTAGGGACTACCCGCCCGATCCGGTTGCGATCGTTCCCGGAAAAGCGGGCACACGGGCAGCCGGATCGGGTGTGGCTCAACGGCACCCGTTGTGGGCAGACACTCCTCGCAGCCGGTCGTCGAGCCAGGTGACGACCCCGGGGAGCCCGAACATCAGGCCGGTCATGTGCTCGGCCGGGACCTCGCGGTAGTCCGCCGTAGCGCCGAGCCCACACTGTTCGCGGTAGAGCGCCCGTGCCTGCGACGCAGGGATCCACCACTCGTAGGTGCCGTGATAGATCAGCAGCGGCATCGACGCCTTGAGTCCGGGCATCGACGTCTCGTCGAAGACCCGCTCGGCCACCGGGGAGTGGAACGGGTCGGGGTCCTCCGAGAGCAGTTGCGCCGGCAGCATCGACGCGCCGAGGACACCCATGGTGCTGGTGCAGACGTCCTTGAGTCCCGAGGTCGCGAGCCAGCGGCCGAGATGGTTCGACATACCGAGGATCTCAGGCCGCTCCCGGGCGACCCCGAGGACCGCCGCGAGGAACACGCCCGACGCGAGGTTCGCGTTCATCGCACCGGCCAGCGACCGGAAGTCGGCGGGCACACCGCCGATCGCGGCCCCGACGAGGCGGTCGGTGAGGTCGGGTGCGTACGTGGACGCGAGCTTGGCCGCCCCGTTGGTCGCGATGGCGCCGCCGGAGTAGCCGTGCATGGCCACCGGTCCGCTCCCGAAGTTCTTCGGGTCGAGCGCGGATGCCGCCCGGATCGAGTCGAGGACCACGTGACCGCCCACGTACGGCTCGGCGTAGGCCAGACGCGCACCGGTGTGGTCGGGGACGATCACCGAGTATCCGCGCGAGAGCGCCAGCTGGATGATCGGCGGGAAGAGATCGGTGGAGTTGGTGTCCTTGTTGTAGCCGTGGGAGAAGGTGTAGCCCGGAGTGCAGGTGTACCCCAGCGTGACGATCGGAGTGTTGTTGACCAGGACCGGACGCGGTCCGGGACCCTTCCACGGTGTCTGCGGCACGAACACCGTCGCGGTCGCATACAGCGGGCCGCCGGTCGCGTCGTCGGTGCGGAACTTGACCTGTTTCGCGTAGCGCAGCGGAACCGTGACGAGGAAGCCGGCCGTCCGGGTCACGTCCCGTGCGTGGATGATCCGGCCGGGTTCCAT
Source organism: Gordonia aurantiaca (assembly GCF_039939235.1). Taxonomy (NCBI): domain Bacteria; kingdom Bacillati; phylum Actinomycetota; class Actinomycetes; order Mycobacteriales; family Gordoniaceae; genus Gordonia; species Gordonia aurantiaca. The sequence continues at coordinate 350,847 of NZ_JBDUUF010000001.1, read as the reverse complement.
CGCCGCGAGATCCGCCGGCCAGCGGTCGAAGAACGGATCCCCGGTCGGCGACGGCATGATCGCCTCGCGGAGTTCCTGCAGCTCGCGGGAAGCGCCCGGGATACGAGAGCGTGCCGGAATCCGCTGGAGTTCCCGGATCGGCGGCTCGGGTATCACGGCGTCGAGGTCACGCGGGACCCGAGGCGGGATCGAGGTGAGATTGGGCGGTTCGGCGTGGGCCGGCGTGACTCCGGCCACGACCGTTCCCGCGACGAGCGAGACCGCCAGCAGACAGGCGGCGATCATCGCGCGAGCCGCCCGTGGACATGGCGTCATCTGCGACGCCGCACTCCAGACCCTGATGTCACGAACTCCTTGTCACACAGCGATTCCCGGATCAGACCACCCCCGCCTGCTCACACCGTCCCGCTTTTCTCCGATACGGACTCAGTCATGCTATGCGCCCGCGCGGGATTCGGCAGGACTCGCCACCGAGTCGTGTCCGAACCGGGGCGTGACGGCTGTCGGCGATCACGGCCGGGTCTCGAAATCATGACCTTTCCCCCATACCGGGAACGGGGATCGCACCCCGCCCTAGGGTCGGATGCAGCGAGGCGACGATGCTCAGGTGATCTGCGGGGAGGCACCGATGGCGATTGTCCGATCCCGGAGAACGGGCGCGGTGACGGCCACCGTGACGGCGCTGCTGTTGTGCGGCGTGTACGCGGGCTCCGCAACCGCGGAACCGCCCAACATGATGCCGCTGCCGCCTCCGGTCGCCGCGGCGATCGACTCCGCGGTTCCGGCGCCGCCCATCCCGCGCCTGAAGTCCATCCCGCCCCGTGCGCGCGCAGCCGGGTTCGACCATCGCACACAGGAACTGCGGGAGGCGCTGCTGCCGTCGCCGACCGGCGACCCGTTCTTCGACCGATGGCCGTCCGATCTGGCCAGGCACCGTCCGGGGCATGTGATCGCGACCCGCGACGTGACCGCCGCGGCAGGTTCGGTGGTCACCGTTCCGCTGCGCTCGGCGACGCAGCTCAAGTTCGTCTCCACGGATGCGGTCGGCAAACCGATCTACGGGACCGCCACCCTGCTCGTTCCCGACCGCCCGGTGCGCGGCCCACGTCCGATGCTGGTCCACAACCTGCCGATCGACTCCCTGGGCGCCGCGTGCACACCGGGATACACCCTGTCCCATGGATTTTCGATCGCCACCAACATCACCGACCTGTTCCCCCCGACCACCCAGCTCGCTCTCGACCGGGGCCATGCCGTCCTCGTCCCCGACCACCAGGGGCCGCGCATGGCCTACGCCGAGCCCGTGCTCGCCGGACACGTGGTCCTCGACGCCATCCGGGCGGCACGAACCGCCCGTCCTGATCTGCTGGCGGACAGCCGGATCGCGATGACCGGCTACTCGGGCGGCGCGATCGCAACCCACGGGGCGTCGAAGCTGCTCGGCGAGTACGCCCCCGACCTCCGGGCCCGGGTCGTCGGGGCCGCGCTCGGCGGTGTGCCCGCGGATTTCCGAATGCTCGTGGGCTCGATGAACGCCAACCTCGCCACCGGGCTGTTCCACGCCGCGACCTTCGGCATCGCCCGGGAACGCACGGAGATGCTCGCCATGGCCAACCGACCGGCCCGATGGCTGGCGACGTCACCGCTGAAAAACGTGTGCATGATCCCCGAGGCCTTCGCCGGCGGCACCTTCCTGCCGATGCAGCTGCTGTCGGTCGACCCCGATCCGTTCCACTCCCCCGTCGCCGAGCGGATCTACGCGGTCACCGCGATGGCCGACCACACATCCGTTGTGCCGCTGCTCATCTACCAGGGAACCCACGAGTTCTGGATCCCTGCGGCAGGCGCCCGCGCACTCTACCGCCGGCAATGTGCGATGGGTGCCACCGCCGCGTATCGGGAGATCTTCGGCGAACACCTCACCGGCGCACTGCTCGGGTTCGGCGTCGCGATGGACTGGCTGGACCGGCGACTGGCGGGCATCCCCCCGGTGAACGAATGCCCACGATGAACGCATGCCGACAGTGACCGGATGGCGACAGTGACCCGAACGGCGGCGAGCGAGCACGAAGTCACGCCTGCGAGGCCGGCACGGCGACCACACCACGGGGCCGAGGCGGTGGTGCCGGCCGCCGGTCAGGGCCTTCTCGTCGAGGTGCTCAGAAGACGAGCACCCGCAGGTTCTCCGCGACGCAGGCCGGTTTGGCCTCTCCCTCGATCTCGACGGTGTTGGTGACGACCATGTTCACGCCCTTCGGGGTCTCCTCGATGGAGGTGATGACCGCGTTGGAGCGGATGCGCGCCCCCACCTTGACCGGGTTGGGGAAGCGCACCTTGTTCATGCCGTAGTTCAGGACGAGCTTGGGCCCCTCGATCCTGAAGATGTTGCCCGCCAACATCGGAAGCAGCGACAGCGTCAGGTAGCCATGGGCGATCGTCGTGCCGAACGGACCGGACTTCGCGCGCTCGGGGTCGGTGTGGATCCACTGGTGGTCACCGGTGGCGTCGGCGAAGGCGTCGATACGGTCCTGGGTGATCTCCAGCCACTCACCCGAGCCGAGATCCTCACCGATGGCCGACCTGAGTTCTTCGACACTTGTGAACGTCCGTGTGCTGTTCGTCATAGTCGGCGTAGTCTACCGTGGCCTCATGAGCACTCCGCGAGTTGCACCCGGGGGTCTGAGGGAACTCGGTCCGTTCAACTTCGCCTTCGCGCGCGGGGCCGCCCGCGTCATCGGAGTCGAAGACGCGCACATCTTCTCCACGCTCGGCCGGGCGAAGGGGCTCTTTCGCGCCTGGCTGCATTTCAGCGGGCGCCTCATGCCCTTCGGTTCCCTGCCGCGCAAGGACACCGAGATGATCATCATCCGCGTCGCCCACCTGCGCGGATGCGAGTACGAGATCGACCATCACCGCCGACTCGGACGTCGCGCCGGGATCACCGACGCCGAGTTCGACCGCATCCTGGAGGGACCCGACGCGGGCTGGGGCGACCGAGAACGCGCCATACTGCGCGCCGTCGACGAACTCATCACCGGCAAGGACGTCTCCGACACCGCCTGGGCCGCGCTCTCCCGGCACCTCGACGCCCGTCGGCTGATCGAGTTCACCCTGCTCGTCGGCCAGTACGACAGCCTGGCCACGACCATCCACACCCTCCGCATCCAGCGCGACCAGCACATGTGAAACGGCCATGGAGTCGATCAGCCAGAAACTGATGCGCAATCCCGCTTTCGCCGGGATCTACGAACGCATCTGGCGCCCGACGTTCACCCGGTTGTTCAGTCTCGGCGGGCGGGCGACCGAGGACCACGACCGCGCGCTGCGGGCATGGCTGGCCCGCCCGGGCGAACGGCTGGTCCTCGACGTCGCCTGCGGCCCAGGCAATTACACCCGCCTCATCGCCGACGGCCTCACCGGCGACGGCCGGTGCGTCGGCATCGACCTCTCCCCGGCGATGCTGCGTCAGGCCGTACGCACCAACGCGAGCGAACGCGCGGTCTTCCTGCGCGCCGACGCCCATGCGATCCCGTTCGACGACAACACCTTCGACGTCGTCACCTGCCTGGCCGCGCTCTACCTCATCCCCGATCCGCTGCCGGTCATCGACGAACTGGTCCGGGTCGCCAGACCCGGCGGTCACATCGTCATCTTCACCTCGGTCGCGACCGAGCTGACCTCGCTGCCCGGCGTGCAGCGCGCCGTCGAGCTGACGACCGGCTTCCGCATCTTCGACCGACACGAGATCGTCGACCGCCTCCGTGCCGCGGGCGCGGTCGACGTCGAGCAGACGATCACCGGGCAGGGCCAGTACGTGCTGGGCGTCGCACCACGGGCCGATACCCGGCCCCGCTGATTTGCAGTATGGTCTTCCTCGAAATGGAGGTTAGGTATGACTAACGAAACTTCGGGGACCGACCAGCTGCCGTTCCACCAGCGCAAGACCGAGGACATGCCGGGCCACTGGCTGCTGGCCCGCCTCGGCAAGCGGGTGCTGCGGCCGGGCGGCCTCGAACTCACCGAGAGCCTGCTCGACGACGCGGGCATCAACGGCGCCGACGTCCTGGAGATCGCCCCGGGCCTGGGCAAGACCGCAACGGCGATCCTGGAGCGGTCGCCGCGCAGTTACGTCGGCGTCGACGACGACCCGAACGCCGTCGAGCTGACCAAGAGCGCCATCGGCGGCCGCGGCCGGGTGCTGCCGGGCGATGCGTCGTCGACCGGGCTCGACGACGAGAGTGCCGACGTCGCCGTCGGCGAGGCCATGCTGACCATGCAGTCCGATCGCAACAAGACCAAGATCGTCGAGGAGGCGTTCCGGGTCCTGCGCCCGGGCGGCCGCTACGCCATCCACGAACTCGCCATCAACCCCGACAACCTCCCCGACGAGGAGAAGACCGAGATCCGCAAGTCGCTGGCGCGGTCGATCAAGGTAAACGCCCGTCCCCTGACCGAGGCCGAATGGCGCAAGCTGCTCACCGACGCCGGCTTCGAGGTCACCAAGGTCCGCTTCGCCAAGATGGCGCTGCTCGAGCCGCGCCGGGTCATCGCCGACGAGGGGCTCGCCGGCGCACTGCGCTTCGTGGCCAACGTGATCCGCGACGGCGATGCCCGCAAGCGGGTGCTCGCGATGCGCTCGACGTTCACCAAGTACAAGTCGCACATGGCCGCCATCGAGGTCATCGCCACCAAGCCGGAGCAGCGGGCATGAGCGGCGCCACGGTGATCTCCGGCCTCACCGAGGGGACGCCGAAAGACGGGGATCGCCCCGACATCTCGGTGCTCTCGCGCAACGATGGCGCCAACGTCATCCGCTTGTCGTTCCGGGCCGGCCAGACGATGCCCGACCACTGCGCGGCGCGCCCGATCCTGGTCCTCGGCCAGACCGGCGAGATCGACTTCACCGTCGAGGGTCAGACCACCCGACTCGAGCACGGCGTCGCCATCCACGTGAACGCGAACATCCCGCACGCGCTGGAGGCGCGGACCGATGCGGTGGTGACCCTCGTGGTGTTGGAGAATCCATCCACGAACTGACCACCCACAAGGTGTGGGCGCGTCGAGAGCGAGAGGAATCGGCATGGCCACCAGGCAGCGCGACAGGATCATCGCCCTGCTCGGTGAATCCGACGAGCCGATGACCGCCGGGGATGTCTCGGCGCGCCTGCACCTTCATGTCACGACTGCCCGCTTCCACCTCGCGAAACTCGTCGAGGCGGGGCGGGTCGAGACGATGACCGTCCCGACGCCCGGGGTCGGGCGGCCCCGCGTCGGTTACCGTCTGGTGCACCGCCCACCGACCGACGCCCTCCTCGGGCATCTACTGGGCCAACTCGGCAGCACCAGGGCGACCCGGGAGCACGCCGGCGCGGAAGCCGGTCGCCTGTGGGCCGAGCAACACGCCCGGCCGGTCACCGCACCCGGGGTCCCCGACCCGGTCACCGTCGCCACCGAGACGCTGCGGGACCTCGGGTTCCAGGTCTCGAACATCGTGAGCGCCTTCGGAACCCACGAACTGCGCTTGTGTTCCTGCCCGCTGCAGGACGTCGCACGCACCCATCCCGAGGTGGCCCGCGGCATCGCCCGCGGGGTCATCGAGCAGGCGCTCGCCGCGAGCTCACCCGCGCTCGGCTCGCAGTACGCGGTCGTCGTCGATCCCGACCCGTCGGGCGGCGACTGCGAGATCGTGCTGCGCCTCACCCCCTCGCGCCTGCGTGTACGCCAGGCGGTGCACCACAAAGGTGAGGCTTGCCTAAACACATTTCGAGGACTAGGTTTCTCCTAAATCGGGGCGTGCGCCCCGCGTAACAGGAGGGACCATCTACATGCACTCGATCCGCAGGATGACCGTCGCCGTGCTCGCGGCACTCGTCGCCGTCATCGGCCTCGTCGCGACGACCGGTGTGGCCTCGGCCAAGACCTTCCCGCCGAACTTCAAGGTCACCACCGATCACCCCACCCTGGCCGACCTCGACGACATCGTCGAGTTCCTCGTGGAGACGCCCGCCTCGGATCAGGAGAAGGCCGCCAACGTCGAGGGCGGCATGAACGCCGTGATCGTCCCGAAGACCGTCTACCAGCTGGGCCTCTTCCGCGCGCCGCGCGGCTGGAACGAGGTCACCGGTCCGCTCGTGCAGAACGGCAACAGCGTCACCGCGACGCTGAACAGCGGGTCGGCCGGCCGTCCGACCATCCGCATGACCATCGAGTTCAAGAAGCTCGACGGCAACTGGAAGCTCGCGGCCGGCTCGCTGTGCCAGGGTGTCAAGACCGTCGGCCTGAACATCTACTGCAACCGCTGACCGTCATGCTCGACATCGACGGCCTGTCTGTCCACGTGGGCGGACAGGCCGTTCTCGATGGGGTGACCACCCGTGTCGAGAACGGCCAACTGGTATATCTCCTCGGCCGCAACGGAACCGGCAAGACAACGCTGCTGAAGGCCATCTGCGGCGTGCTGCCCGTAACCGGCGGCCGAATCCTCATCGACGGTAGGCCGTTCGCCGAGCTACCGGCGCCGCCGCAGGTCCTCGGCATGCACCTGGGCACCGACGCCGCACACCCCGGCCACACGGCCCGGCGCCATCTCACCTGGCTCGCCCGCGCCGGCGGCATCCCGGTGTCGCAGGTGGACGAGGTCCTCGAGCTCGTCCATCTCTCCGACGTCGCCCGGCGCCGCGTCGTCGACTTCTCTCTCGGGATGCGCCAGCGTCTCGGCATCGCCGCCGCCCTGCTCGGCGATGCGCGCACCCTGATCCTCGACGAGCCGGTCAACGGGCTCGACATCGACGGAATACGCTGGCTACGAACGCTTCTGCGGAATCTGGCCGATTCCGGCCGCAGCCTGCTCATCGCCTCACACCACCTCGACGAGGTCGCACGGACCGCGGACCGCGTGATCGTCCTGGACTCCGGCCGCATCGCCGCCGACGCTCCGGTGGACGAATTCATCGCCGGCCACGCAGATCTCGAAGGTGCCTACCTGGCCGCGGTGTCCGATCCGAGTACCGCGGGAGCCGTGCGGTGACAGCGATGACGACCGGTGTCACCGGACAGATATCTCGCGGCACCCGCGCCGAGCTGACCCGTGTCGGTGGCGCCCGCAGCATCCTCCTCTACGGACTCATCCCGGGTGCGGTGATCCTGCCCCTGGCCATCACGCTCGGTGTCGCCACCGTCGCCGAACGATTCGCATCCGTCTCGAGCGACATCCAGGTCACCTCGGTGACCACCACCAATTCGGTGTACTGGGTCATCACGTTCACGGTGATGATCTGGGCGGTGGTTGCGGCCTATGCACAGGCGACCGCCGAACGCGGTCCGCTCGGCGATCTGGCCCGTTACCTGTACCCGCGGCGATGGACGGGTCTGGTGTCGCGGTGGATCGCCTACGGCGTGGGCGCCGCGCTCAGCAGCGGCGCGCTGGTCGCGCTCGTCATGGCGATCCTGCCGACGTTCTTCCCGAAGGTCTACGGCGGTGTGGACATCGGCTCGACCGCGGGCGTGCGGTTCCTCATCGCGGTGCCGGTCTTCGCGGTCTGCGCCGTCGGCATCGGCGTCGGCCTGGCCGCCGTCGTCGGGCATCCGGCCGGAACCGTCGTGGCACTCCTGGGTTGGGCATATGTCGTGGAGAACGCGATCAGCCTCGTCCCCAACGGATACACGCTGCAGAACTACATGCCGTTCCTCAACGGCACCTACGGGACCGGTCAGGAGCTGGCGTTCATGCCGCCGTGGGGACCGACCGGAGGCCTGCTCTACTGCGCCGCGATCACGGTGGTGCTGTTCATGCTCGGCTGTGTCGCGGTGACGATGAGGGCGAGGGGCATCCGGTTCGGACGGCGCTAGAACGACCGATAGTCGCGCACCGACATCCGCGGGCCGCGGCGCTCCCGCCGCACACCGTGCATCTCGATCATTCGGACGATCCGATTCCTATGTCCTGCATAGGGTTCCAACAACTCGAGCATGCCGTCGTCGTCAACCGGCTCACCGATGAGGGTCATGCCGACGAGGGTCGGGATGTGATAGTCGCCGACCGACACCGCGTCGGCGTCGCCGACCGCGCGGGCGCGGGTCTCGGCCTCGGTCCAGATCCCGACTCCGCGTAGCAGTGTCAATTTGTCGGGGTGGCGCTCGACGTCCATGGTCGTCGCGTTCCGGATGGTGCGCATACGCACCGGTTCGATGCCGCTGCGATGCCACTCCCAGGACGGGATGTCGGCCCAGTCCTTGCGCGGCATCGGGACGCGCATGGTGGCGGGCACCGGACCCGGAGCGGGTTCGCCGAAGCGGCGCAACAGATATCGCCACGCTCTCCACGCCTCGCGGCCGACCACCTTCTGCTCCAGGATCGCCGGGACGAGCGCCTCCCAGACCCGGCCGGTCCGACCGATCCGGAACCCCTCGGAGCGCCGGACCAGGCCGGCGACGACGTCGTCGTGCACGGTCAGGGAGTCCGGTTCGTCGTCGGCGCCGAGCAGGGCCGGCATCGTCTCGAGCAGCCAGTCCGCACCCGGGCCCCAGGCCTGGCCGAGCACGCGCGAGGCACTGAGCCGGATCGACAGCGTGCCCGGACCGTCAGGCGTCTGCACCACGCGCCAGACCGATCCGTCCCTGCCGTAGGTGAAGGCCGGATCGCCGCTGCCCCGGCGGTGATGCCCGAGGGTGGCGCGCAGGTCCAGCGGCCACGGAAGCGGCCACTCCCGGACCTGTTCGGCAGCGCTCACACCCCGAGCGTAGACCTGTGGACCGACCGCCCCGTGTCGCAGACGACCCGGGCCGGTGACCATGACGGTCACCGGCCCGGGAGGTCCATGTGGTGGCTCAGAGAGCGTAAGCGCCGCGGTTGCTCGCGGTCTTGCCCTCCTTGAGGACCAGCAGGATGTTGGACTGGTCGGCCAGCGAGTCGATGTCGGCGAGCGGATCGCCCTTCACGACCACGACGTCGGCGAGCTTGCCCGCCTCCAGCGTGCCCAGCTTGTCGTCGACACCGCACAGCTCGGCCGAGGTCTTGGTGCCGGCGACGATCGCCTGCAGCGGGGTCATGCCGCCGAACTTCACCAGGCAGCCGAGCTCGCCGAGGGTGGCGCCGTGGTCGGGGACCAGTCCGGCGTCGGTGCCGACCGCGACCTTGACGCCGGCCTCGATCGAGGCGGCGATCGACTCGTGGGCCAGCTTGTGCCACTTCTCCGACTTGGCGACGGCCTGCGGGGTCGCGGTGTCGGGCTTGAGGGTCTCGATCAGCGTCGGGACCAGGAACTGGCCACGCTCCACCATCTCCTGGCGCAGCTCGTCGGTGAGGGCGTAGCCGTGCTCGATGGAGTGCGCGCCACCCTGGACGGCGGCCTGGATGCCGAGGAACCCGATCGCGTGTGCGGCGACCTTGCGACCGCCGTAGTTGTTGGCCTCCTCGACGAGTGCGGCGACGATCTCGGTGCGTGCGCCCAGCCAGTCCGGGTCGTCGCTCGGCGAGGACACACCGCCGCTCGAGGCGACCTTGATGACGTCGACGCCGCTGCGCAGCAGCTCGCGGACCGCCTTGCGGGCCTCGTCGACGGTGTCGACCAGCTCACCGCCGATGATGCCGGTGCCGCTGAGGCCCGACGGGATGTGGAAGTCGGCGTGACCGCCGGTCTGGCTGAGCATCTTGTCGGCGACCAGCAGGCGCGGCCCGGCGACGAGGCCGTGGGCCACCGCGTCGCGGACACCCACGTCGATGCCCATGAGGTCGCGAACGGTGGTGACGCCCGCGTCGATGGTGGCCTTGAGCCGGTCGATCAGCTCGAAGTAGCGGTACGACGGCGGGACCATCGCCGCCATGATCGGCGACCCCTTGGTGCCCGGGAGGGACAGATGGACGTGGCAGTCGAAGAAACCCGGGACGATGGTGTTGCCGCCGACGTCCACCTTCTTGGGCTTCGCCGACTCGTCGACCTGCGGTGCTCCCGAAGCCGCGCCCGCGTAGGCGATCTTGTCGTCTTCGATGACGACGACCGCGTCGGCGATCGCGTCGGCTCCGGTCCCGTCGATGAGACGGGCATTGTGCAGGATTGTTGTGGTCATAGCCTTGTTATACCGTGTGAACACTGTTTTCCCGGCACTCGACGCCCGCATTTCCGCCGCTGATCAGGCGTTTGTCACGATGGGCTTGCCGGAATTGGCACGAAATTGCCTCACGCTCCTTTTCGCACTTCCGCCGACAAACAAAATGCGGGATTCGCGCCGTTTCCGACGCGAATCCCGCATTCGCGAGAATGTCCCTTGGTCGGTCTACACGTTGATGCATGCCGATCGACCATGTGCCGGCGCGCGGATCACAAATTGATCATGTGCCCGATCGCGCCGTGGCATGCCAACCCGACACGCGGCTCACAGGTTGATCATGTGCCCGATCGCGCCGTGGAACGTCTCCTGGAGCGCCTCCGACATCGTCGGGTGGGTGTGGACATTGCGCGCCAGCTCCTTGGCGGTCAGATCCCACTTGTGGGCCAGCGTCATCTCCGGGAGCATCTCGGAGACGTTGTCGCCCACCAGGTGACCGCCGAGCAGTTCGTCGGTGTCCGCGTTGGTGATGAGCTTGGCGAAACCGGCGGTCTCACCGAGGCCCTGCGCCTTGCCGTTGGCCGTGAACGGGAACGTGGTCGCCTTGACGTTGTAGCCCTCGTCCTTGGCCTGCTGCTCGGTGAGGCCGAACGACGCGACCTGCGGCTGGCAGAAGGTCGCGCGCGGCATGAACCGGTAGTCACCCAGGGTCATGGTCTCCACGCCGGCGATGGTCTCGGCGGCGACGACGCCCTGCGCCTCGGCCACGTGCGCGAGCTGCAGCTTGGCGGTGACGTCACCGATGGCGTAGATGCCCTCGACGTTGGTGCGCATGTAGTCGTCGATGGCGATGGCGCCGCGTTCGGTGAGTTCGACACCGGTGTTCTCGAGTCCGTAGCCCTCGACGCGCGGCGCGAAGCCGACGGACATGAGGACCTTGTCGACGGTGAGCTCGCCTGCCTTGCCCTTGGCGTCCTCGTAGGTGACCGTGACGTTGTCGCCGTTGTCGGTGACGCTCTGGACCTTGGTGGAGGTCAGCAGCTTCACGCCGAGCTTCTTGTACTCCTTGGCGACGGCCTTCGACGAGTCGGCGTCCTCGTTGGGGAGGACGCGGTCGAGGAACTCGATGATGGTGACGTCGACGCCGTAGTTGGCGAGGACGTAGCCGAACTCCATGCCGATGGCGCCGGCGCCGACGATGACGATGGACTCGGGGAGTTCGCGGGTCAGGATCTGGGTCTCGTAGGTGACCACGTTCTCCGACAATTCGACGCCCGGCAGCAGCTTGACGGTGGAACCGGTGTCGATGATGACGTTGTCGAAGGTGATCTCACGATCGCCGACCGTGATGGTCTTGGCATCCTTGAACACGCCGTAACCGTCGATCTCGGTGATCTTGTTCTTCTTCATCAGGAAGTGGACACCCTTGACGATGCCCTCCGAGACCTTGCGGCTGCGGTCGAATGCCGCGCCGAAGTCGAAGGACACATCGCCGCTGATGCCGAAGGTCTTCGCCTGATGGTTGAAGATGTGCGCGAGTTCGGCATTTCGGAGCAACGCCTTGGACGGGATACATCCAACGTTGAGACACACGCCGCCCCAGTACTTTTCCTCGATGACGGCGGTTTTCATGCCCAGTTGAGCCGACCGGATCGCGGCTACGTACCCACCTGGACCTGCACCCAATACAACTGTTTCGAAGTGTTCAGCCACGACTGCCACCCTACGTCTCGGCCGCGGGCCGCCGCAGTCCGTCCCTCTACTCCGCGGTAACTCCCGGCATGGTTCAATCACTGATTGAAACGCTGCTTGATGTGTGGTTTCATCCCCATGTGACCCAGACCACCGGAGAGCTGCCCTCGGGGACCGGTTCGCCGGCAACCCGCGAGGTCCTGCTCGACGCCGCCGAGCGGTTGTTCCTCAGCGAGGGGTATGACCGGGTCTCGGTCCGGTCGATCTGTGCAGCCGCGGACGTCAACCCCGCTGCGGTCCACTACCACTTCGGCACCAAGGACGACCTGACGATCGCCCTGCTCGAGGCGCGTCTGGGCCCGCTGTGGTCCGATCCGCTGTCGCAGATCGACCCGAAGGTCCACTCGGTCCGGCAGATCGTCGACGTGCTGCTCGGCCCCTTCGTCGAGCTCCAGCGGGACCCGACCGGCCACCTGCATCTCAGACTGCTGTCGCGGTTCGTGTTCACGCATCCGAAGGTGAACTGGACCGCCCGCTGGTTCGGCCTCGACCCGTTCGCCGACATCCTGCTCGACGCCGTGCCCGACCTGCCGGAGCGTGCGGCCCGCCGGCGGTGGGCGCTGGCGTTCCAGCTGATCCTCCTGCGCTTCGGCGGCAGCGAGCCCCTCGACCCCGCGGCCGTCGACGCGCTGGCCGAGTTCGTGACCGCCGGGCTGTCGGCGCCACCCGGCCCGTCGTGACGCCCATTCCCCGTGCCCGGCGTCGCCCGGCAACCGCCCGCCGCCCCTCCCGAGGGTGACGACAGAGACCATCCGCCCAGCCCAGCCCCCCGATCGAAAGGAATCCTCGTGGCCAGCCCGACCACCGGACCGTTCAGCCCAGCCCAGCTCGGACCGCTCACCCTGCGGAACCGGCTCATCAAGTGCGCGACCTTCGAGGGCATGACGCCCGACGCCCTGGTGACCGACGACCTCGTCGAGTTCCATCGGGAGGTCGCGGCCGGCGGTGTCGCGATGTCCACCGTCGCCTACTGCGCGGTCTCGCCCGAGGGACGCACCGATCGGCACCAGATCTGGATGCGCCCCGAGGCGGTGCCCGGACTGACGAAGCTCACCGAGGCCATCCACTCCGAGGGCGCGCTCGCCGCCGCACAGCTCGGGCACGCGGGCCCGGTCGCGAACGCCGCGTCCAACCGCGCCAAGGCCTGGGCACCCGGACGCCTGCCCTCCCCGCTCGGGATGTCGATGTGTCACAAGCCATCCGTGGAAGAGCTGGCCGAGCTGCGGGAGAAATTCCGCCGGGCCGCACGCCTGGCCGTCGACTCCGGCTTCGACGGACTCGAGATTCATTGCGGCCACAACTATCTCATCTCCAGCTTCCTGTCCCCGCTACTCAATCACCGACGCGACGAGTACGGCGGCAGCCTGGTCAACCGCGCCCGCCTCGCCCGCGAGGTCCTCGAGACCGTGCGCGACGAGGTCGGCGACGAGGCCGCGATCTGGGTGAAGCTCAACACCTATGACGGCGTCGGCCGCCCCGACATCGAGCGTTCCCCCGAGGCCCGCGCCAAGGGACCCGCGAAGTTCAGCAGCTTCAACGTCGACGAGGCATGCCAGGTGGCGCAGCTGCTGGAGTCCGACGGCCACATCGACGCCATCGAGCCGACCGCGGGAAGTTCGCTGCTCAACCCGATGTATCTGTTCCACGGCGAGGCGCCGCGCAAGGAGTTCGCGGCCGCGTTCTCCGGTCCGATGAAATACGGGCTCAAGGCCTTCGCACCGTTCTTCCTCAAGCACTACCGGTACCACGACGGCTACCTGCTGCCGCTGGCCCGCGAACTGCGCAAGTCGGTGAAGCTCCCCATGATCCTGCTCGGTGGCATCACCGACCGCGCGTCGATGGACCTGGCCATCAAGGAGGGCTTCGAGTTCATGGCGATGGGGCGCGCGATCCTGCGCGAACCCGATCTGCCGCTCCGCATCGCCGAGGACCCGTCGACGCGATCGCGCTGCGTGCACTGCAACCTGTGCATGCCGACGATCTACTCGCGCACCCGCTGCCCGATCCGCACCGGCGAGGTCCCCGACCCGCTCCCCGCCGCATCCTCGGCAGGCGGGGCGATGGCCTGAGACCCGAGCATCCGCAGAATCGCGGGTTCGAACCGCGATCGCGAGCTGTGAATCGCGCTTCTGCACCCGAACTCGCGATTCCAGAGCGGTAGCGGAACTCATCCGCGGACGAACACCCCGTCGCTGACCTCGTCGTCGTAATACTCGATGGTCATCCGCGGACCGTCGAAGGTGACCTTCGAGATCGTTCCGATCTCGGCGTTCTCGTTGTGCAGGGGGAAGGTGAAGGTATTGCCGTCCCAGTGGGAGAGTTCGTGCGTGCGCATTCCCGCCGGCCCCATCTCGAGTAAGAGCTTCCCGTCGCGCTCGACGATCGTCGCCGGGCCGTAGACCGAGTTCACGTAGGTTCCGACGAAAGTCGGCAACGGTTGGGAGGGGGTGGGGTCCGCGGGCGACTGCTTGCCGACCAGATCCCCGTCCGGTTGACTCATCACCTCGTACGCCTGCGCGTAGAGTTCACGCCACGCGCTGCGGATCTCGCCGAATTGGACCAGGTCCATGAACTCCATCGCCAGGGCGTCGGCCGCGCCCACGGGAGCCGCGTTGGTCAGCACCACGATCGCGGTGTCCGCCGACGGCAGGATCGAGATCATCGTGCCCGCCCCGGAGGAGAAGGCACCGGCATGGCTGAACTGGGTCCGCGCGTCGGCCGTCACGCCGACGTTGAACCCGAAACCGTAGAAGCCGGCACGCGTGTCGGGGTTCGCGGGAGGGCCGGACACGACCTGCGGCGACAGGGCGGGCAGCAGGGCGTCCGGCGAGACGATCTCGGTTCCGTTGTACTCGCCTTGTGCGAGAACCATCTTCAGCCAGGACGCCAGGTCCTCGACATTCGAGCTGACACCTCCGGCGGGCGCCTGCGCATCCGGCTCGCGCGGGATGTCGGTCTTGGTCCACTTGCCGTCGACCTCGATGTGCCCGACCGCACGATCGGCACGTGTGACGAAATCCTCGTATCGCGAGCTCGTGCTGGTCATCCCGAGCGGGCCGTAGATCAGGTCCTGCGACAGCGTCGCCCAGTCCCTGCCCGCCTTCGCGGCCACCGCCTCGGCCCCCGTCGTCACGCCGAAGTTGGTGTAGGCGTAGCTGATCCGGAACGGGTCGAGCGGCATGAACCGCATTCGCCGCAGGACCTCGGTCCGCGAGTACCCCATGTCCTCGAGCTTGTCGCCGGCGTGATCGGGCAGACCGGATCGGTGTGCGTACATGTCGCCGACCGTCACGTTCTGGGTGACGTACGGTTCGGCGAACGCGAACCACGGCAATCCCCCGACGATGGGCATGTCCCAGGACGCGATCTTCTTGCCCACCGCCGCCGCGACCACCGTCGCGCCGACCGGCTTCGACACCGAGGCGACCTGAAAGACCGTGTCGGTGTCGACCTTCTCGCCGGTGGTGACGTCCTTTACGCCGAAACCCTTCGCGTACTTGGTCTCTCCGCCCGACACGACGGCCACCGCGAGGCCCGGGATGCCGGTCTCGTCCATGAGTGACGACACGAGGCCGTCGAGATCCCCGACGGCCTTGTCGACCGCGTCGGGCGGGAGCGGGTTCGCGTCGAGGGCATTGGGGTTGACCATCGCCGACGACCCGGACGGATCCGTCGGTGTGACATCAGAGGAGCCGGTCTCACAGGCCGCGACGAGCACGATCGACGTCAGCGCCGCACAGGCGACCATCCACCCCCGTCCACTCCCCGGGGACCGTCGCACGGGACGCGGCGGGACGGATGCACGTCGAGCGGGCACACATCGCACGGAAGTGAGCATGGGTTCTCCTCGTCACTCGTTGCGGGGACCATACCCGCCGACCGTGCTGGGCGGCGACGTTTCCGCTGTTCAGCGGCACGAAATCGGTGTCTGCCGCCGACGGGCGTCCGAGCCTGCCGGTCTCGGTCGCGCATCCGGGCATCGGCTCACCCGTCCCGGCGGGTGTGCCCCGCGTAGGTTGGACCCATGACCGAGCATGCCGATGCGACCACCAGCACCGACGATCCCTACATCTGGCTCGAGGACGTCACCGGCGACGAGGCGCTCGCCTGGGTCCGCTCCCACAACGAGCCGACGGTCGAGGCCCTGACCTCATCGGACCGGTTCCGGGAGATGGAGTCGTCGACGCTCACGATCCTCGACACCGACGACCGCATCCCGTTCGTGCGGCGCCGCGGCGACTTCCTCTACAACTTCTGGCGCGACGCGAACAATCCGCGCGGCCTGTGGCGACGCACCACCCTCGAATCGTACGTGACCGATTCTCCCGAATGGGAGATCCTCATCGACGTCGACGAACTCGCGCGCACCGAAGACGAGAACTGGGTGTGGGCCGGCGCGACCATGCTGCGTCCCGATTACGAACGCGCCCTGATCTCGCTGTCTCGCGGCGGGGCCGACGCCAGTGTGGTGCGGGAGTTCGACGTCCCGACGCGCCGGTGGGTCACCGACGGATTCGTACTGCCCGAGAACAAGTCCAGCGTCGGCTGGATCGATCGTGACACCGTTTACGTGGGAACCGATTTCGGCGAGCAGCCGGACGGCCAGGGGTCGCTGACCGACTCCGGCTACCCCCGGGTGGTCAAGCGCTGGTCGCGTGGGACGCCGATCGAAGAGGCCGTCACGGTCTTCGCCGGCGAGAAGACCGACGTCTCCGTGCACGCCGGCTATGACGACACCCCGGGATTCGAACGGCATTTCGTCACGCGGTCGACGGACTTCTTCAACGCGCTGCTCTACGAACTGCGCGACGGCGAACCGGAACTCGTCGAGGTCCCCACCGACGCGCATGTCAGTGTGCGGATGCAGTGGCTCATCGTGATGACCCGCTCCGCCTGGGATCTCGGGGGCACCACCCACGAGTCGGGCACGCTGCTCGTCTTCGACTACGACGCCTATCGGGCGGGCGACCGCGAGGCGACGGTGCTGTTCACCCCGGACGCGCACACGAGCCTCGTCGACTACGCCTACACGCGTTCACATCTCATCATCACGACGTTGCACGACGTCCACACCCGGGTGCAGGTACGCGAGCTCGGCACCTGGGACCGCGTCGAGCAGCCCGGCCTCCCCGACCTCGCCACCGTGTCCGTGCTCGACACCGATCCCGACGAGTCCGACGAGGTCTTCTGGATGGCGTCGTCGTTCACCGAGCCGCCCAGCCTGCTCTACGGCAACAGCGGCGAGGCCCCGCGCGTCATCAAGTCCAGTCCCGCGTTCTTCGATCCGGAATCGATTGTGGCCGAGCAGTTCTTCGCCACCTCCGACGACGGGACGCAGGTCCCGTACTTCGTGATCCGACGCCGCGACGTCACCCACGGTCCCACGCTGCTGTACGGCTACGGCGGATTCGAGAACTCGCTGACGCCTAGCTATCTGCCGATCTCCGGCGTGAACTGGATCGACCGCGGCGGCATCTACGTCATCGCCAACATCCGCGGCGGCGGGGAGTACGGCCCGTCGTGGCACACCCAGGCGCAGAAAGCCGGGCGCCACAAGGTATACGAGGACTTCGCCTCGGTCGCCCGAGCGCTGGTCGAGAAGGGCTTCACCACGCCGGAACGGCTGGCGGCACAGGGTGGCTCCAACGGCGGCCTGCTCATGGGCGTGATGCTCACCCGATACCCGGAACTGTTCGGCGCCCTGGTCTGTCAGGTCCCGCTCATCGACATGAGGCGCTATCACCTGCTGCTCGCCGGCGCATCGTGGATGGCCGAGTACGGCGACCCCGACGACCCGGAGCAGTGGGAGTTCATGAAGCCGTTCTCGCCGTATCAGAACATCGACGCGGACAAGAAGTATCCGCCGATCCTGGTGACCACGTCCACCCGCGACGACCGCGTGCATCCCGGCCACGCCCGCAAGCTCGTCGCGCGACTGGAGGAGACGGGTCACGAGGTGATGTACTACGAGAACATCGAGGGCGGTCACGGCGGCGCCGCGGACAACAAGCAGGCGGCCTTCAAGTCCGCACTGGCATACGAGTTCCTTTGGCGCACACTGGTTCCGGGGAATTAGTCGCCACCGGACAACGTTCGGCATCCACATCACGAGACAGGAACCCCATGGGCATCGACTACACCAAACGACCGAAGAACCAGCCGCCGCAACAGAGCCCGACTCCCCCGCCGTCCGCACCACCCGCGCACGACCGGCAGCCGCCCACCCAGCCGGTGTCGCTGTCGAAGATCACGCTGACCAAGTCGACGCCGAGCGTCTCGCTGACCAAGCAGGGCGCGACCTCCGGACAGGTACGCGTCAATCTCGACTGGACCTCGAATTCCAAGGGCGGCGGCCTGTTCCGCAAGGCCAGGGGCATCGACCTCGACCTCGCCTGCCTCTGGGAGTTCACCGACGGCAGCAAGGGCATCGTGCAGGCACTGGGCCGGTCGTTCCAGGCTCCGTCGCAGGGCAAGCCGATCATCTACCTCGACGGTGACGACCGCTCGGGCTCCGGGGGCGAGAACATGTACATCGACCTGTCGGCCACCGACCGGATCCGCCGGGTCCTGATCTTCGCCTACATCTACGAGGGCACCCCGAACTGGGCGAGCGCGAACGGCGTCGTCACGCTGTACCCGGCAAGCGGCCCGGAGATCGAGGTGCGTCTCGACGAGGCCGACCAGTCGGCCATCTCCTGCGCCATCGCCCTGCTCGAGAACCGCGGCGGCGAGCTCGTCGTCAACCGCGAGGTCCGTTACATCCGCGGCGCCCAGGACAAGGTCGACGAGGCGTACGGCTGGGGCATGAACTGGCGGGCCGGGCGCAAGTAGCCCGCCGGACGGATTCCGTCGGTGCCCGGCACCAAGAGTTCCCGCGGGAACGCCTACCTCCCGCACGGCGTGCGACGCCCGCGGGATCGAAGCGGTCCCGCGCGAGGCGACGTGCCCCTCCGTGAGATCATCAGCCCAGTCCATGCCCTGGGACGAATGCGAAAGGACCCCGCCATGACCGCCTCCGCACTGCCCGGTTTCCTCGCCGGGGTCGCCGACGGCTCCCTGAAGGTGATCGACCTGACCACCCCGCTGTCCAGCGAGACCCCGGCCCTGCGGTTGCCCGCCCCGTTCGCGAACCTGATCGACTTCAGCCTCGAAGAGGTCAGCGCCTACAACGAGCCCGGACCGTTCTGGCGGCACAACAACATCCACACCGGTGAGCACATCGGTACCCACCTCGACGCCCCGATCCACTGGATCAGCGGACGCGACGGCGACGACGTGTCGCAGATCCCGGTGAAGCGACTGATCGGTCGGGCCGCGGTCCTCGACCTGACCGCGAAGGTCGCCGACGACCCCGACTACCTGCTCACCGTCGCCGACGTCGAGGAGTGGGAGGCCGAACACGGCAGGCTCGGCTCCGGCACCTGGCTGCTGCTGCGCACCGGCTGGGAGTCGCGCGGCGGCTCGGAGGCCGAGTTCCTCAACGCCGACGACACCGGGTCGCACACACCCGGCGTCTCCGTCGAGTGCGCAGAATGGCTGGCCACGAAGCGCGACATCACCGGACTCGGCGTGGAGACGGTCGGCGTCGACGCCGGCCTGGCCGGCGGATTCGACCCCGCCTTCCCGGTGCACTACTTCTTCCTCGGCAACGACAAGTACGGCCTGACCTCGCTGAAGAACCTCGGCCAGTTGCCGCCGACCGGCGCGGCCATCGTGGTCAGCCCGCTGCCGATCGTCGGCGGCACGGGCAGCCCGTCCCGGGTCCTCGCCATCGTCGAGAGCTGAGCGGCGTGAGCGGTACATCGTCGACCGTCTACGGCCCCACGGTCGCCGACGTCGTGGGTCGGGTCCTCGCCGACCTCGGCGTGGGCCACGCCTTCGGCGTCGTCGGCAGCGGAAACTTCGTGATGACCAACGCCCTGCGGGCCGGCGGGGTCGGGTTCACCGCCGCCCGGCACGAGGGTGGCGCGGCGTCGATGGCCGACGCCTATTCCCGCATGTCGGGACGCGTCGGCGTCCTCAGCGTGCACCAGGGCTGCGGGCTCACCAACGCGGTCACCGGAATCGGTGAGGCGGCCAAGAGCCGCACGCCGATGATCGTGCTCACCGCCGACGCCCCGGCGGCCGCGCTGCAGTCGAACTTCCGCATCGACCAGGAATCCCTGGCACACAGCATCGGCGCGGTCAGCGATCGCGTCTACGGTCCCGCGACCGCGGTCGCCGACGTCATCCGCGCTTACCGCACCGCGGTCACCCGGCGCCGCACCGTCGTGCTCAACGTCGCCATCGATGTCGCCGCCGCGCCCGCCGAGGTGGCCGGCCCGATCACGGTGACCTTCGAGCAGCCGCGAGTCCGGCCCGACGCCGCGTCGGTCGACGAACTCGCCGCCGCCATCCGGGCGGCCCGGCGCCCCGTCTTCGTCGCCGGACGCGGTGGCCGCGAGGCCGGCCCGCAGATCGCGGCACTGGCCGAGGCGAGCGGGGCGCTGCTGGCGACGTCGGCCGTCGCGAACGGACTCTTCGCCGGAAACCCGTTCTCGCTGGGCATCTCCGGGGGCTTCTCGTCGCCCACGACCGCCGACCTCATCGCGGGCGCCGACCTCATCGTCGCCTGGGGCTGCGCACTGAACATGTGGACCATGCGGCACGGTCGCCTCATCGGCGAGAACACCGTCGTGGCGCAGGTCGACGTCGAGGTCGAGGCGATCGGCGCGCACCGCCCCGTCGACGTGGGCGTGGTCGGCGACTGCGCGGCCACGGCCGCCGAGGTGCTCGTCGCGCTCCAGCGGGAGCCGCTGCAGCACAATGGTTATCGCACCGACGACGTGGCCGCCCGAATCGCGGAATCCGCGCGCTGGCAGGACGTCCCGGTGACCGCTGAATCCGCCGCCGGCCGCATCGATCCGCGGGCGCTGAGCATCGCACTCGACGAGATCCTGCCCGCCGAGCGCATCCTGTCCATCGACTCGGGCAACTTCATGGGCTACCCGTCGACACATCTGTCGGTGCCCGACGAGTTCGGGTTCTGCTTCACGCAGGCGTTCCAGTCGATCGGACTGGGCCTGGGCACCGCGATCGGTGCGGCCGTCGCGCAACCGGATCGGCTCCCGGTCCTGGGTACCGGCGACGGCGGCTTCCTGATGGCCATCGCCGAACTGGAAACCGCGGTGCGCCTTGGCCTGCGGCTCGTCGTCATCGTCTACAACGACTCGGCCTACGGCGCCGAGGTCCATCACTTCGGCGATGCCGACATGACCACGGTGACCTTCCCGGACGTCGACATCGCCGCCATCGCCCGCGGCCACGGCGCCACCGGGGTGACGGTCACCTCGCTCGACGACCTCGACGAGGTGCGCGCCTGGGTGTCACACGGGCCCTCCCGCCCGCTCGTCATCGATGCGAAGATCGCCAACGACGGCGGATCATGGTGGCTGGCAGAGGCTTTCGCGGGGCACTGACCCGATACTGGTCGATACGGGCGGCGGGAGCCGCGTCGGCACGGCTGCGCGCCGCCCGCCGCTCGACGAGCGGGCGGCTACCGCACGTGGATCCCCCGGCTCGCCAGCCGAGGCATGACCTCGGCGGCGAAGTACTCGAGTTCGCCGGCGTAGTCGACGAACGACATGGTGATGCCGGAGAATCCGGCGGCGGCGAACTTCGCGATCTCGTCGGCGACGTCATCGGGGGTACCGATCATCGGGCAGGTGCCGTGGCCGGCGGCGAACCGGCTGCGGAAGGTCGCGAGCATCTCCTTGGTGAACGACTGGGCATGCATGCCCTGCAATCGCATCAGGTTGTCGACGGCCTCCCAGTCGGCGTTCTCCTCGGCGTAGTAGTGCAGGAACTCCTGTGCCTCGGCGCGGCTGGGACGGCACACGACGTGCGTCGGTGAGATGACGCCGGCCCGGCGCCCCAGCGCCGTCGCGCTCGCCTGGATCGAGCGCACCACGTCGGCGCCCTCCTCCGGGCTGCCCACGATCGTGAACACCATGTCGGCGTTGCGGGCTGCGAAAGCCTTGCCCTGCGAACTGGATCCGGCGTTCAGGACCGGCACCCGTCCACCGGCGGGCTTCGGGGAGCCCTCGAGTCCCTTCAACGACCAGTACTTGCCGTCGTGGTCCCACCTGCCCTCCCGCGACCAGAGGTCGGTGACGATGTCGAACCACTCCTGGGCCATCTCGTAGCGCGCGTCGTGGTCGGTCGGCAACTCCGAGCCCATCGCCTCGTACTCCGGCTGGTTCCAGCCCGCGACCACATTGAGTCCCGCGCGGCCGGGCGCCACCTGGTCCATCGTCGCGATCTGTTTGGCGGTGACCACCGGATGGTTGAACGCGGTGTGAACGGTCGCGAACGCCCGCAACCGCTCGGTCGACGCCAGGATCGCGGTCGCCCACGGGATCGGTTCGAGCACGCTCTCGTGGAAGTTGGTCTCACCGCCGTAGCCGATCCACCGCGCGATCGGCAGCATGAAATCGATGCCCACGTCGTCGGCGATCCTCGCCAGACGCAGGTTGTCCTCCCACGACGCCGACCAGCGGTCCGGGATCTTCGTGACCGCGAGGCCGCCGGAGCAGTTCGCGGAGAACAACCCCAGGCGGAAGCGCTGCGGATCGGTGGTCGACATCGTTGTCTTCTTTCCTGTCAGGTGTTTCAGCGGTCGCGGCCGAGGGGCGGGATGTCGGGAACTAGCGGCGTCCGGCGGTGATGACCCGCCCGAGGGCGCCGATGACGAACATCGCCACACCCACTCCACCCACGACGACCGCGACGCGGGTGAGGTCGTCGTGGATGCCGTCGATGATGAGTTCGGCGACCTTGCGGCCGGACGATTCGGCGCCGGACACCTCCTGCTTGGCGCGGTCGGCGAAGAACAAACCGATCGCCCACGTCGACGCCCCGGCGATGACGACACCGAGGCCGAGCCACGCGAAGACGCTGCTGCGACGGTGCGCGATCAACAGTGCGGCGAGTGCCGCGATCACCGCGACCGCCGCCGAACCACGCGCGAGCAGGGAGATCTGCTCACCCACCTGCGCATAGCGCCCTGCTTCGAGACCCGAAGCGCCGTTGGTCAATTCGACGACGACCGGCCCGGAGATCGCGTTCGGGCCGGTCAGGCCGAGGGCTCGGTTGATCATCCCCGTGATGTCGAGCTGCATCACCGAGGTGTCGGTGCCCGGCGCGGGTTCGGTGAACAGGTACGCGTGTTGCTGACCGACGACGTCGGCGAAGTCGAGCCGGAACTGCTCGCTGTCGGTGTACTTCACCGCCAGCGGATGCACCAGCGGCGCCGCGATCGGGATGTCGGTGCGCGCGGCGGCCTGCGCGGCGATCTCGTCGGCCAGATAGTCCTTCACGTCCTGGTTCTCCGCCATCGGCGCGACCGTGGACACGAATCCCTCCTGGTCCACGATGCGCAGGTCCAGCCAGAGCGCCGGGACCGCGAGCACCGTCGCCGCCATGGCGACGAGGGTCAACAGAGCAGAGAGAAAGCTACGCACAGCCACGAGGCTACCGAGGCCGTGCGGGCGCTCCCGACTGCTCCCCGACCCCGCCTGCTCCCGGCCCGGTCACTCCCCGACGACGTCCCGGGCGCGACCGACGATGAGCGGGTCCGGGGTGCCCACGAAGGCGTGGTTCTTGCCCTCGTACTCGAACAGACTCAGCACGTGCCGCATCGCGTTGATGCGGGCGCGCTTCTTGTCGTTGGACTTCACGACCGTCCACGGTGCGTGGTCGGTGTCGGTCGCGGCGAACATCGCCTCCTTGGCCTCGGTGTAGGCGTCCCACTTGTCCAGCGACGCCAGATCCATCGGCGAGAGTTTCCACTGGCGCACCGGATCGATCTGCCGGATGGCGAACCGGGTGCGCTGTTCGAGCGGCGTCACCGAGAACCAGAACTTGACGAGGTTGATGCCGTCGTCGACGAGCATCTTCTCGAAGGCCGGGGTCTGCGCCAGGAACAGGCGGTACTGCTCCTCGGTGCAGAAACCCATCACCCGCTCCACGCCCGCCCGGTTGTACCAGGAGCGGTCGAAGAAGACCATCTCGCCACCGGCCGGGAGATGCTGCACGTAGCGCTGGTAGTACCACTCGGTGGCCTCGCGTTCGCTCGGCTTGCCCAGCGCGACCACGCGCGCACCGCGCGGGTTGAGGTGTTCGTTGAACCGCTTGATGGTGCCGCCCTTGCCCGCGGCGTCGCGCCCCTCGAACACCAGCAGATGGCGCTGACCGGTTCTCTTCGACCACTTCTGCAGCTTGAGCAACTCGATCTGCAGACGCCGCTTGGTCACCTCGTACTCCCGGCGGCTCATCCGCTCGTCGTATGGGTAGTCCTCGCGCCAGGTGTCGACGACGTTCCGATGAGGGAGGGTCAGCAGGACCGGGTCGTCGTCATCGTCGTCGTTGACCACGAACTGCGTCGTGTCCCGGAGGTCGACGAGCTTCTGGAGCGCCTCGCGGCCGTTCAGCAGGCTGAAGTCCGGGCCGATGGTCGGATCTGCTTCGTGGAGATCGGTCACCTCGCCCACGATAGGACCGGGAGATGAACCACGCCCGACGCGCCGGCCGACGATTCCGGCGCGTCGGGCGTGTCCGTCTCAAAACGGCGGATGGACCGCCCCGATGTCGAGGAGGCGCCGATCAGTTCCGGAGGTCGACCGAACCCGAATGCAGGCAGGCCTTTCCGGTGGAGGAGTCCCATGCGGCCGCGAATCCGCCCGCGCACATCGCCCCGTCCGGCCCGGCGTAGGCCTGTCCGCCCCAGCCGCCGATCGACACCGCGGTGCCGCCCCTCCGCGCCTGCGCGATGGAGAGCGCCTTGGGGCCGGTGGTGATGGAGTAGGCCACCCCGCGGGTGTTGGCGCCCGCGAGGGCGGAGGAACCCGGCTGCAGGTTGTACGAGTGCGCGGCGCCGCCGTTGTCCGAGACCGAGATGGCGGTGCCGCCGGCGCTCAGATCCTCTGCGGTCGCGCGACTGCCCACCCCGGCCTTCGCACCGCACCCGCTCGGACCCACGACCCGCTCGACCTGGTGACCGTTGGCCACCGAACACTGCACGGCCGCCGACGCCGCACCCACACCGGTGAATCCGGCAAACGCGACACATCCGATGCCACCGGCTAGAAGCGCCAGTGCTCGCACCGCAAACTTATTGATTTTCAAGTGATTTGGCCTCCATCGTGCGATGCCCGGGCAGATGACGATCCCAGCGTACCCGCCATTTCGGGCGGGTACCCGGGAGATCGCGACGACCGGCGATGACCTCGTCACAACACCAGGCGGATCAGCCGGCCGCGCGCTTCTCCGCCTCGGCGGTGAGCCCCTTGCGAGCGGTGTCGACGGCCATCTTCTGCGCACGCTTCACGATCAGCCCGGGCAGTTTGATCTTGAGGTCGACGGTGAGCTCGAAGTGGACGTGCGCGCCGGAGTCGGTCGGGGTGACGGTGTACTTGCCGTGCTGTCGGCTGAGCTGATTGGACTCCAGCAGATCCCACTCGCAGGTGTTCTCGGTCCACTCGTAGGTGCAGGTCTGCTCATCGGAGATGCCGGCCGCGGTGACGACCATCCGGACCGTCTTGGGGGTGCCGTCCTCGTACTCGTCGAGGATCTCGGCCTCCTTGTGCGGGCCGGACCAGTCCGGAAGGGACTCGATGTCCATGAGGACCTCCATGACCACGGAGGCGGGAGCAGCGACGTCGAATTCGGTGTTCGCAGAGACAGCCATGGCGCTGAACCTACCGCCCGCCCCTCACGCCCACACAACGAACCGCCGCGATGGGAGAAAACCCCTGGACCGGCCGGGAGGGAAGCGTCAGCTCTCCCTCTCGACGAGGTTCACCGGCCACGCCTCGTCCGGGATGTCCTGCAGGGTGCACGCCTGGTCGACTGCGGTGAACCACCCGCGAAAATGCATGATCTCGCCGATCACCGGGTTGCGGACGGTCATGTCGCAGCGGAACCGCTCCCGCCGCTCGTCCCAGCCCTCGATGTACTTCATCTGCGCGGTGAACAGCCCCTTCATCCCGATCTGCGGCCCCTTGCCGAGCCAGCGCATCGGGCCGCTCTCGAGCAGCAGTTCACCGGACGGCGTCACCGATGGCTCGATCGGGTAGAGGAACTCCGGGCCGTCCCCGAAGTAGTCGACGAGACCGGTCCGCCCGGCCACGAGGAGCGAGTTCAGCTTGCGCGCGCCGGTCGTGTACTGGAACGTGCGCAGCACGGCCAGCGACTCGCGTCCGAGCTCGTCGCAGTAGCAGTAGTAGCCCTGCGTGAACGGGACCATGCGGCTCGACTTCGAGGGCAGCGCGTTGCGCTTGGCGTAGTGCCATAGCGCCGGCGGCGGCAGCACCGACGAGACGTACACCGACTCGTAGATGCCCTGACAAATCTGCGCGACCCCGGAGGTGGAGTCGATGCCGTAGCGCCAGGCGACGTTCGGATGAAGGCGGTCGAAGTCGGAGCCCAGCGCCTGCCGGAAAACCGGCGTCATCCGCTCACCCCTCCCCGGATCTCGGCTGTGCGTCGTTCTCCACAGCGCCGGTGTGACCCACGCGACGCCAACGTGAACCTACTACGCGTGCGCCGAGTGTCCAATGCGCGCCCGGGGGCACTGCTCATCCGTCCGCCCGGACGAGCCCGTCAGGAGGTCTGCGCCGCGCTCACTGCCGCTGGACGGCGGCGTCGCACAGGGTGGCCAGTTCGTCGATGACGCGGTCGAGGGGCTCGACGCTGCGCTGGGTCTGGCAGATCGCGACCGCGCCCTCGATCGCGGCGATGACCAGGTTCGCGAGGGAGTCGGCCCGCTTGCTGTCGACGCCGTCGACGACGAGTCGCGCGGTGACGAGGTCCGTCCAGCGGCGGAGGATCTCGGCTGCGGCGTCGGCGACCTCGGGTTCCTCGCGCCGCGCGAGTCCGCCGGCGATCACCGGGCACCCGAACTGGTAGTCGGTGTTGACCAGCATCTTGCGCCAGACACCGCCGATCTCGCGCACGGTCTCGGCCGGGGTCAGGGTGGCGCGGCGGGACAGTCGCTCGGAGATGAAGTCGCCCGCGTACCGGACGGCCTCGGTCATCAGTTGCGTCTTGCCGCCGGGGAAGTGATGGTAGATCGAGCCGCGCGGGGCGGCGCTCGCGGCGATCACGTCGCCGATCGACGTCGCTGCGACACCGTCGCGGCCGATCAGGTCCGCCGCGTGGACGATCATCCGCTCGCGCGGTCCACGGTCATCCGATCCGGAGATGACGGACTCGATGTTGGTCACCATGACCTCCTCCTTCATCTCTCGACCTCAGGTTCTATGTAACCATACATAGAACGGCGGGTCGCGCCGGGAACTCAGGAGCCGAGGAGGAAGCGGTCGCGTAGCTTCGCCTGGTCGGACTCGCCGATCCCGAGGGCTTGCGCGAAATACGCCTCCATGCCGCCGAACCGCGAGGTCACCTCGGCGAACGCCGCATCGAGGTAGACCTCGTCGACGCCGAGTACCGGCACGAGCAGTTCCGGGTCGCCGCCGGCGGCGGCGAAACCGTCGAAGATCGGCTTCAGTGCCGGGACGAGTCGTTCGTTGGTGAGCAGGTAGTCGCGGTAGACGTCGTCCCGCCCCACCCCGACCAGGGTGAGGAACGCGGCCGCCGCCCAGCCCGTGCGGTCCTTGCCGGTCGTGCAGTGGAACAGCACCGGCGTCGGCACGTCGCCGAGCAGTCCGCGGAAGAGTTCCGCGTAGGCGGCGGTGCTGCTGGGCAGGGTGATCATCTCGCGGTAGGTGCCGGCGATCATCTCGCGCGCCTTGCCGCCCGAGAGCATCTCGCCGGCCATCGCGACCGTCTTCGGGTCGGAGAGGACGGCGCCGATGTTCGCCGGGATCGACATCTGCGCGTCGGCGAGCACATCGAGACCGATGTGCCTGGCGCCGGGCAGCGCGGGGTCGGGGATGGCCTCGCGTTCGTGGGCCGAGCGCAGGTCGAACAGGGTGCGCAGGCCGAGCCCCTCGAGGGCGGGGAGGTCGTCGACCGCCAAGGACGAGAAATCGGTGGATCTGAACAGCAGGCCGGACCGCACGACCCGGCCGTCGGCGGTCGGCCAGCCACCGAGGTCACGCAGATTGGGCAGGCTCGCGATGGGGCTGGGCGCACCGGGACTCACGCTCACGGGCCCCATCGTCCCAGATGGGCGCGCGATCTCGACATTCGCCCCGACCCGGGGTGTCACCGCGCTCGCAGGCGCACCGGGAACAGCGTTCTCGGATTCTGGAGCAGCGCGGGCGGTTCCACCCGGTCCCGGCCAACCTTCCCGACAAACCGGACCCGGCGCCGGTGTGGCACGAGAGCGGTTGCCCGACCGGAGAATTCGTAGTCGCCGACGATCTCGGCGAGTTCGAGGACGCCGGGATCGCCGGGGTCGACGACGCCGATCTCGTCGCCGACCGCCAGATCGGCGACGAAGGACGCGAGCACCCGCAGGTCCTTGCCCGGCCGCCGCCCGGGGGCGCGTTCCTTCAGCAGTGCGCGCAGCGCGTCGACGCCGCCGGCCGACGCGTCGACGTCGATACCCGATTCGGTTCCGACGCCGACGATCCCATACCGATGGAACTCGGCGTACCGGTCGGCCCCGGCGGGCCGGACGACCCACAGCGCCGGACCGTCGAGCCGGACCGGCCGCGAGTCCGTCGGTTCCGGCGACACCGGCGGTTCCGGCCAGTGATATGGCAGGTCTGCGGGGACATCGCCGAAGACGCCGGCATAGAAATCGGGGTCCTTGCGCAGCAGTGCGGACCGATGGCTGCGGTGCAGTCGTTCGTCGCCCAGCCACGGCGGCAGCAGACCGTCGGCGTCCAGGTCGGACTGCGTGCGTCCGACGACCTCCGGCGCGAACTCCGCGATCATCGACGCAGTGGTGTCGGCGCGTCCCTCACCGGTCCATACGTCGACGACGGAGAGCCCGTACGCGACGAGGGCGGGTGTGTGCCCGCGCCACATGGCGACCGCGGGATGACCGCTCCAGCCGTAGTCGAAGAGTTCGAGCGCCCGCAGGATCTGCAGGGTCTCCACGCGCTGTTTGCCCAGCCGCGCCGGATCGAGCACGGCCGCGGTCCGCGCGAGGTCGGGGTACGGCAGAAAGGTCTGCATCCGGTCGGAGTACCCGCTCGGCCGGGAAGTCAGTCGTCGCCTGCGCGAACCTTCTCCAGGACCCGGAGGAACGTCTCCGGCTCCTGCGCGCCCGACACGCCGTACCTGCCGTCGAAGACGTAGAAGGGGACGCCGGTGATGCCGTACGCCCGCGCCTGGTCGATGTCGGCGGCGACGGCATCGGCGTAGGTGCCGGACTCCAGCGCGTCGAGCACCTCCTCGCGGTCGAGACCGACCTCGGCGGCGAGGTCGGCGAGCTCGGCGGGGCGACCGACATGACGCCCCTGTTCGAAGTACGCGCGGAAGAGCCGTTCGGCGAGTTCGAGTTGCCTGCCGCGGTCCTTCGCGAGGTGCAACACCTCGTGTGCCCTGAGGGTCTTGGTGTGCTGGAGGTTCGCGAAGTCGTAGTCGAGGCCGACCTCTGCGGCGATGCCGCGGACGTGGGCGAGCATGCCCTCCACCTGCTCCGGCGCGAGCCCTTTGTGGCGCACCAGGAAGTCGACCTCGGACCCGGAGAAGTCGACGGGCGTGTCGGGGGCGAGCTCGTAGCTGCGGTAGGTGACGTGGACGTCGTCGCGGCCGTCGAAGCGCTCGAGGGCCTGCTCGAGGCGTCGCTTGCCGATGAAGCACCAGGGGCAGGCGATGTCGGACCACACGTCGACGCTGATGGGAGAGGGCATGACCTCATTCAACCGTGTCCCCGCGGCCGCGTTCCGGACGGCGGTGCCATACGGACAGCCTGCAGAACGACGAAACCGGCCCACTCCCGAAGGAGTGGGCCGGTCCGCTGAGAAAGTCAGAGCCTCGAGGCTCCGAGAGGAGGGGTCGGGCTCAGAAGCCCATGCCGCCCATCTCGTCGCCACCCGGCATGGCCGGGCCGGCGTTCTTCTCCGGCTTGTCGGCGACGACGGCCTCGGTGGTGAGGAACAGGGCCGCGATCGACGCAGCGTTCTGCAGCGCCGAGCGGGTGACCTTCACCGGGTCGTTGATGCCGGCGGCCAGCAGGTCCTCGTACTCACCGGTGGCGGCGTTGAGGCCGGTGCCGGTGGGCGAGTTCTTGACCTTGTCGGCGACGACGCCGGGCTCGAGGCCGGCGTTGACGGCGATCTGCTTGGCCGGGGCCGAGAGAGCGACGCGGACGATGTTGGCACCGGTGGCCTCGTCACCCTCGAGGTTCAGGGCGTCGATGGCCGACTCCGACTGCAGCAGGGCGACGCCGCCACCGGCGACGATGCCCTCCTCGACGGCAGCCTTGGCGTTGCGCACGGCGTCCTCGATGCGGTGCTTGCGCTCCTTGAGCTCGACCTCGGTGGCCGCACCCGCCTTGATGACCGCAACACCGCCGGCCAGCTTGGCCAGGCGCTCCTGCAGCTTCTCGCGGTCGTAGTCGGAGTCGCTGTTCTCGATCTCGGCACGGATCTGCGCGACGCGACCGGCGATGGCGTCCGGGTCACCGGCGCCCTCGACGATGGTGGTCTCGTCCTTCGTGACGACGACCTTGCGGGCGGTACCGAGCAGCTCGAGACCGGCGCCCTCGAGGGTCAGGCCGACCTCTTCGCTGATGACCTCGCCGCCGGTGAGGATGGCGATGTCGGCCAGCATGGCCTTGCGGCGGTCACCGAAGCCCGGGGCCTTGACGGCGACGGACTTGAAGGTGCCCTTGAGCTTGTTGACAACCAGGGTCGACAGGGCCTCGCCCTCGACATCCTCGGCGATGATGAGCAGCGGCTTGCCGGCCTGGATGACCTTCTCCAGCAGCGGCAGCAGGTCCTTGATGGTCGAGACCTTGCCCGAGACGAGCAGGATGTACGGGTCGTCGAGGACGGCTTCCTGGCGCTCGGCGTCGGTCACGAAGTAGCCCGAGATGTAGCCCTTGTCGAAGCGCATACCCTCGGTGAGCTCGAGCTGCAGGCCGAAGGTGTTGGACTCCTCGACCGTGATCACGCCTTCCTTGCCGACCTTGTCCATCGCCTCGGCGATGAGCTCGCCGATCGAGGAGTCGCCGGCCGAGATACCGGCGGTGGCAGCGATCTGCTCCTTGGTCTCGACCTCCTTGGCGCTCTTCAGGAGGGACTCGGTGACGGCCTCGACGGCCTTCTCGATGCCGCGCTTCAGACCCAGCGGGTTGGCGCCGGCAGCGACGTTGCGCAGACCCTCACGGACGAGAGCCTGTGCCAGGACGGTGGCGGTGGTGGTGCCGTCGCCTGCGACGTCGTCGGTCTTCTTGGCGACTTCCTTGACCAGCTCGGCGCCGATCTTCTCGTAGGGATCCTCCAGCTCGATCTCCTTGGCGATGGACACACCATCGTTGGTGATCGTGGGGGCGCCCCACTTCTTCTCCAGAACGACGTTGCGACCCTTGGGCCCCAACGTCACCTTGACAGCGTCGGCGAGGCTGTTGAGGCCCCGCTCGAGACCGCGGCGGGCCTCTTCGTCGAACGCGATTTGCTTGGCCATGGGTAAGTGATCCTCCGAAGGGGGGTGACACTAGGTTCGTATGGCCGGACTCGGTGCCCGCGACGGACGACCGGTGTGTCATCAGGAACCGATCTCACCGTCCCGACCTAGCACTCACGGCTCGCGAGTGCCAACGTCCGTTTTAGCACTCGCCCCTGGAGAGTGCAAGGCCGCTCCGGGGTCGCCGAGGGCCCGCGAGGGACCGTCGGACCCTGGCCGCAGGCTGTGACCGGCGCTACTTTCGGGGACATGTCACTTGCGTCCAGGGCATTCCGGTTCGGGGTCAACATGCTCGCGGTCGGCGACACCGAATCCTGGCGACGACGGGTGCGCTGGGTCGACGAACTCGGATACGACGTCGTGCTCGTCCCCGATCACCTCGGCGTCCCGAGCCCCTGGCCTGCGCTGGCGGTCGCGGCACAGATCAGCGACCGCCTGCGCGTGGGCCCGTTCGTCCTCAACGCCGCGTTCACCAATCCCGCCCTGCTGGCCCGTGACGTCGCGACCGTCGACCAGCTCTCCGACGGCCGGGTCGAGTTCGGGATCGGCACCGGTTACGCGCGCGCCGAGTTCGAGTCGGCCGGCATCGAGTATCTGCCGCCCGGACGCCGCGTCGATCATCTGGCCGACACCGTGCAGAAGACGATGTCGTTCCTGTCCGATCCCGACTTCACGCCGAGGCCGGTGCAGTCACGCATACCTCTTCTTCTGGGCGGCAACGGCGACCGTCTGCTGCGGATGGCCGCCGAACGCGCCGACATCGTCGGGTACACCGCCGCGAAGACCGGACGCGACGGCGCCCTGGCCCCGCTCACAGCGGCCGAGTTCGGCGATCGGGTCGCCTATGCGCGTGCCGCCGCCGGCTCCCGCGCCGACGTGGTCGAGTGGAACCTGCTGATACAGATCGTCGAGGTCACCGACGACCCGATCGCGGTGGCCGAGGAGCACATCGCCCGATGGGGACTGACGATCGGCCCGCAGGAGTTCTGCGACCTGCCGTCGGTCCTCATCGGCTCGGTGTCCGACCTGGCCGGGCGTCTCGTCGAACTCCGCGAGAACACCGGCATCGGTTACATCACGGTTCTCGAACCTGTCTGCGAGCAGTTCGCACCGGTCATCGCGAGGTTGCGGGAGATCGACGGGACACCGTGAGCCCGGCCCCGGACACGCCCGCGTCACACATCGGCAGCCGATCGCCTCGCGGTGACTCGTCTCGCAGGTCATTCATCTCGCCGACCCGGCTGACTGCTCCCGCCGACACGGATAACGTCGGTCCCGTGGAGTTCCTGCTGATCATAGTCGTGGCACTGCTCGCCATCATCGCGGTGGTCGTCATCTTCGATCACCTGGGCAAAAGGAAGGCACGGGAAGCCGAGGCGGAGGCCCTGCGCAACCGCACGTACCGGTCGGACGACCCGTTCTCGTCGGCCGACGACGACTCGGTCTACGGCGACCCACGGCAACTCAAGCCCGGCGACCTGGTGGAGCTGCGCGGCCAGACCTACGCGGTGCGCGGCACCCTGCGGCTGACCCAGGACGGCTACACCTGGACCGAGAACTTCCTCGACACCGGACTGGGCAGCCGGGCGTGGATCTCGGTGGAGGACGATCCCGATCTCGAGGTCGTACTCTGGCACGAGCTCCCGAACGTCACGGCGCAACCGGGTCCGGACACCGTCGAGGTCGACGGCCGCCGGTATCACTCCGACGAGGCGGGCAACGCCCGGTTCACCTCCGCCGGCACCACCGGCCTCGCGGCATCGGGCGTGATGGCCTACCACGACTACGAGTCCGGCGTCGACCGTCTGTCCTTCGAGGACTTCGGCAGCGGCTGGGAGTGTGCACGCGGCGAGCTCCTGTCGCGCGCCGACTACCGCATCTTCCCGTCCGATCCGTCACCCGAGATCCACTAGTCCACGAGGACCGGACAAACCCATGTCGAGACAACCCGGGGCACCCGAGATCTCCGGCGACCCCCTCACCCCCAGCCCGGTCACCGCCCTGTCCGTGATGTACGCCGACACCAGCGCCGCACGGCTGGGGTTCTCCCTCGACGCCCCGCTGCAGGACCCGCTCGCGGTCCGCGACGCCGAGATCGACGGCATCACCGTGTCGGTGAGGCTGCTCGGCACGAGCCACCAGGTGGTCGTCGACGACGGCGTGAGCCGGATCTGCGAGACCGTCGCCTGCCTGCCGGAGGTCACCTCCGCGGTGCCGGAGTCCTTCCAGCAGACCGGCTATCACTTCACGTCCCGGGTCGAGCAGGTCGCGCCGGATCGGTTCGCGCCCCTCGTCGAACAGCTCACCGAACTCGTGACCGAACAGTCCGCCGCGGGGTTCCCCTGTGTGCTCGGGGTCTTCCCGGGCGACCCGCACGCGGTGACCGCCATCGTCACCGAGGCATTGCCGGAGGAGATCTCGTGGCGGACATGGCACACCTACCCGAACGCGGGTGAGGTCGTGGTCACCGCAAGCCATCTCACGCGCGACCGGGTGGCGGGCTCATGAGTCGCCCGTCCTCGACGCCCGGCGATGACGCGCGGCGTCGTCTCAACCGGATCCGCAACATCATCATCGGCGTCATCGTGGTCATCACGATCTTCGCGCTGATCGGCGCGTGTGGCGCCCGCATCGTCCGGGAGGGCGGGCTCGGGGGCTCGGCGCGGGACTTCATCTCGCAGAACTACCAGCGCAACGCCGCCCTCGACGACGGGGACGTCGCCGCCTACCTCGCCGAGGGCACGCCGGCCGAGGTGGCCGAGGACATCCGCGACGCCGAGCGGCCCACCGATCAGCGGACCGGAGCGTCGGCGACGGGGAACATCGCCGGCGCCCAATTCCTGCAGTACCCCGACTATCTCGTCGCGTTGTTCCCGTACGCCGCCAACCAGACCCGCGTGATGCTCAGCAGGGACTACCGTTCGGGCTACAACCGCTATCACAGCTACATCGGCGGTTTCTGGGTTCCCACCCCCGGCTACTCCGGCAGCGGCAGCGGCAACCGCGGCGGTGGCAGCGGCGGAGGCGGCAAATGATCGCCACCGCCTGCACGACCACGACCACGACCACGACCACGACGTCCACCCACGACCACCGACCCCAGGGAGATGACGATGCTCGCTGACCTCGCCGAGAACGCCTACGCCGCAGGCGCTTACGCCGGTGTCGGCGTGGTCCTGATGATCGTGGCGTTCGCGATCCTCGACCTGCTCACCCCCGGGAAGCTGCGCCACCAGCTGTGGGCGGACCGCAACCGCAACGCGGGAATCCTCGTGGCCTCCAACCTCTTCGCGGTCGCAATCATCGTCACCGCGTCGATCGTCGCGAGCGAGGGCCGGTTGCCGGAAGGACTCACCTACACCGTCGTCTACTCGGCCATCGGCCTGGTGGTGATGGCGGTGACCTTCCTGGTCATCGACGCCCTCACCCCGGGCAGGCTCGGCGAACTCGTGGTCCACGAGGAGACCCATCCGGCCGTGTGGGTGCAGGCGGTCGCACATCTCGGGGTCGCGATCATCATCGCCGCCTCGATCCTGTGAATCCCCCGTCCCGACATCCTCGACCCACGTCCTGCCGATGACCTCCTCGTCATGAGCACCACCGACACCGTCGACGACGCGCCGCCGGACGATCCGGTGGTCGCCTGGCCCCGCCTGGCCCGATCGGCGCTGCTCGCAGTGGTGTTCGTCTGCGCTGCCTGCGGCCTCGTGTACGAGTTGGCGCTGGTCTCACTCGGCTCGTTCCTGATCGGCAACACCGCGACGCAGGCGTCGATCGTCCTGTCGGTGATGGTGTTCGCGATGGGTGTCGGGTCCCTAGCCGCGAAACCGCTGCAACCGCGGTCGGTCACGGCCTTCGCCGTCGTCGAGCTGGCCCTGGCACTCCTCGGCGGCCTGTCGGTGATGGCGCTCTATGCCGCGTTCGCCTATCTGGAGCTCTACACGCCCGCCCTGATCGCGGTGGCCTTCGTCCTCGGCCTGCTGATCGGCGCGGAGATCCCGTTGCTCATGGTGCTGCTGCAACGGATTCGGCGCCAGGAGGCCGGGGCCGCGGTGGCGGACATGTTCGCGGTGGACTACATCGGCGCGCTCGTCGGCGGCCTGTGTTTCCCGTTCCTGTTGCTGCCGTTGTTCGGTCAGCTCCGCGGCGCCCTGGTGGTCGGCCTGGTCAACGCCGCCGCCGGCTGCCTCCTGGTGTTCGTGATCTTCCGGAATGCGTTGCGCCGCGGTCACCTCGTGGCCCTGTCGGTGGCGTCGCTCGTGGTGGTGGCGGCTCTGATAGCCGCACTCGTGATGTCGAGCCGATTCGAGGTCACCGCCCGGCAGGCCCTCTACCGCGACCCGATCGTCGCATCCGCCCGCAGCGCTTACCAGGACATCGTGATCACCGAACGCGGCACCGGCGCCGGTCCCGACACCCGCCTGTACCTCAACGGCGACCTGCAGTTCTCCTCGATCGACGAACACCGCTACCACGAGGCACTGGTGCACCCTGCCATGGCCGGTGCCCACGCGTCGGTCCTGATCCTCGGCGGCGGGGACGGGTTGGCGTTGCGAGAGGTGTTGCGCTACCCCGACATCCGTGACGTCACCCTCGTCGAACTCGATCCGGAGATGATCCGGCTGGCCCGCACCGACGAGCGTCTGCAACGGCTCAA
Organism: Gordonia aurantiaca; assembly: GCF_039939235.1. Taxonomy (NCBI): domain Bacteria; kingdom Bacillati; phylum Actinomycetota; class Actinomycetes; order Mycobacteriales; family Gordoniaceae; genus Gordonia; species Gordonia aurantiaca. Next base: position 314,810 of record NZ_JBDUUF010000001.1, on the reverse strand, counting down.
CAAGGGATCGATGACCGATCCGCGCGCCGAGATCGTCACCGCCGACGCCTTCGGCTGGCTCCGGCACACCGACCGCCGGTTCGACGTGATCGTCGTCGACATGCCCGATCCCGACGACACGGCCACCGCGAAGCTGTACTCGACCGAGTTCTACGCGATGGTCCGCGCCCACCTCGCCGACGGCGGCCGGGTCGTGGTGCAGGCCGGGTCGCCGTATTTCGCCCCGAGGTCGTTCTGGTGCATCGCCTCCACCATGCGCGCCGCCGGACTCCCGGCCACGCCATACCACGTCGATGTTCCGGCGTTCGGGGACTGGGGTTTTCACCTGTCGAGCACGCGCGGGCCGGTCAGCCCCACCGTCGAACCGCCGGAACCGCTGCGATTCCTGAGCGCCGAACAACTCACCGCGGCCACGGTGTTCCCCCTCGATCGCCAACCGCTCGACCTGCCTCCGTCGACGCTGATGAACCCGCGCATCCTCCGCTACGCGCAGGGCGAATGGGCCACGTACTGACGCCGCGAACCGACTGCGACTCCCAGTAAGGTCGGATCATGACCGGCCAAGTCGCCATCGTCGGTGCCGTCCTCGCGCTGATCGTCGTCGTCGGCCTGATCGCCCTGATCCGGACCCGGCGGGTGGTCACCACGCCGACCGAACGCGCGGTGCACTCGACCCTGCACACCGCATCACTCGCGGCGCGTTCGCTGCGGACCGGGCTCTCCGAGGACTCGGCGCGCGAAGCCCTCCCCCATCTGCGCACCCTGACCTCGGCAGAGGCCGTCGCGCTCTTCGACGACGAGCCGCGCCATCTCGCCCACGAGCCGGGCGGAGACGAGATCTGGGATCCGGCCATGCTGCGCGAGGCGGAACAGGCCGCCGCGTCGGCCACCCGCGACCAGCGTCGGGTGCTGGTCGCCGACCCGCGCGGCGCGGACTCGCCGGTGCGGGCGCTCATCGCGCAGCCGCTCGTCGCCGGTGACGTCAACGTCGGCGTGCTCGTCGTGGCCACCACCCGACGCCCGAGCCCGGGCACGCTCGGCGCGGTCGCCGAGGTCGCGCGGTACGTGTCGAGCCAGATCGAACTGGCCGAACTCGACGCCTCGCGCGCCCGCCTCGATCGTGCCGAGGTGCTCGCGCTGCGCGCCCAGATCAGCCCGCACTTCATCTACAACGCGCTCAACACGATCGCGTCGTTCGTGCGCACCGACCCCGACCGCGCCCGCGAGCTCGTCCTCGACTTCGCCGACTTCACCCGCTACTCGTTCCGGGCCAGCGGCGAGTACACCGTCCTCGCCGACGAGCTGCGCAACATCGACCGCTACCTCACCCTCGAGCGGGCACGGTTCGGCGACTCGCTGGACGTGCGGCTGCACGTGGCCCCCGAGGTCCTCAACGTCGTGGTGCCGTTCCTCGCGCTGCAACCACTGGTGGAGAACGCGGTGCGGCACGGGCTGGCGTCGAAGGGCGGCGGGACCATCACGATCACCGCCGCCGACGAGGGCACCGACTGCGTGATCACCGTCGAGGACGACGGGGTCGGCATGGACCCCGAGCTGTTGCGCTCCGGCGCGATCGACGCGCTGGACCCCGGCGAGGGGGCGCACGTGGGACTCACCAACGTCGACCACCGGCTACGCGCGGCGTTCGGCAACGACTACGGCCTGGTCGTCGAAACCGGGATCGGTGCAGGCACGAAGGTCGGCATGCGGGTCCCGAAGTTCCGAGCTGGCATCCGCGCATGATCCGGTGCCGGTGAGCGGCTCGTGAGCGCTAGGTGAACAGCCTCGCCACCGCGAACGTCAACGCGGCGAACGCGGCGGCCGCGGGGAAGGTCGTCACCCAGGCGGCGACCATGTTGCCGGCCATGCCCCAGCGGACCGCGCTGGTGCGCTTGGTCGACCCCACGCCCATGATCGCCGACGAGATGACGTGCGTCGTCGAGATCGGGGCGCCCATGCCCAGCGACGCGACGTAGAGCACCGACGCCGCGGTCGCCTCGGCGGCGAAGCCCTGCGGCGGGTCGAGCTCGATGATCTTGCGACCGAGGGTGCGCATGATGCGCATGCCGCCGGTCGCGGTGCCCAGTGCCAGCACGATGGCCGTGACCAGGAAGCACCACAACGGTATGTGGTAATCGTCCTGGTAACCGGCGACGACGAGCGCGAGGACCACGATGCCCATGGTCTTCGCGGCGTCCTGCATGCCGTGACCGAATGCCATCATCGCCGCCGACACGGTCTGTGCGTGCCGGAAGCGGCGGCCCGTGACCGAGGGCGAGGCCTTGCGGAACAGCCACATGATGGTGATCATCGCGGCGGCGCCGAGCACGAAACCGGCGATCGGCGAGACCACCATCGGGATCAGGATCTTGTCGATGACACCGCCCCACAGGACGGTCACTCCGCCGACCAGGGCCGCACCGACCATGCCGCCGATCAGCGAATGCGACGACGACGAGGGCAGGCCGAACCACCAGGTGATGAGGTTCCAGGCGATGGCCCCGACGAGGGCGCATCCGACGAGCAGCAGGGCGTCGGGGCCGACCTTCAGGTCGATGATGCCGGAGCCGACGGTGCTGGCCACCTTCGCGCCGAAGAACGATCCGACGAGGTTTCCGACCGCGGCCATCGCCAGCGCCGCGCGCAGGGTGAGGGCGCGCGTCGACACCGAGGTCGCGATCGCATTGGCGGAGTCGTGGAAGCCGTTGGTGAACGTGAAGGCCATGGCGAGGCCGATCACCACGAGAAGCGCGAACACAGGGGTGTCACGACTCCTTGAGGACGATGGTCTCGACGATGTTGGCGACCTTCTCGAAGGAGTCGGCCGCATCCTCGAACTCGTCGGCGACGTCCTTGAGCTTCATGACCGTCAACGCGTCGAGGTGGCCGTCGAACAGGTAGGCCAGGAAGTTGCGGTAGACGTGGTCGGCGCGGTTCTCGAGGTCGTTGATCTCGATCCAGTACCGTTCGAGGTCCTTCATTCCGGCCAGCCGCGGCATCGCGTCCGCGGTCACGCTCGCGCAGGTGTCGAGGATCTCGACCATCTCGCGCAGGTGCCCCGGCAGCTCGGTGACGTTGTAGAGGGCCATCAAATGGGTCGCGGCCTCGATGTGGTCCATGACGTCGTCGAGGCTGGAGCCGAGGAGGTAGATGTCGGACCGGTCGAACGGGGTGATGAAGCTCGAGTTGACCGTGCGGAACATCTCGTGGGTGATGCGATCGCAGTCGTGCTCGAGCTCGACCATCCGCCGCGCGGTGGCCTCGATCTCGGGTTCGGGATCGAGGAGACCGGTGAGGGCCTTGGTCCCATCCGCCAGGCACCGGGCCGAGGACGTGAACAATCCGTAGAAGAGATCGTTCTTGGGTTTGAACCGGGAGAACACCGTGTCTTTCTTCCTAACTTCCGTCCAACGCGGCGGGGCGACGCCGTCCGGCGAGGTCCTCGTATGTCCGTCTGACGTCGGGATGGCCGTGGACAGCGTATCGAGAACCCGGAACGGCGCACCCATTGCCACCGCGTTTTTTCCCGATTTCTCCGTCCGCCGGAACCGACACCCCGCCGGCCGGAGGCCGCTTCGACAGGGGTCGCGCGGGGTACGATCCTGCTGTTCACCTGGGTCGCAGGGACACACAGGGAGGTGATGGATGTCCGCGCTGGCAGTCCTCGCGGTAGACGACGAGCCACCGGCCCTCGACGAACTCACCTATCTGCTGTCCCGCCAGGACGACGTCGGCGAGGTCCTCGCCGCGAGCGATGCGACCGATGCCCTGCGCGAACTCAACTCCCATCGGGTCGACGCGATCTTCCTCGACATCAACATGCCCGGGCTGTCGGGACTCGAGCTCGCGGGTGTGCTCGCCAAGTACGCGGACCCGCCGATGGTGGTGTTCGTGACCGCTCACGAGGACAAGGCGGTCGACGCCTTCGAGGTCGGCGCGGTCGACTATCTGCTCAAGCCGCTGCGCGAGGAACGCCTCACCCAGGCGCTGACCCGGGTGCGGTCCGGCCTCGAGGCGCGCCGCCGGCGTCAGGCGTCCGCGGCCGGGGCGCCGGCGGACCGGGCCGAACGCGCCGTGCCGTCGGACGACGTGATCCCGGTCGAGCTGAGCGGGGTGACCTCGCTGGTACGGCGTGACACGATCTCGTGGGTCGAGGCGGTCGGCGACTACGCCCGGCTCCATGCCGAATCCGGCGCCCACCTGGTGCGCATCCCGTTGTCGACGCTCGAATCACGATGGCAGGACAAGGGTTTCGCCCGCGTCCACCGCTCCTACCTGGTGGCGCTGCCGATGGTGACCGGGCTGCGGACCTCCGGCAACCAGACGGTGGTCGCGGTCCGCGCCAACGGGGAGTCGGCGGCGGTGGAGCTACCGGTCAGCCGGCGCCAGCTCCGCGAGCTCAAGGACCGCCTGATCCGGGACCCGCTGCGTCAGTACCGGTCCGCCCCTGCCCGCGACGACACCTGACCGGCCCCGGACACAAGAGACGCAGAGACGCAGAGACGATGTCGCAGAACCCGCCGCAACGCGAACGTGTCGTGCTCGCGCAGCGTCGCGGCGCCCGGATGGTGCGCACCCGCGTCGAGGTGCAGGAGCAGACCGAGATCGGTGACGCCCTCGTCCGGGGCCTGATGCGCGCCCAACTCGGACTCGCGCTGCGGCTGGGACTCGGGCTCCTGGTGGTCGTGGTCGCGATACCGATGCTGGCATTTGCATTCGACGAGGTCGCCGACGCCACGCTCTTCGGCCTCCGCATCGTGTGGCTCGCCCTCGGCCTCGCGGCTTTTCCCCTCATCTACCTGACGGGCCGGCTGTACGTGCGGCTCGCCGAGAACGCCGAACGCGACTTCATGAGCCTCGTCGACGACGGAGAGACCGAAGCGGGCGGCACGTGAACGGCGTCGACGTCCTGACCGCCCTCGCCCTGTTCGCCGCGGCCTTCGCGACGATCGCGGTCGGCGCGTGGGGAGGCCGGTTCTCCCGCACCACGTCGGACTTCCTGGTCGCCTCGCGCACCGTCGGACCGCGGTGGAACGCGGCGGCGGTCTCGGGCGAATACCTCTCGGCCGCATCGTTTCTCGGTGTCGCAGGGCTCATCGCGAAGTACGGCGCCGATGCGCTGTGGTATCCCGTCGGGTTCACCGCCGGTTACCTCGGCCTGCTGCTGTTCGTCGCCGCACCCCTACGTCGATCCGGTGCCTACACGGTGCCCGACTTCGCCGAGTTCCGGCTGTCGTCTGCCGCGGTCCGCAAGACGGCGATGGTCGTGGTCGTCGTCGTGTGCGTACTGTACCTGATCCCGCAGTTCCAGGGCGCCGGGCTGACGCTGAACATCCTGCTCGGTGCACCCGTCTGGGTGGGCGCGGTGGCGGTCGGCGCGATCGTCATCGTCAACGTGGTCGGCGGCGGCATGCGGTCGATCACCTTCGTGCAGGCGTTCCAGTACTGGCTCAAGCTGACCGCCATCGCGATCCCGACGCTGGTGCTGATCGGCGTGTTCGCGAGCGATCCCGCACCGGTCGGGGAGCCCGCACCACCGCGTGTCACGTCGCAGACCACCGTCGACGTCACCACCGACGTCGTCGTCATCGTGTCCCAACCGGAGGGGGTGCGGGTCACCGGGACCATCGACGGGAACGAGGTGCGCGAGACGGTGCCGACGGCCGGGCGGCACGTGATCGAGTCGGGGTCGGTGATCTCGCTCGACGCCGGGGCGGCCACGCCGGTCGTCGACGGCGCGCCGGTCGACGGGTCCGACTGGGTCGCGCCGGGCAGCGGATTCGGGGACCGCCACCCGCTGTTCCAGGTGCTGTCGCTGATCATCGCCACCTTCCTGGGGGTGATGGGCCTGCCGCACGTGCTGGTGCGCTTCTACACCAATCCCGACGGCCGTACGGCACGCCGGACCTCGCTCGCCGCGATCGCGCTGCTGTCGCTGTTCTATCTGTTCCCGGTGCTGCTCGGGGTGTTCGCGCGGCTGTACGTGCCCGAGCTGCTGATCACCGGCACATCGGATGCGGCGGTGCTGCTGCTGCCGAGCGCGGCGATCGGCGGGGTCGCCGGACGGCTGCTGGCGGCGCTGGTCGCGGCAGGCGCGATCGCCGCCTTCCTCGCGACGTCGTCGGGCCTGCTGGTCTCGGTGGCAGGCGCGCTGTCGACGGACGTGCTGCGGGGCCGGGTGCGGGACTTCCGGGTCGCCGCGCTCACCGGCGGCGGCATCTCGATCGCGCTGTCGCTGGCGGCCGGGTCGCTCGAGCTGTCGCGGACCGTCGGCCTCGTGTTCGCGGTCGCGGCGTCGACGCTGTGTCCGCTGCTGGTCCTCGGGATCTGGTGGCGGGGGCTGACCGCTGCCGGGGCGATCGCCGGGCTGGTCGTCGGCGGGGTGACATCGGGGACGGCGACGAGTCTCGCGATCGCCGACATCGTCGACGACTCCGTTCTCGACGGCTGGCTGTCGGTCGTGGTCGGTTACCCGGCGGCGGTCACCGTGCCACTGGCGTTCGGCACGATGATCGTCGTCAGTCTCGCGACGCGGCGCCGGCTCCCCGGCGATGTGGCCCGCACCTTCGCGCGGATGCACGTTCCCGAGCGGGTCGGCATGGGCCTCGACCGCCTTCCGGGACGACCCGGCATCGAGCCGGTGGTCGGGAAGGGCGGACCCGGCGAGCCCGATGAGCGTCGTCACGGCCGCTGACCGCTCACCGTTCGTCGACGCCGATCGACCGCCCGTCGCAGGGACAATCGACTTCGGCGTGTGATCCACAACACCCGATTGTGTGTGATCTGCGCCTCATTCAGGCTGTTCTCCGTAGTGCCATCACAGCAGTGCCATCACAGCGTCCGATCCACCCCGGCGACGCGCCTGTGATGCGAACGAATCCCGATGGAGGACAACGTGTCGACCAATCCCGCAGTGGCTCCACCCGCGCCGACGGGGGAGCAGTTCGTCGAGATGCAGGCCAGCCCCCAGTTCCAGGAGCTCAAGTCCCGGCTGCGCAGGTTCGTGTTCCCGATGACCGCATTCTTCCTGGCCTGGTACGCGCTGTACGTCGTGCTCGGGGCCTACGCGCACGACTTCATGGCGATCCGGCTCTGGGGCGACATCAACGTCGGTCTGGTGCTGGGCCTGCTGCAGTTCGTGACCACCTTCGTGATCACCGGGCTGTACGTGCGGTTCGCCAACCGTGAGCTCGACCCGCGCGCCGAGGCGCTGCGCGAGAAGATGAATGACGAGGTCGCCCAGTGAACACCACTGACATCACGTATCTCGCCGGGACGGTCGGCAGCCCGGTCGCCAACATCGCGATCTTCGCGGCATTCGTCGCGGTGACGATGTACATCGTCATCCGGGCCAGCAAGAACAACAACTCCGCCGCCGACTTCTTCACCGGTGGACGCGGCTTCTCGGGCCCCCAGAACGGCGTCGCCATCGCCGGTGACTACCTGTCGGCGGCGAGCTTCCTGGGCATCGCCGGCGCCATCGCCGTCTACGGTTACGACGGCTTCCTGTACTCGATCGGCTTCCTGGTCGCGTGGCTCGTCGCACTGTTGCTGGTCGCCGAGTTGCTCCGCAACACAGGCAAGTTCACGATGGCCGACGTACTCAGCTTCCGGCTGAAGCAGCGGCCGGTGCGCCTCGCCGCGGCGATCTCGACGCTGGCGGTCACCTTGTTCTACATGCTCGCGCAGATGGCCGGCGCAGGGGGCCTCGTCGCGCTGCTGCTCGACGTCGACAGCCGTCTCGGCCAGTCGGTCGTGATCGCGGTGGTCGGCGCGCTGATGATCGTGTACGTCCTCATCGGCGGCATGAAGGGCACCACCTGGGTGCAGATCATCAAGGCGGTCCTGCTGATCAGCGGCGCGGCGATCATGACGTTCATCGTCCTGGCCAAGTTCGGCATGAACCTGTCGTCGATCCTGGGTTCTGCACAGGACGCGATCACCGGTTCCGCCGACGAAAAGGTCGCTGCCCGTGACGTTCTCGCTCCGGGAGCCCAGTACGGCAGCTCATTCGAGTCCAAGCTGAACTTCGTGTCGCTGGCGATCGCACTGGTGCTCGGCACCGCGGGCCTGCCGCACGTGCTGATGCGCTTCTACACTGTCCCGACCGCGAAGGAGGCCCGCAAGTCGGTGGTCTGGGCGATCGCACTCATCGGCGCCTTCTACCTGTTCACCCTGATCCTGGGTTACGGCGCGGCCGCCCTGGTCGGTCCGGACAAGATCCTCGCCGCGGCCGGCGGACAGAACGCGGCGGCCCCGCTGCTGGCGTTCGAGTTGGGCGGCGTGGTGTTGCTCGGCATCATCTCCGCGGTGGCGTTCGCGACGATCCTCGCCGTGGTCGCCGGTCTCGCGATCACCGCGTCGGCGTCGTTCGCCCACGACATCTACGCGTCGGTCATCAAGCGCAACAAGGTGAGTGAGGACGACCAGGTCCGCGTCTCCCGCTACACCGTCGTCGTGCTCGGCATCCTCGGCATCGTGCTGGGCATCCTGGCCAACGGCCAGAACATCGCCTTCCTGGTGGCGCTGGCCTTCGCGATCGCCGCTGCGGCCAACCTGCCGACGATCGTGTACTCGCTGTACTGGAAGCGCTTCAACACCCGCGGCGCCCTGTGGTCCATCTACGGCGGCCTGATCTCCACGATCGTGCTGATCGTCTTCTCCCCGGCCGTCTCCGGCTCGGCGTCGTCGATGATCCCGGGCGCCGACTTCGCCTGGTTCCCGCTGGCCAACCCGGGCATCGTCTCGATTCCGCTGGCGTTCGTCCTCGGCATCATCGGAACCCTGACGTCGCCGTCGGACACCGGTGACGTGGAGCGCACCGCGGAGATGGAGGTCCGCTCGCTGACCGGCATCGGCGCGGAGAAGGCCGTGTCGCACTAGCGGGTTTCGGCAATCCCGGTCCTCTTGGACAAACCCACCACCGGTTCTGGATCGCTGCCCGGTGGTGGGTTTGTCCGTTGGCGGCGGATCGGCCAGTCACCGACCAGCAGGGCGGTGACGGGTGTCGACCGAGACCGGACGATCGGCCGACCGCCCCGGAACCATCGCGCGAGAACGTACCTCAGTCCTGAATCCGCGCGAACGGTCGTGCCGCCTCGAGCTCGAATGCCAGCTCCAGCAGCGTCTTCTCGTCGCCGAGGTCGGCGGCGAACTGGATGCCAATCGGAATCCCCGACGCCGACTGCGCCAGCGGCAGACTGATCGCCGGGGTACCCGCGGTGTTGTTGGCCGGGGTGAACGCCACGTAGCGCGTCAGGCGGTCCATCGCCTCGTCGAAATCGATCCCGGGATCGAGGTACCCGATCTCCGGAGGCGTGTGCGCCAGCGTCGGCGTCAGGATGACGTCGAACTGCTCGTGCAGGCCGCGGAACGCGGCGGTGGCCCGGCGCAGGCCGCGGACCGACGACGGCATTCGGTAGAGGTGGCGAAGACAGTGACGCGAGAGGCCCCGGGTCAGACTGTCGAGCTGCTTGCGGTCGAACCCCTTGTCGAACAACCGCTTTCCAGTGCGGTCCAGCGCGAAGGCGAGCAGGGCCCAATAGTCGATGAACTGACGGACGTACGCCCGGTCCACCGGCAGCGGGATCATCTCCGTGCGATGCCCGAGGGTCTCGACCAGCTCGGCGACGCCGGTGACCGCCTTGTGGGTCTCGCGGTCGAGCAGCTGTCCGGTGAGCGGCTCGGTGACGAGTGCGATCCTCAGTCGCTTCCTCCCCGGTCCTTCCACCGACCCCACCCGCGGCAGGTCGCCGGCCGGCCGGATCCGCTCGGCGTCGGCTAGGAATCGGGCGGTGTCGCGGACGGTCCGGCTCACGATGCCGTTGCACACGAGGTCGATCGGGGCATCCTGGGTCTGCTTCGCCGGGGCGGTGCGTCCGCGGCTCGGCTTCAGGCCCACCAGACCACAGGCGGCCGCGGGGATCCGGATGGAACCGCCACCGTCGTTGGCATGCGCGATCGGCAGGGCGCCCGCCGCCACCAGCGCCGCCGATCCACCCGACGACCCGCCGGCCGAGTGGTCGGTGTCCCACGGGTTGCGCGTCGGCTCGCGGTCGACGAACTCGGTCGTGGCGGTGAGCCCGAACGCGGGCAGGGTCGACGCGCCGACGAGATTGACCCCGGTCGCCAGGAACTGGTCGGTGAAGGCCTCGTTCGTCGTCGCCGGTCGATCCGGCACGGCCGCCGATCCGTGCCGGGTGGGCAAGCCCGCGTAGTCGGTGTTGTTCTTGATGATCGACGGCAACGCGGCAAACGCCCCGGACGGGAAGTCGTTGTCGACGGCGCGCTTTCGCGCGCGTTCCCGATCGTCGTAGGCGACCGCGTTCAACACCGGGTTGACCTTGTCGATCCGCGCCAGCGCCGCCTCCACGGCCTCGGTCGGCGAGATCTCGCCGGAGGCGATCCGCTCCGCTACGCCGACACCGTCCAGATCCCCGAGCGCGTCGTCCGTGAACGCATGAACCCTCTTCATGCCCGGACCATATCGGTTCGTCAGGCCGACGTCGCACTCCTGGCGAAAATCGACAGGACGTCGTCGACCAGTTCGGCGGCATACGCCTCGTCGACGGCCAGCCCGAACACCGCGTGGTGGTAGAGCGGCGCGATGACGTGGTCGAGCACCTGGCGCACCGACGGGGTCGCCTCCCCGCGCCCGTTGGCGCGCGCGATCATCTCCTGCGCCTGCTCGCGGCGGATCTCCCAGCACGGGCAGAGCTCCACGACGTCGTCTCGCGCGGACACCATCGCGCGCAGGTACGCACGCCGTTTCGGCCGGCCGATGTCGGCGGCGATGACCCGAGCCCACTCGCCGATATCGCCGCGCAGCGTCCCGGTGTCGGGCAACGGCTCACCCTGCGTGAGCGCGGCGACGGCGACCTCGCCGAGCAGCGCGTCGATGGACCCCCAGCGCCGGTAGATGCTGGTCGGGTTCACCCCGGCGAGGTCGGCGACCTGCGGAATCGTCATCGTCTCCCGTTGCCCTGCACCCACGAGCTGCCCGACGGCCGTGTACACGGCCGACTGCACCCGCGCACTACGGCCCCCGGGTCGCCTGGGCCGGACGGGACCCGCGTTCTCCGCCCGGGCGTTCGCTTCGCCGGTAGCCATGCCACCATTATTGCAAACCCCGTTGCTTTTGGAGTCGCATCGCACGTATCGTCATGCTTAATGCAAAGACTTTTGCGTTAAGGAGAAGGCATGGCACCACTTCACCCGCATCGTGCGTTCTGGCTGATTGCGGCAACCTATGTGATGGTGCTGTTCGCCTCGGCGGCACCATCCCCGCTGTACCCCGTCTACCAGGAACTCTGGGGATTCTCGGCGCTCACGTTGACCCTGGTCTTCGCGGTCTACGTGGTCACGATGCTGCTCAGCCTGCTCACGGTCGGGTCGCTGTCCGACCACATCGGCCGCCGCCCCGTCCTCGCCGTCGCACTGGCCCTGCTGATCGTCAGCATGATCTTGTTCGTCGTGGCCGGTGACGTCGGGACCCTGCTGGCGGCACGTGCCCTGCAGGGCCTGGCCACCGGCGCCGCGATGGGCACGCTGACGGCGACCACCGTCGATCTGCAGCCCACCGCGCGTCTCGGGTCGACGATCATCGGCGCCGCACCGGCCCTGGGCCTGGCCGCAGGTGTCGGAGTCGCGGGCCTGCTCGTCGAATATGCACCGGCCCCAAGGGTTCTCGTCTACGAGATCATCCTCGGACTGTTCGCCGCGCTGCTGGCCGCCCTCCTCGTCGTCCCCGAGACCAGGGACCCGGAGGGATTCCGTTCGCGACGCCACCTCGCGGCGACCATCGCCCCCCAGGCCCGCGTCCCGCACGAGGTGCGGCGTGTCTTCTTCGCCGCGGTGCCCACCCTGATCGCCACCTGGTCGCTGGGCGGTCTCTACCTCTCGCTCGGGTCGTCGGTCGTCTCGAAGGTCTTCGGGGTCGCCAACCACGGCGAGGCGGGCGTCATCCTCTTCACCTTCTTCGGCAGCGCGACGATCGCGTCGCTCGTGGTGACCGGCCGGTCGCCGAGCGTCAAACAGGCATATGGTTACCCGGCGCTGACCATCGGCGTGGTGATCTCGCTGTCGGGCGTGCTCACCGAGTCCCTTCCGCTCTACGTCATCGGATCGGTGGTGGCCGGGTCCGGATGGGCGCCCACGTTCCTCAGCGCGATGGACACCATCACCGCCGCCACGCCGCCCGCGCAGCGCGGTCAGGTCTTCTCGTCGGTGTTCGTCGCGTCCTATCTGGCATTCAGCGTGCCCGCGGTGATCGCAGGAGTCGTGGTGCCGCACATCGGACTCCGCGACACGATCGTCGGCTACGCCACCTACGTGCTCGTGGTCGCGGTGGCCGGGGCGATCCTCGCGGTCGCGATGCGCCGCGCGGCGTCACGGAGAGAAGACGCGGTGACGACCGGCGCCGCACGGCAGCCGGCGACGGCCGCCAACCGATGAGCGGCCGAACCTAGTCCCGGTCCCGTAACCCGACCATCCGGGTGGCGAGCTCGGCATAGAACTCGCCCATCTCCTCGGGCGTCAGCGACCTTCCCGGCCGGTACCACCGCGCGACGTCGATGCCCATCGACAGCATCGCGTTGGTGGTCGCCTGCGAATCGCTGACGTCGAAGTCCCCACTGGCGATCCCCGCGTCGACGATCACCCGTACGCGCCGGGTGATCTCGCGTCGCAACACCTTCACCGTCTCGAGGTGCTCGGGTTCGAGCGCGGCCAGCTCGTAGTTCACGACGCGGCCGCCCACGTGCTCGCGCGCGTGGTGCTCGGTGAACGCGGCGATGACGGCGTGAAGCCGCTCACCGGGCGACGCCGACGGGTCGTCTACCTCGTCGATCTTGTCGATGATGAGTCGCGTGCCCGCCTCGGAGAGCTCGAAGAGCAGCTCCTCCTTGGAACGGAAGTGTACGTAGACCGCGGCCGAGCTCATGTTCGCGCGGCCCGCGATGTCGCGGGTCGTCGTGGCGTTGAAGCCCTTCGCGGCGAAGGCCTCGACCGCGGCGGTCAGAAGACGCTGGCGTGCCGCCGCGGACTTCGAAGACGTGCCGGTCGACGATGCCCCGGTCGACGACATCCCGGTCGATGACGTCCCGGTTGACGAGACCACACCTCACCTCCTCGACTGCGTGCTCGGCGACCTCTGCGTGGACGTCGGAAAGGTCCACGCCCAGCCGATTGACAGGCCATACTCGGCGGGGCATAGTGCAACATATCACTAAGCAAGCGCTTAGTCAGCGGGCTGTCGGCCGGGAAACCCCACGTCGCAACGCCCGCGAATGGTGTCGCCGAACACCCGGCAACCCTCGACAGGAGTAGAAGAACCCATGCACCTGAAGTTCAGTCCGGAGGAAGAGGCGTTCCGCGAGGAACTGCGCAGCATCTTCGCGAAGGTCCCGGAGGACCTCCGCAAGCGGAACGAAGAGGGGAAGCTCAACTACCCCGACGACATCATCACCTCGGCGCGCATCCTCAACGAGCACGGCGTGCACGTTCCGAACTGGCCGGTCGAGTGGGGCGGCAAGGACTGGACGCCGATCCAGTTCCACATCTACCGCGAGGAGATGAGCCTGGCGTTCGTTCCCGAGCCGCTGCCGTTCAATGCCGGCATGATCGGCCCGGTCATCGCGCAGTTCGGTTCGCAGGAGATGAAGGAGCGCTTCCTCCCCAAGACCGCCAACCTCGACATCTGGTGGTGCCAGGGGTTCTCCGAGCCCGAGGCCGGCTCCGACCTCGCCTCCCTCAAGACCCGCGCGGTCCGCGACGGTGACCACTACGTCATCAACGGGCAGAAGACCTGGACGACCCTCGGCCAGTACGCCGACTGGATCTTCCTGCTCGCCCGCACCAACCCGGATGTCAAGAAGCAGGCCGGCATCAGCATGTTCCTGATCCCGATGGACACCCCGGGCATCGAGCTGCGCCCGATCCAGCTGATCGACGGCAGCTACGAGGTCAACGAGGTCTTCTTCAATGACGTCAAGGTGCCCGCCGAGAACATGGTGGGCGAGGAGAACAGCGGCTGGACCCAGGCCAAGTTCCTCCTGGGCAACGAGCGCAGCGGCATCGCCCGCGTCGGTTACACCAAGACCAACCTCGCCCGCGCGAAGCGCCTTGCGGCACAGACCAAGACCGCCCGCGGCACCCTGCTCGACGACCCGCTGTTCGCCGCACGCCTCGCCGAGATCGAGAACGAGCTGCTGGCCCTCGAGGTCACCCAGCTGCGCGTCGCCGCGTCGTCGGCCGACGGCAAGCCGAACCCGGCGTCGTCGCTGCTGAAGCTCAAGGGCAGCCAGCTGCAGCAGGCCGCCAAGGAACTCCTCGCCGACATAGCCGGCCCGGACTCGCTCCCGGTCGCGCAGGTCAGCGCCGACGCCCCGAACGGCAGCGCGCAGGTCTCCGCTCCCGAGTGGGCCCAGCTGGCCGCACCGGAATACCTCAACTACCGCAAGGTCTCGATCTACGGCGGCTCCTCGGAGGTCCAGCGCCAGATCATCGACAAGGCCGTCCTCGGCCTCTGATCCCCTGATCTGTCGAGCCCGCTGACCACCCGAAACCTCACACAGCAAGGACAACAATGGATTTCGAGCTTTCCGAAGAGCAGGGGATGCTGCGCGACACCGTGCGCGAGGTCCTCACCAAGAACTACGACGTCGAGACCCTCCGCAAGGTGACCGACACCGATCTCGGCTGGAGCGAGAAGGTGTGGAAGTCGCTCGCCGAGATCGGCATCCTCGGCCTGACCTTCCCCGAGTCCGAGGGCGGCATGGGCGCCGGCCCGGTCGAGTTCACCAGCGTCATGACCGAACTCGGTCGCGCACTGGCCCCCGAGCCGTACCTGGACTCGGTACTCGTGCCCGGCTCGCTGCTGAGCGTCGCCGACGACGCCACGCGTACCGAACTGCGGGAGGGTCTCGCCTCCGGTGAACTGCTGATGGCGTTCGCGCACAACGAGCCCGGCGACCGCTGGCCGGTGGCCGCCGTCGCCACCACCGCGACCGCCGAAGGGGTCCTCAACGGCACCAAGACGCTTGTCGGACACGGCGATTGCGCGCACAAGCTCATCGTCTCGGCACGCGTCGGCGACGAGGTCGGCCTGTTCCTGATCGACGCCGACGCCGCCGGCGTCGGCCGCACCCCGTACCGCACTCACGATCGTCGCCGCGGGGCCGAGATCACCTTCACCGACGCGCAGGCCACCCGCCTGGGCTCCGGCGACGCGTCGCAGGTCATCGCCGACGCCGAGGTCGGCATCCAGACCGCGCTGTGCGCCGAGGCGCTCGGCATCATGGAGCGCAGCCTCGAGCTGACAGTCGAATACCTCAAGTCGCGCAAGCAGTTCGGCGTCCCGCTGGCCACCTTCCAGGCACTCACCCATCGGGCGGCCGACATGTACGTCCAGCTCGAGCTGGCCCGCAGCCTCAACCTGTACGCGATCTCGGCGCTCGCCGACGGGATCGCCGACCCGACCATCGCGTCGCGGGTCAAGCTGCAGACCTGCCGCTCGGCACGCCACATCGGTCAGGAGGCCATCCAGATGCACGGCGGCATCGGCATGACCGCCGAGTACCCGATCGCCCACTACGTGAGCCGGCTGACGTCGATCAGCCACACCCTCGGCGACGCCGACGCCCACGTCACCAAGCTGGCGGAGAACCTCGGCGATTACGAGATGATCACCGTCGGCTGACGGTGGTTCCGCCTCCCGCGTCGGCCGAGACGCGAGGAGCGACAGCGACGAGCCACGAGGGTCCGATGAGCATCCGCCACCGGGCCCTCGTGGCTCGCTGCGTTTTCATACCGCTGCCATTCCGCACCGCTGCCATTCCGCACCGCTGCCATTCCGCACCGCTGCCATTCCGCGCCGCTGCTGTTCCGCATCGCTGCCATCTCCACGCCAAGGGGCGACGGGTACCCGTCCCCGTTCGCCGATCAGCCGAGAGCCGCGACGAGGCGCGTGTCGGAATGAGCTCCCCGCTCCTCCCACCTCTGCACCCGCGGTGCCGATACTGTTCTCACCGACGACGTCGGCGAGCGAGAGGGATTCGGATGGAACTGCTGCGTGACAACCTGGCCGCGGGGGCGTCTTTCAGCCTGGTCGGCATCGCCCTGCTCGTGATCGGGTTCGTGGCACTCGACCTGGTGACCCCGGGCAAGCTGCGCGACCTGGTGTGGATCGAGCACAACCGCAACGCGGTCATCCTCACGACGTCGATGGTCATCGGCCTGTCGATCGTGTTGGTCTGCTCGGTCATCGACACCGAGCTGCTCGTCCTGTGGCGAGCCATCCTCCACACCGTCGCCTATGTCGTCCTGGCGATCGCGGTGATGATGTGGTCGTTCGTCCTCATCGACTGGCTGACCCCCGGGAAGCTGGGCACGCTCCTGCTGGAGAACGACGAGCACCCCGCGGGCTGGATCACCGCCGCCGTGTTCGTCGGCGTCGGCGCCGTCATCGGCATGACGCTGCTGGTCTGAGCGATTTTCCGCGCTCCCTCACCTGGGCGACCACGCCTTGTTGACGGACCGCCAACAAGCTATTGACGGTGCGCCAACAAGCCCATACTGTGACGGGCATGACCGCAGCACTCATCGAAGAGTCCATCGACATCGACGCCACCCCGGAACAGGTGTGGTTGGTGATCTCCGATCTCAAGCGCATGGGCGAGTGGAGCCCGCAGTGCAAGAAGATGATCGTCCGCGGCGGCACCGTCGGGTTGGGGACCAAGACCATCAACATCAACCGCCGGGGTCCGCTCGTGTGGCCGACCACCGCCAAGGTCGTCCGGTTCGAGCCGAATCGCGAGATCGCCTTCCGCGTCACCGAGAACCACACGGTGTGGAGCTACTCGATCACCCCGAAGGACTCGGGCGTCACCCTGACCGAGCGTCGCGAGGTCAACGGCTCGACCACCAAGGTGTCGTCGGTTCTCGTCGACAAGGTGCTCGGCGGCACGGAGTCCTTCGAGGCCGAACTCAAGCTCGGCATGGCCGAGACCCTCGGAAAGATCAAGCGCGCGGCCGAGAATCAGCTCGACCGCGTCTGAGATCCGGACCGGCGCCCACGATCCCGACGCCGACCCTCCCCCGTCAGACCCCGCTGATCTTCTCCATCAGCTCGGGGAGGTCGGCGACGGAATCGATGACGTGGTCCGGGTACGGCCCGAACTCGTCGCGCTGCAGCGCCCGCAGCGCCTCCTCACGAAACTTGCCGGTGCGCACGAGCACACCGATGAGCGCCGACGCCTGGGCGCCGAGAACGTCGTTGTGCATGTCGTCGCCGACCATCACCACCTGATGCGGTTCGAGCCCGAGCAGGTCGGTGGCGGCCCGGAAACCGAGCGGCGACGGCTTGCCGATCGCCTTGATCTTGCAGCCCGACGCCTTCTCGAGGCCCTCGAGGTAGACGCCGGTGTCGATCGAGAGACCCTCGGACGTCGACCAGGTCATCGACCGGTGCATGGCGATCACCGGGATGCCGTCGAGCAGCATCTCCAACACCTTCGACAGCGCGGCATGCGTGAACACCGGACCGGCGCCGCCGAGCACCACCACCTCCGCCTCGGCCGGGTCCTCGGTCAGTTCGCAACCGGTCATGTCCTCGGCGATCCTGCCCTGGTTGAGCACCCACACCCGCTTGCCCGGGTAGTGCCTCCCGACGTACTCCGCGGTGAGCTTCGCCGCGGTCAGGATCTCCTCCGGGGCGACCTCGAAACCACAGGCGGCGAGCAACTCCGCGATCTCGTTGCGTGAGCGGGAGGTGGTGTTGGTCAAGAACATCCGCGGGTAGCCGCGGTCTGCGAGTCGGGAGACGGCCTCCACCGCACCGGGCAGAGCCTTCCACGAGGTGACCATCACCCCGTCGATGTCCAGCAACAGACCCAATCCCATGGCATGAATGTAGTCCGCGCACCCGGCCGACGCAGGACTGGCATACCGCACCCGGCTCATCTCAGGCGTGCCCGCTCGACCCCTCCCGGGGAGCCTCCGGCGCCGCCGATCGCACCTGGCATGCTGAGCGCATGCGTACCGTCGCAGAGCATCAGGCCGTCGTCGCGTCACTGTTCGACGCCCCACGTCCCGTCCGTCTACCGGTGTCCGAGGCCCTCGGACTGGCCACCCTGGCCGATGTCGAGGCGCCGCTGTCGCTGCCGGGCTTCGACAACTCGGGTATGGACGGATTCGCGGTCGTCGCGACCGATCTCGCCTCCGCGACTCCCGAGAACCCCGTGACGCTGCCGGTCGCCGAGGACATCCCGGCCGGACGCACCGACGCGCTGACCCTGCGCCCGGGCACCACCCACCGGATCATGACCGGCGCTCCGCTGCCCGCCGGCGCGGACGCGGTGGTGCCCGTCGAACTGACCGACGCGACGGCCGGCTCGGGTGCGGCCGCCGCGCAGGTCACGTTCACCGCCCCGGTCGAGGTCGGCAAGCACATCCGGCGCGCCGGCTCCGACATCGCGGCGGGTACGCGGGCGCTGCCCGCGGGAGCCGTGATCGGCGCACCCCAGATCGGCCTGCTCGCCGCCCTCGGCATCGCCGAGGTGACCGTCGGCGAGCGACTACGGGTCGTCGTCCTGTCCACCGGATCGGAGCTCGTCGAACCCGGGAAACCGTTGCGGCACGGGCAGATCTACGAGTCAAACGGCGTGATGCTCACCGCCGCCGCCACCGAGGCCGGGGCGAGCGCGCGCCACGTGCACTTCGTGCCCGACGACACCGCCGGATTCCTCGCCCGCCTCGACGAGGTCGCCGGCGCCGCGGACCTGATCATCACCTCCGGCGGGGTCAGTGCAGGCGCCTTCGAGGTCGTCAAGGAGGCCCTGTCGGCAACGGGTGCGGTCGAGTTCGTGAAGGTGGCGATGCAGCCGGGTATGCCGCAGGGTTGCGGACACTACCGCGACGTTCCGATCATCACCCTGCCGGGCAACCCGGTCAGCGCGCTGGTGTCGTTCGAGATGTTCGTCCGGCCCGCGCTGCGTGCCGCGATGGGCCTGGACCCGGACCGCCGGCGGGTGACCGCGCGGCTGGGTTCCGACATCCGCTCGCCCAGGGGCAAGCGACAGTTCCTCCGCGGCGTCTTGCGTTCGACGGACTCCCCCGCCGGCGTCGTCGTCGACCCGATCGGACCGCCTGCCTCGCATCACCTGCGGTATCTCGCCGAGGCGGACGCCCTCATCGACGTGCCCGCCGACGTCGACGGGCTGCCCGCCGGATCGCCGGTGGACGTGCTCGTCCTCCGCTGAGCTCTAAGCTGGACGCGTGCCGCATCCGCGAGGATGCGCGATCATCACCGAACGCCCGCAGCGGGCAACCGTAGGAGGTAGACCGTGGCCAGACGTCCGCGTCCGGACGACCCCGGCGACACCGGTCGTGTCGCCCATTTCCTCGACCTGGCCCGCGAGACCATCCCCCCGATCCACCCGGCCGGTATCCCGTTCGTCGCCGCACCGGCGGCCGTCGCGCTGCTCGGGCGCCGGCACCGCTGGATCGCCCGTCCCGCGGCCCTGACCGCCGGTGCGTGTGCCGCCTTCTTCCGACATCCGTCGCGGGTCCCGCCGACCGAACCGGGCGTCGTCGTCGCTCCGGCCGACGGCACGATCGCCCTGGTCGACGAGGCGGTCCCACCCGCCGAATCCGGGCTGGGCACCGAGCCGCTCCCCCGCGTATCGACGTTCCTGTCGATCTTCGACGTCCACGTGCAGCGCGTACCCGTGAGCGGTACGGTCACCGCGGTGACCCACACGCCGGGAGCCTTCCTGTCCGCGGATCTGCCCGAGGCCAGCCGCGACAACGAGCGGACCACGATGACCCTCCGCACCTCGGCCGCCGGCGGCGAGCCGGGGCCGGAACTGGCGGTCGTGCAGATCGCGGGCCTCGTCGCCCGGCGCATCGTGTGCAACGCGAAGGTCGGTGACACCCTGCGCATCGGCGACACCTACGGCCTGATCCGCTTCGGTTCCCGCGTCGACGTCTACTTCCCGGCGGGCACCCGTCCGCGGGTGGCGGTCGGCCAGCGCGCCGTCGGCGGCGAGACGCCCTTCGCCTACCTGGACCTCTAGACCCGGCCCGCGACGTGACTCCCACAGCAGCCAACTCTCCCGACGGTCCGCGCAGGTCGGGCACCGGTGGCCCGCGCACCTCGAACCCGCACAAGAGGTCACGCAAGACCACGCGGGTCCCCACCGCGCGGTCGGCGCGACGCCAGGTCCAGCAGACCCACACCACGCCGGCCCGGCGGGAGCCGGAACGCAAGCGCCTGCGACGCCAGGCCCAGGCGGGCCGCATCGTCATCCCATCGTCGCTGACGATCCTGGCGATCTGTGCTGGTCTCACCGCGATGCGCGCGGCGACCACCGGCGACATCGATGCCGCGATGGGTCTGCTCGTTGCGGCCGCGCTACTCGACGGCATCGACGGGCGGGTGGCCCGCCTGATGGGCGCGACCAGCAAGATCGGCGCGGAGATCGACTCGCTCGCCGACGCGATCAACTTCGGCGTGGTGCCGGCGATGATCGTCTACTTCCATCTGCTCGACGGCCAGGACCTCGGGTGGGCCCTCGCGCTGGTCTACTGCTGTGCGATCGTCCTGCGCCTCGCCCGGTTCAACACCCTGCTCGACGACGACGAGGCGCCCGGCTACACCCGGGACTTCTTCGTCGGTGTCCCGGCCCCCGCGGCCGCGATCGGCGCGCTGCTGCCGATCGGACTGGCCCAGCAGTTCGGCGAGGGCTGGTGGACATCGTTGCCCGCGGTCGGCGGCTGGCTGGTCCTCGTCGCGTTCCTCGCGGTCAGCCGGGTCCCGACCGCATCGCTGAAGGCCGCGTCGATCCCGCCGCGCGCGATCGCCGGCCTGCTGATCGGCGTCGCCGTGGCCGCGGCGCTGCTGCTCACCTACCCGTACGTCCTGATGATGATCGCGATCATCGGCTACGCGATCCACATCCCATTCGCCTGGCGCTCCCGCCGCTGGGTGGCATCGCGGCCCGAGTACTGGGACGACAAGCCCGCCGAGCGTCGCGCGCAGCGTCGCGCGATGTCGCGGACCGCGCCGGGCCGGCGTCGGCTCCCCGTCCTGAAGTCCGAGCGCCGCCTCGGTCTCAACCGGCCCACCGGCAGGTCGGATGCCGATTCCGCGCAGACCGCCGACGCCGGGACCACACCAGAGACCACCACCTCCGCCGCGGACACCCCCGATGTGAAGAGCGGCGGGGCCGACCCCGACACAGCGACCGAAAGCGAGGCCTGATGAGCAGCCCGGTGTCGTTGACCCTGACCGCTCGCCTCAACAACTCGGCGGCAGAAGCGCGCCGTGGGATCGTCCGGGTGCATCCAGAGGTGCTCACCGCCCTGTCGCTGCGGGAGTGGGACGCGGTCTCGATCACCGGAGCACGGGTGACCGCCGCGGTCGTCGCGGCGACCGACCCGTCCGCGCCGACCGGTGTCGCACTGCTCGACGAGATCCTCTTCTCCAACGCCGGTGTGAAGGAGAACGCCTCGGTCGTCCTCGCCCCGGTCGCGGTGCACGGCGCGACCCGCGTCGTCGTGAGCGGCTCGGTGCTCGCCAGTCAGTCCATCACCGAGTCGACCCTGCGTCGCGCGCTGCTCGGCAAGGTGCTCTCGGTCGGCGACGCGGTGTCGCTGCTGCCGCGGGACCTCGGACCCGAGCTCGCCGCGACCGATGCCACCCGGGCCCTGGCGCGGTCGGTGGGCATCACCTGGACCACCGAACTGCTGACGGTCACCGCCACCGACCCGGTCTCCCCGGTGAGCGTCCAGACCAACACCGCGGTGCTGTGGTCGACGTCCGCGGGTGTCGTGCCCCCGCTCGGCGACCGCGTGAGCGCGCACGCGCCGACGCCCCCGGGCGCGGTCGGCCTCGTCCCCGACGCGTCGCCGACGCTGACCGGCTCGTCGAACCCGGCGGCCGCCCCCGGTGCCGTGTCCGCGGTGGTTCCGTCCGAGGAGGACGTCCCGGTCCGGCCGGTGTCCGAGCTGGTGGGCGTCGACTCGCAGATCACCAAACTCACCGAGTGGCTGTCGATCACCCTCGACGAACCCGACGTACTGCGCGCCCTCGGCGCGGCGCCGCGCCTGGGCGTCCTGGTGACCGGGCCGGCCGGCGGCGGGAAGGCGACACTCGTCCGCTCGGTGTGTGCCAAACGAAATCTGATCACCGTGGACGGCCCGACGACCGGGGCCACCGAGGCGTCGACCCGGTTGCGCACCGTCGCCGACGCGGTGGGCCGGGCACGCGCGACCGGTGGGGTCCTGCTCGTCACCGACATCGACGCCCTGCTGCCCGCCGAACCCGAGCCGGTGGCGACGCTCATCCTCGACGAACTGCGGTCGGGGATCTCCGACGGCCGCATCGCCCTCATCGCCACCACCGCCGAACCCGCGCGCCTCGACTCCCGGCTGCGCGACCCCTCGCTGTGCGACCGCGAGCTCGTCCTCGGCCTGCCCGACGCCGCGACCCGCGCCCGGTTGCTGTCGGCGATCCTCTCGTCGGTGCCCACCGAAGGCGACCTCGACCTGGACTCGGTGGCCGCCCGTACCCCCGGCTTCGTCGCCGGCGACCTCGCCGCCCTCGCCCGCGAGGCCGCGCTGCGCGCGGCGACCCGAGCCAGTACCGCCAAGGCGGAGCCGGTGCTGCGCACCGAGGACCTCGTGGGTGCCCTCGAGGTCATCCGACCGGTGTCGCGCTCCGATTCGCCGGAGATAGCGCTGGGTTCCATCACCCTCGCCGACGTCGGCGACATGGTCGAGACCAAGCAGGCGCTGACCGAGGCGGTGCTGTGGCCGCTGCAGCATCCCGACACCTTCGCCCGGCTCGGCGTCGACCCACCCCGCGGCGTGCTGCTCTTCGGCCCGCCCGGCTGCGGCAAGACGTTCGTCGTCCGCGCGCTCGCCGCGTCCGGACAGCTCTCGGTGCACACGGTCAAGGGCGCCGAGCTGATGGACAAATGGGTGGGTTCGTCGGAGAAGGCGGTGCGCGACCTGTTCGCCCGCGCGCGGGAGTCCGCACCGTCGCTGATCTTCCTCGACGAGGTCGACGCCCTCGCCCCGCGCCGCGGGCAGTCCACCGACTCCGGTGTCGCCGACCGGGTGGTCGCCGCGCTGCTCACCGAGCTCGACGGCGTCGAACCGCTGCAGGACGTCGTGGTCCTCGGGGCCACCAACCGACCCGACCTCATCGACCCCGCACTGCTGCGTCCCGGCCGGTTGGAGCGCCTCGTCTTCGTGCCACCGCCGGACGCGGCCGCGCGCGCCGACATCCTGCGTGCCAGCGGGCGTGACGTGCCGCTCGACGGGGTCGACCTCGACGAACTCGCCGCCGATCTGGAGGGGTACTCCGCGGCGGACTGTTCGGCGCTCCTGCGCGAGGCCGCGCTCTCGGCGATGCGACGCGACATCAACGCCGCTGCCGTGACCGCCGACGACGTCGCCGAGGCCCGCGGCCGGGTGCGTCCGTCGCTGGATCCGGACCAGGTGGCGGACCTCCGCGCCTACGCGGAGCGCCGCATCGAATGACAGTGACTCTCCTTGCAGCCCGTGGACGGGCGATGCCGACGGAAACTAGTGTGGTTAGGTCAGGTGGTGCGCGTCTGCGCACCTCCCGGGGGATGACACAGGCAACGAGGTGAACAATGGCACGGCCACCCAAACCGCTGATCAGTCGTGACGCCGCAGTGATGGCGTCGATCGAGATCATCGACTCCGAAGGACTCGATGCGTTCAGCCTGCCGCGCCTGGCCAAGCACCTCGGCGTCCGCGCGCCGTCGCTGTACCACCACTTCGACGACAAGAACGAGATCCTCACCGAGGTCGCCCGCCACATCGCCGGTGCCGCGGTCCGCCGGCCGCGGATGAAGCCGGGACCGGACTGGCCCGAGTACTTCGTGAATCTGGCCCTGAACTTCCGCCAGTCGATCCTGCGCCATCGCAACGCCGCGCCGATCCTGTT
Source organism: Gordonia aurantiaca (assembly GCF_039939235.1). NCBI lineage: Bacteria > Bacillati > Actinomycetota > Actinomycetes > Mycobacteriales > Gordoniaceae > Gordonia > Gordonia aurantiaca. Next base: position 290,833 of record NZ_JBDUUF010000001.1, on the reverse strand, counting down.
GCAACACTTGCCACGAGACCTGTTCACCCGAACCTATGAGGACACCGCCCGGTTCCTGCTGGACTCCGGCGTCCCCATCGACCTGCACGTCCGCATCCTCGACGGCATGGAGACCCTCGCCATCGGCGCGGTGCTCATGGAGGCCACCCGTCCGCCACGCCCGAAATCGGCGATCTTCCCGAACGTCTCGGCCGATTCGCAGCCGCTGCTCGCCGAGGCGCTGGCGAAGAACGAACTGACCCAGAAGCAACTCTTCGAGACGATGGTGCGCAGCTTCCTGCACGGCATCATCCGCGACAACGATATGGTGATGCCGGAAGGGGCTGTGGCGGGCTGAATTCCCGGTGAACACCACCGATGCCCCAGATTCGACGAGGCTCGGGCCCGACGAGCCACGAAGGGCCTGTGACCCACAGTCCCACCACGCCTTCGTGGCTCGTCACCATCGCTTCTCGCACCTCGGGCAGCGGTGGGAGGTTCTCTCCGGAAGCAGAACGGTTTACAGGTCCAGCACCAGCCGCGATGAACAGCTGCGCGACACGCACACGAACATGCAGTCGTTCGCGGCCTGCTCGTCGGCGGTGAGGACTGAATCCCGATGGTCGACTTCGCCGTCGAGGACTGCCACCTCGCAGGTGCCGCATGTGCCCTCGCGACAGGAGAATTCGATGTCGACGCCCTCGCGGAGCAACACGTCGAGCACCGTCTCGTCCGGCCCCACCGTCAGGGTCTGGCCGCTCTGCTCGAGGACGACCTCGAATCCCTCGGCGGGAGCGCCGTCTTCGACGGCCTTCGGCGAGAAACGCTCCAGGTGCACTTTGATGTCGCTGCGCGAGGAGCACTTCTCCTCGATCGCAGCCAGCAACGGCTCGGGACCGCAGCAGTAGACCGCGGTGCCAGGTGCGGCGCCGGCGATCGCGGCATCGAGGTCGAGCAGGCCGTAGCGATCTTGCGGGTGCAGCGTGACCCGGTCCGGATACCGTTGGGACAGTTCGTCGGCGAACGCCATGCCCGCCGCGGTGCGCCCGCCGTACAGCAGGGTCCAGTCCGCGCCGCAAGCGTCGACCTCGGCGATCATCGCCTTGATCGGGGTGATCCCGATACCGCCCGCGACGAACAGGTAGGACGGGGCCTCGACGAGCGGGAAGTTGTTGCGCGGCCCCTTGACCACGAGCAGGTCACCGACGGCCAGGTCGTCATGAACGGCGCGCGAGCCGCCGCGGCTCCCCGGTTCACGGAGGACGGCCACCTGCAACCGAGACCGGTCGGTGACGTCACCGCACAGCGAGTACTGGCGGATCAGGTCCTCACCCAGAACGAGATCGAGATGGGCGCCCGGCGTCCACTCCGGCAGGTCGGCCCCGTCGGGATCGGCGAGGACGAGCGAGACGACCCCCTCCGCCACGACGTTTTTCGCGACGACACGCAGTTTGTGGTTGTCGAGGGTTCCGGCGGTGGTCCGGGTGGAGTTCATGGGCCTTCTCACATCATGTGGTTCGCGTCGGTGCTCGCGTCAGCGGAACGCCGGCAAGGGGATCGCGGTCTCGCCGACCTGGTAGCAGGAGTGCACGTCTTCCTGCTCGTAACCGAGCAGACGGCACATCCGGACCGCGCCAGCGTCGTCGGGATCGATGCGCAGAGTGGACAATTGGACGTTCGAGTCACGCTGGTGGGTCAGCGCGGCGGTCAGCAGCGCGGTACCGACGCCGGCGCCCCGGGCGGCCGCGGTCAGCACCAGCGCGTTCACCGGCGCAGTGCGCAACTCCAGGTACTGGCGGTGATCGGTCGAGTACCACACAAAACCGAGGACGTCGCCGTCGGCTCCGGTGGCGTCGACGACCAGGCCGCTGCCGTGCCGGAGGTCGGATGCGATCCGATCATGGTGTCGCGCAGCGAGATCGGCGGAGCCGAGGACCTTGTCGAGCACGGGGTCGTCGGCGAGGAGTTCACGGGGTGTGCCGAGGGAGACCCCCGACGGGACCTCCGGGGTGTCGAGTGGCAACGCGAACGGTCCGGTGAGGTGACGGATGAGTGTCCACTGCCTGCTCACCGCGGGGACCCCGAACCGCCGTGTCAAACGCCCCGAAGCCGGATGGGTCGAATACGCCCAGCACCGCAATGCCTTCGCACCGGTGTCGTCCCAGCCTCCCTCGGCGCCCGTGTCGAGACCGATCTCCTCCACCAGCATCGTGGTGATGCCGCGCGACCGGTAGTCCGGATGGACCACGTAGGAGACGGTCCCGAGTCCGTTGGCATCCACCTCGAGGTGCAGGTACGCCACCGTCACGAGCGGGATGTCCTCGAGCGGGCTCAGGTCCCGCCGCGCCTTGATGGGCAGATGCCGGATGCGCCGCGTGTCGTCGTCGGCCTCGCGGGCCATCGCTGGGTCGATGTGCGAGAACCCCGCCTCGTTGTCGTATTCGGCTGCGCGGGTGACGAGTTCGACGACCTCGTCGAGCTCCTCGCCCTCGAGTCGATTTCGCCATTCGTAGGTGATCATGATGCACTCTCCTCGAGCGGCTGGAGGACGCCGTCGGCGACGAGCTGCCTGTACTCGGCCTCGGTGAGGTCCAGCACGTTGACGGCGATCTCATGGGTGTCGGCGCCGGGCAGCGGCGCCGGGTTCAGCGGGGCGTCGGGGATCGCGGTGAACCGCGCGAGACGCACCGAGGTGGGCAGCGGCCCCGGGAGCAGCGGGTGGACCAGTTCCGTGTAGGCGTCACGGGCACGCAGGTGCGGGTCCTTGAGCAGATCAGGCAGGCGGAGCATCGCGCCGGCCGGCACCCCGGCCTCCTGCAGCGCGGTCATCGCCTCGGTCGGGGTGCGCTCGGCCATCCACTCGCCGAGCACCTTCTCGACCTCTTCGCGGTGTTCGATGCGGTCCGCGGTGGTCGCGAAACGCGGGTCCGCAGCGAGGTCGTCGCGGCCGATGACACGGGCGAGGTTGGCCCACTCGCGGTCGTCGCGGACCGTCACGGCGCACCATTCGTCGTCCCCGGCGCATGCAAACACGCCTGAGGGAGCGGCGAAGGGGTCGGTGTTGCCGGTCGCGACCACCGAGCCGGGGTTCAGCGACTCGCGGACCAACTGTCCGCCGAGAGCGACCAGCGCGGTGTCGGCCTGCGCAACCTCGATCGACGCCCCCGTGCCGTTCGAGTACCGGGCGATCAGGGCGGCCAGGACCGCGACCGCGGCGACCTGTCCACCGATGTGGTCCGGGTAGACGGTGGAGCCGTCGCTGAGACCGGTGTCGGTGGCATCGTAGCGCCACAGCGCCGACACACCCGTCGCGGCGCGCACCAGCGGGCCGTAGCCGAGCCGGGTGTTCCACGGCCCGACACTGCCGAACGCGCTGCCGTCGGAGACGATGATGCCCGGGTTGATCTTGCTGAGCTCGTCGTAGCCGATGCCCATCGACTCCAGGGTTCCCGGCTTGAAGTTGGCGAGCACCACGTCGGCCTCGGCGGCCAGCCGCCGGAACAACTTGCGTCCCTCGTCGGTGCGCAGGTTGATGCCGAGCGACCGGCGATTGCGATGGCCCCACGCGACCGAGGGGGCCAGCGAGTTCGGTCGCTTCGACTGCCGCAGGCCGTCCGGGAAGTCCCGGTTCTCGACCTTGATCACGTCGGCGCCGTGGTCGGCGAACTGGCGGCCTAGTTCCGCGCCGAACACGACGACACCGAGGTCGAGCACCCGCAGCCCGGTGAACGGGTGGGTGCCGGGCGCACCGTCGCCGCCGGCCGGTACCCGACGCGCGTCCGACCAGTCTGCCGGGCCGTCGAGTTCGGTGACCAGACGGTGGCGGAACCCCGCCCGCTCGCCGTCGACCTTGACGTAGCCCGACGGGATGCGCGCGGTCACGCCCGGGGCGAGCTCGGCGTCGACGAGCGTCCCGGAGAGGGCGAAGTGGTCATTGGTGAGGACCTCGGAGGGGCGCAGGACGCCGCCGATCGGGATGCCACGCGCGGCGCCTTCGGCGACCAGTTCGTCGCGGGTGCGGTCGGCGAACAGCTCCTCGATCAGCGGGTGCAGGCGATCGGCGGCGGCGAAGCGGCCCGGGATGGTGTCGTACACGGGGTCGGCGAACTCCTCGGGCTCCCCCAGCCAGGCGAACATCGCGCGCCACTGCCGTTTGGCCAGCAGGCAGATCCGCACCTGACCGTCCGCGCAGCGCAGCACCGGGTAGAAGTTGGCGGCATCGGGGCGGCCCCGCGGGAAGTCGTCGCGACGGCCGGCCGCCGCCGAGCCCTGGACGCCGAAGCCGGGGTCGAAGCCGTGGACGACCGCCTCTAAGGCCGAGATGTCCACGAGCTGACCGTTTCCGGTGCGCAGGCGGTCGTAGTAGGCGAGCAACGCCGACCACGCGGCGTGCACACCGATCGCCTGTTCGACGAGACCGGCCGGCGGCAGCAGCGGCTCGCGACCCGGTTCACCCGACCGCGACAGCACACCGCTCATCGCATAGATGACCGATTCGGTCGCCGCCCAGTCCCTGTAGGGTCCGGTCAGGCCGAAGTCGCTGATCGAGACCGCGACGAGTCCGGGCCGGGCGCCGACGAGCTCGGCCGGGGTCACACCTTGCCCCGGCTGCCGCCGGCGGAGGGTGTGCTCGACGAGAATGTCCGCGCCGGAAACGAGTTCGATGAACGTCGCCCTTTCCGAGTCGGCGTCGAGGTCCAGGGTGACGAGCCGTTTGTTCGCGTTGTTCAACGCGTACGGGATGCTCACCCCGGCCTCGACCGGCGCGGCCTGCCGCGACGCCGAACCGCCCGGCCGTTCGACACGCACGACCTCGGCGCCGAGGTCGGCGAGGAAGCGTCCACACGACTCGCCGAGACCGTCGGTCACGTCGACGACCCGTACGTCGGTGAGGGGCAGAGTCTTCATGTCACTCCTGTCGAACGAAAGCTGTTGCCGCAGACCTTCTCTCTGTGACGCGATCAGCGGGTGGCGAAGTAGACGGACTTGAGGGCGAGGTACGGCGCGAGGCCCTCAGGGCCCAGCTCGCGGCCGAGGCCGGAGGCCTTGACGCCGCCGAACGGGGCGGTGAGGTCCAGCGCGTAGTGGTTCACGCCGACCGTGCCGGTGTGGATCCGCCGGGCGAGTGCGAGCCCGCGCTCCTCGTCGGTGGTCCACACGGTGCCACCGAGCCCGTACTTCGAGTCGTTGGCGATGGCCACCGCGTCGTCGGTGTCGGTGTACTCGGTGATGGTGAGCACCGGGCCGAAGATCTCCTCCTGGGAGATGGACGCGGAGTTGTCGACGCCGGCGAACACCGTCGGCTCGACGAACCAGCCCTGCGGCAGGTCGGCGGGAGTCCCTCCGCCCGTGGTGATCTGGTAACCGTCGGCGCGGCCGGCCTCGATGTGGCCGAGGACGCGGTCGCGCTGGGCAGCGGAGACCAGCGGCCCGATGGCAGTGGCCTTGTCAAGCGGATCGCCGACGCGCAGGGCGCGGACGGTCTCGGTGACCGCCTCGACGACCTCGGCATACCGCGACCGCGGCGCCAGGATGCGGGTGCTGGCGTGGCAGGTCTGGCCGTTATTGACCAGCGACACCTCGAGGAGGTGATCGGCGAAGACCCTCAGGTCGGCGTCCTCGGCGACGATGGCCGCCGACTTGCCGCCGAGCTCTAGGGTGACCGGGCGCAGGAGATGTCCGCAGACCTCGCCGATAGCGCGTCCGGCCGCGGTCGAACCGGTGAACGCTACCTTGTCGACGCCGGGGTGCGCGACGAGGTGGGCGCCGGCGTCACGGTCGGCGGGCACAACGTTGAGGACACCGGCCGGGATGCCCGCCTCCTGCGCGGCGTCGGCGAAGACGAACGCGTCCAACGCGGTTTCGGGCGCGGGCTTGAGGACGACCGTGCACCCGGCGGCCAGGGCCGGTGCGATCTTCATCGCGGCGAGCGGCTGCGGGTAGTTCCACGGGGTGATCGCCGCGACGACGCCGACGGGTTCACCGCGGACGACGGTGCGGCCGCCGAGCGCGCCGGGCCGCACCTCCTCGTCCTGCCCCGCACGGATCAGGCCGGCGTAGTACTTCAGCATCGCCGACGGGCCGTAGCCGTTGGTCGGCTTCGCCAGGGTGATCGGCATGCCGTTCTCGCGGCTGACCAGTTCGGCGGTCTCCTTGGCGCGCGCGGCCATGGCGGCGGCGAACCGGTCCAGCAGATCGGCGCGTTCGGCCCGGCTCATCGACGCCCACGGACCACCCAACGCATCGCGCGCGGCCGCGACCGCGACGTCGATGTCCGCGGGACCCGCCAGCGCGCTGCGGCCCAGCACCTTCTCTGTGGCAGCCTCGATGACGTCGACGGAGCCGCCGTCCACCGGCGGGATCCACTGCCCGCCGATGTAGAGGTCGTTGCGATCGAACATGGTGACCCTTCCGGTCTGGAGTACGTTGCGCTACAGCGTGTCTGCGTGGCCGAACAACGTGGAGCTGACCAGCGGCGCCATCGGACCGCCGATGAACAGCGAGGTCTTGGCGCCGGCGACCTGGTTGGTGGAGGTGCCGCGGATCTGTCGGACGGCCTCCACGGCGAGGTTCAGCCCGTTGATGAACGAGTCGGCCAGGTTGCCGCCGCTGGTGTTGACCGGCAGCTTGCCGTGCGGCGCGGTCAGGTTCTCGACGGTCATCACGGTGCCGGCCGCCTCGCCGGGCGGGCACAGCCGGTGGTCGATGAGCGCCGCGACCGCGGGACCCGAGAAGTTCTCGTAGACCTGCACGACGTCGACGTCGTCGGGACCGAGCCCGGCAGCCGACCAGAGACGTTCGGCGACACCGGGTTTGCCGTTGTTCGCCGGCCCGAAGCCGGCGGTCGAATACTGCACGTCGTTGTCGACTCGTTCACAGTAGCCGCCCGGGGCGCCCTGGGCGCCGGCGAGGACGTAGGCGGGATCGGGCCGCAGGTCGCGAGCCCGCTCGGCGGACACGAGGACCAGAGCGACGGCGCCGTCGCTCTCCCGCGAGCAGTCGTAGAGGTGGAACGGCTCGGCGATGAGCCGCGAGGACTCGTAGGTCTGTTCGTCGAGCGGCCGGCCGTGCCCCTGCGCGCTCGGGTTCTGCTGGGCGTGGTGGTACGCGGCGAGCACCAGCGAGCGCATGGCCGTGCGCGGGACGCCGTCGTGTTCGAGCATCCGCTGGGTCCGCATCGCGCAGATCTGCGCGGGCGAGCCGACGCCATGCGCCAGGAAGTGCGGACCGTAGTGGTACTTGGCGTAACCGAGACGACCGGTGTCGGCCTGCGACATGGCGCGGTAGACGACGACGGTGTCGGCCTGCCCGGTGGCGATCGCGGCGGCCGCGTTGTTGATCGCGGCGGCGACGCTACCACCGCCGCCGCCCCACATCATGTTGGACCAGCGCAGCTCGTCGATCATCAGCGCGGCGCCGAGAATCGGTCCGTCGTTGGAACCGCCTGCGTAGGAGACGAATCCGTCGATCTCACGCGGCGAGATGCCGGCGTCGGCACAGGCATCCAGGATCGCCCGGATGGTCATCTGCTGCTCGGTCATCGGTGATTGCCCGCGCTTGTAATGCATTTCGGCGACGCCGACGACGGCGGTCGCACCCCGGATCGGTGACGACATCAGCGCTCTCCCCTGGTCTCATCGGTTGCCGCGGCGTCGACCCTGCGCCAGCGCAGCAGAGGCCAGGGTTCGCCGTCGGCGTGCTCGAAGACACCGACGACCGGCTCGCCGATGCGGGGGTCCTTCTCGACGTCGTCGGCGAGCAGTCCGAGCACGCGGCGACCGCCGGCATTCGCGAGTTCGACGAGGACGCTGATGTAGGGCATCCGGCCGGACAGTTCCTCGATGTACGGATACCAGCTGCGGCTCCAGCTGTAGACGGTGCCGACCGGCTCGACGACCTGCCAGTCCAGGTCGAATCCGTGACATTCGCTGCACACCGACTGCGGGCTGAAGATCCAGGTGGCGCAGTCACGGCAGCGCTGCAGACGCAGCTCACCGGCGCGCAGGCCCTCCCAGTACGCAGTGTCGATGCCGTCGGGCGCCGGGCCCCACGGGACCTCGACGGTCTCCGCGGTCACGAGGCGTCCCCGGGCACGAAGTTCTCCAGTGCGGCGGCCAGCCAGGTGCCGTCGTGGTTCTCCCAGATCGAGCGCAGGCCGATCTCGCGGCCCTCGTAGACGTACACCGCCTCGCCGATCATGCGGTCGCCGTCGGTGCGGACGCCGACGATTCGGTGGCCGTCGATGGGCCCGCGGGGCACGTCGACGCCGTCGAAGACGGTCGGCAGGTTCGCCGGGACCATCTCCGCCAGTGCGGACTTCATGTCTCCTGCGGCGACGTGCCCGACGTGGCGCTCGTAGCGCTCACGGAAGGCGTCGATCTCGCTCATCATCACTCCTCACGGCCGGATCATCGGGTCCGGCGCCTGTGTCATAAACCTTACGTCTTTAGATAATCGGGGTCAATGGAGTCGAGCGGTCCCGGACTCCTCGACCCGCAGCTGTCGACCCGCCATCTCGGCCTCGGCCAGTTCGGCGAGGTCGCCGGCGTCGGTGACCACCGCGAGCGTGCGGGCACCGCCAGGCACCCTGGCGGCGACGAAGGACTTCTCCGGAGCCCCGTCGCGCCCATAGACCACGGTCCACGATTCGATCTCGGCGACGCCGTCGAAGGTCTCGGCGACCAGCGTGGTCGGCTCGGCGTCGACCTCCGCCTGAACGTCCTCGCGGCGGAATCCGTCGGCGGGCGGCTCCGTGCTGTAGACGCCAAAGGCATGCTTGGTCAGGTATCCGCTGTTGGCGGTGACCAGGCCGTAGGTGCCCGGCGACTCCCGTAGCCTCGACGCCACGGTGGCGATGGCATGCGTGCTGTAGTTGTTCCACGGCCCACCGGCGAAGGTGAGTCCGCCGGTACAGGTCAGCGGCCGCCGCGCGCCGCTCGGATCCAGTCCCAGCTCGATGGCCGCGACCTGGACCGCGGACGGGAAACACGAGTAGACGTCCAGGAAGGCCACGTCGTCGATCCCTATCCGCGCGAGCTCGAGGGCGCGTCGCGCGCCGATGCGGATTGCAGGCGAACGGTCCAGCGCTCCGCGGGCGGCGATGGCGTCGGTGTCGTGGGATTCGGTGCCGCTGTGCGGGAACACCCATTGCGACCGCGGCACCCCGAGGCGTTCGGCGGCCTCCGCGGAGCACAGGATCAGAGCCGCACCCTGGTCGACCATATTGTTGGAGTTCAGGAATTTCGGGTACGGGGTCGCGATCCAGCGGTTGTCATCCGACGGCTTGGCGACCTCGGCCGCGGTGTAGGCCCGCCGCGTCCACGCATGCGGGTTGGTCGCCGCCACCTCGCTGAACGCCGACCACAGGCCACCCATGTGCTCGGCATGTTCGGCGATGGTCCGGCCCGCCGAGATCCGCAGGGCCTGCTCGAACAGCGGATACACATACGACGGGCGGTCGAGGCCGATGCGGCGCTCGCTCTCGGCCTCCATCGGCACGTCCGGGACGACGATCTCGGCCTTCGGCACCGACTCGTCCTGTTTGGTCCAGTCCGGTCGTGCCTCCTTGGCGCGCAGCTTCATCCGCGTGCGCCACGATTCCGCTCCGGCGATCAGAACGACGTCGGCGCGTCCGACGGCGACGTCTTCGGCGGCCTGGTTGACCAGTACCTGCGGCGTGCTGCCGCCGTTTCCGGTGTAACCCGTACGACGCGGCGACGCGCCGATCCGCTCGGCCACCAGCGCACCGGGATCGCGATACCGCCAGGACAACAGGCCGACGACGTTCACCGTGTCGACGACCTCGAGCAACGTCGGCGCACCCGCCTGCTCGACGGCGTCACGCGCGGCTCGGACGATGAGGTCGACGGGTTCGACGCCGCCGTCGCGCTCGTTGACCTGTCCTCCGGCGACGAGGACAGGCGTACGGGGATCGATTCTCATGACGGATTCGCCTCCGGGGTCGGCCGCGGATACACAGCGGCTGGGGTGCGTGGACACGACGACCACGGCCGCCGGCCGCGATCACCACCGCACAAACCTAACATCTTTAGTTACTGGGCGCGCAGGGCCCCGCGCGGGCGCACATCGCCGCGCGGGGCTTCGCTCAGATCTTCGGCAGGACCTCGGTGGGCGTGTCCCGCCAACCGGCAGCGCCGGCAGCGACATTCGAGGCATGCGCGTCGCTCTCGGCGCGGATTCGGTCTTCCTCTTCCATGCTGCGCAGGATCGCCTCCTGCGCCTGCGGGGGAAGGGTGTGCAGCATCGCCATCACACGCTCACGGTGCCGCTTGACCGCCTTGCGCTCGGGCATACCCGGATTCGGCTGCACCTGCGGAATGATCTCGGTGAAGTCCTCCTTGGTACCACCACCGGAGATACCCGCGGCCTGCATCGCCTCTTCCTGCTTCTGGACCGCCTCGTCCTTCTCCTCGGACATACCGATCGGACCGAACCGGTCACCGGCCAGGAACTGCTTGACCACCGGCTGCTCCGAGGTCAGCAACTGCTCACGCGGACCGAACATCACCAGCTCCTTGCGGAACAGCATGCCGATGTTGTCCGGGATCGTCCGCGCGATGTTGATGTTGTGCGTCACGATCAGGATCGTCGCGTCGATCTGCGCATTGATGTCGATCAACAACTGCGAGATATACGCAGTACGAACGGGATCCAGACCCGAGTCCGGCTCGTCACACAGGATGATCTGCGGATCCAGCACCAACGCGCGCGCCAGGCCGGCACGCTTGCGCATACCACCGGAGATCTCACCGGGGAGCTTGTCCTCCGCACCGGTCAGACCGACCAGATCGATCTTCTCCATCACGATGTCGCGGATCTCGTGTTCCTTCTTCTTCGTGTGCTCACGAAGCGGGAACGCGATGTTGTCGTACAGGCTCATCGAGCCGAACAGCGCACCGTCCTGGAAGAGAACACCGAACAGCTTGCGGATCTCGTACAGTTCCTTGGCCGAGCACTTGGTGATGTCGGTGCCGTCAATGATCACCGACCCCTGCTCCGGATGCAGCAGACCGATCAGGGTCTTCAGGAACACCGACTTACCGGTACCCGACGGACCCAGCAGCGCCGACACCTCACCCTCCGGCAGGGTCAACGTGACATCGCGCCAGATGTTCTGCGAGCCGAAAGACTTGGTGAGCCCCTCGACACTGACCTCAACACCCATTGTCTGTCTCCAACTCTCGTCGTCTGGTCAGTTGCCCGGGGTCCCCGGGGCAGGTTCGACCGGCGCAGCGCCGGCGGCCGGCGCCTGTCCCGCCTCGGACGCACCGGACTCACCGGCGTCCAGGTTCGATCCGGTGCTGCTGATGGCGGTGATCAGCCAGTCCTGGCTCTTGTCCAGGGTGATCTTGTAGGTCGCGGTGGACTCGATGCCCGAGGGCGCCTGCACGTTCTTGGTGCGGACGTTGACGAAGGCCACGACCTCGTAGACGTCGCCGCCGACGGACTCGACCTTCGCGGCGATCGGCGTCGCGGTCGATGACCACTGCAGCGGACGCAGGAGCTGCTCCATCTGGGTCGACGCCTGACGCAGGCGTTCCGTCAGCTCCGGTGAGGTTCCCTTGGTGAGCCGACTGCGCCAGTCCTCGGGGTTCTCGAAGCTCATGTCGGCGGCACCCTCGGCGTAGTCCAGGGCGACCTGCTCGGCCTTGGCCGCGCTGGCCGCGGCCGCCTTCATGTCATCGATCTCGCCGGACTTCGACCAGAGCTGCCAGCCCATCAGCGCCAGTGCAGCGACCACGAGCACGGCGACGGAACCCGCGATGACCGCACGTAGCGACACCGACCGGCCGGCGCCGCCGGAGAAGAGCCGGGTCTTCGAATCCTGCTCGGCTTCGGCTTCTTTCGTCTCAGGAGTGACCTTCTCGGTCACACGGCTCGCGTCGGTGGCATCTTCGGTGTCGGCGTGTTCGGCCTCGGGGCGCGTTTCGGTCTTCATGGAAGTCTTTCTCAGATCGGGGTAGATGGGCTGACGGGTACGACGGGCTCAGCCCGTCTGACGAGTCTTCGACGCATCATCGGCCTCCCGCGGGGATCTCGACCTCGAGTGCACCGGAATCCGTTGCGTCCAGCAGATTGTCGAGCATCCGCCCCAGGTCGACGGTCCGCAGCGCAGCCGCACCGGACCGTGCCGAGGGCAGCAGGTTGTCGCCGATGATCTTCAGATCGGCTCCGCTGTCGTCGAGGAACTTCTGTAGGGCCGCGACCAGCGGCGACGCGCCGGTCGTGATGCCGGTGTACATCGGACCACTCCAATCGATCGCGTCCTTGGTCCCCGACTCCATCGCCGAGAAGCCCCGGCCGAAGCCTTCGAGGTTGGGCGTGGCCGCCCGCATCAGTGCGGGGATCGGGGCCGACCGCATCAGCAGCGGCTGCATGGTGGCCAGCAGAGTGGTCAACTGGTCAGCGCGCTGAGTGAGTTCGGCGGTCAGCAACCGACTCGCGCGGTTGAGGTCCTCGATGACCTCCATCCCGTCCGGCAGACCCAGGTCGAGTTCGGCGAAAATGCGCTGGACCCGGGCCGGGTCGGTCTGGCCGAGCACCTCGGTCACCCGTTCGGACAACTCCTTGAACGTCGCCGAGGTAGAGACACTCTCGCCGTCGATACGGGCGTTGTCCTTCAGATACGGACCGTCGGCCGTGGTCGGCAGAACCGCCACGTAGGCCTCTCCGAGCGCCGAGAGGTTGTCGACCCGGAAGGTGGATGCCACCGGGACCTTGTGCGAATCGTCGTAGTCCCAGGTGATCTCGGCACCGTCCGGCGACTGCCGGATGCCGGTGACATGGCCGATCTCGATACCACGCAGCAGCACCCGCGAACCGACCAGGATGCCGTTGGTGTCCGGGACTGTGATCGTTGCGTGCTTGGCCGATGGCGACTTGACGTGCAGGCCGACGTTGAGGATGTAGGTGATCGAAAGCGCAGCCAGCGCCAGCATGGCCACGACCGACACCCGGGTCTTGGTGATCATCGGATTGCTCCCAGCATGCTCAACAACAACTTGGTGTCCCCGAGCAGTTGCTTCTTGGACGTACTGGCCTGGACCGACACGAGATTCACCGTCGGGTTCTTCGCGAACGGGATGAGGGTGTCCTCCAGGAACCTCGCCATCGCGGCGCCGGTGGATGGGGCCTGGTCCCACATGCCACGCCCGGCCTCACCGGCGTCGGCCAGCGAGTTCAGCATCGGTACCAGGAACAGACCACCGGTGAACACCGAGCCCACCGAGGGTAGCAGCGTACTGATGTGTGCGACCAGCGATTTCGAGACCGTCTTCCAGTAGAGGAGGCCCTCGTCGGAGAACACGTGGTCGATCTGGATGCGGCTGTCGTCGAAGGACTTCGCCACCGAGTTCAGCGCGTTGATGGTCCGCTCGAGCTCACCCGTGTTGCGGGACAGATCCTCGAGGTCCCGGGACACCGTCGCCGCGATCTTCCGCACGTCGCGGATCGGCGGCATGGTGCGGTTCAGCGTCGCCATGGTGTCCTGGACCTTCTGGATGCTGCCGCCGTTGACGAAGTACGCCAGCACGGCGATGGTGTCCTCGAGCGGCGGCGGCGACGTCGTGCGGTCCTCGGGGATGACGTCTCCGTCGGACAACATCTGTCCGGAACCCCCGTTCGCCGGCGGTTCGATGGCCAGGTAGGTGTCGCCGAGCGGGGTGTTCTGGCGGATGATCGCCGAGGACTCGGCCGGCACCGCGCGGGCGTCGGTGAGCCCCACGACCACGTCCACGCCGTCAGGGGTGGTGACGGTCTTCTCGACCCTGCCGAGGAGGATGCCGTTCATCATCACGTCCGCGCCGTCCGGCAGATTCAGCACGCTCTCGAACTTCAGGGTGACCTGGTAATCCCGTGACACACCCGCCTTCACCGACGGCAGCCGGTTCGGGCTCAGCGCCGAGCAACCGGTGAGGACCACGAGGGCGGTGCACAAGGCCGCCAGCACCGCGAGGGTTCGTCTCGCACTCATCTCACAGACCAGCCTTCTGTAGCAGGATCGTCAGTGGGTTCACCGAGGTGGTGCCACCCTTGGACTGATCGCACGCTCCGCCGAGCGCCTTGCACTCAGCCTTGCTGAGCGCGACCCTCGGCGCGACGTACGGCACCGACAGCGCACCGGTGGCCGACTCCTGCTGTCGGATCGCGGCCGCGACCGACGGGGTCACCCCGAGCAGCTCCTTCAGCTCCGGCGCCCGCTTGGCGCCGTAGGCGATGATGTCTTCGACCGGGCCGTGGAGAATCGGCCAGAGGTCATCGCCATAGTTGCGCTGGATGTCGTAGAGCAGCGCGATGGTCCAGCCGACGCCCTGGCAGAACCGCGCGACGTCGTAGAACAGGGTCGTGCCCAGCGCCGTGACGCTCGGCGCCTGCTCCATGATCGACATGATCTGGTCCCAGTTCTGGACCGCCGCGTCGGTCAGCGGGGCCATGTCGCGGATCGACGAGCCGATGTCGGCGATGAACCCGTCTGGGTTCTGGGCCGCCCGGGCCGCGTACTCGAACATCCTGGCCGCCTGCGTGCCGGTGCCGGCGAACGCACGGTCGGCGCCCTCGAGGACCTTCTGCAGGTCATCACCACCGTTGTCGCTCAACGCCTTCAGGAAGTCTGACGCCGATCCGGCCACCTCGGAGATCGACTTCGGGGTGAACGCGTTGTCCACACCGATACAGTCACCCTCGACGAGCACCGGCCCACCGTGGTAATTGCCCACCAACTCCAGACTGCGGTCAGCCAGAAGCGACTTCGAGCGGGTGACGGCCTTGACGTCGGCCGGGTACCGGCGGCCCGGGTCGAGCGAGAACGTCACCCGGACATGGCTGCCGCGGTTCTCGATCTTCTCGACCTTGCCCACCCGCATGCCCATCTGGGTCACCGGGTTGCCCTCGTACAGGCCGATCGTGTCCGGGATGTCCACGCAGAAGCCGTCACCGCCGGCCATGTCGGGTGCCACGTCACGTGCGGATGCGACGCTCAGTCCCACGGTGGCAGCCACGGCGAGCATGGCCGCAACGGTTCCCACCACGATGGCACCGCGTCGGCGCCTCGTCGCGCGATCGGCGTCGGCCTGCGGGACCGCGCCTTTCGGAAAGCCTTTCATCAGCAGTTCCTTCCCGGGATCGGAATGCAGACGTTCTCGGTCCACAGCGCTCCGCCGCCGACTTCCCTCATGCCCTGCGGGGTCAGCCACTCCGCGAGTCGTCTACGAGTCGCCACCAGGCCGTCGATGGCCGGACCGAGCTGCTGCTGGAGACGCTGGATGGTGTCCTTCATCTGATTCACCTGCTGCGCGACGAGCTCGCTGTGGCCGAGGTAGAAGCGCATGAACGGGCTGAGCTTGTAGAGGACGTTGGCGAAGAGCTTGTAGGCGTAGTTGAAGCCCGTCGAGTTCACGTGATACGTGCTCACCACCTGGTCGATCTTGCGGATGAGCTCGAACACGAATTCGCGGTTGCCGTTGAAGGTCTGCAGATACTCCGCGGCGAGTGCGGCGATCTGGTGGACCTGGCCGCGCTGCTTGTCGAAGACCTCGGTGACCGACTCGAGGCCGTTCACGATGGATCGCAGCGACGTGTCGTTCGTGCCCAGGGCCTTTGCCACCTGGTCGAGGTTGGCGTTCACCTCACCGGCGTCGACGGTGTCGGTGGTGTCCGGGACAACCTGGATCACGTCACCGATGGAGTACGGCACGCTGACCCGTTCGGTCGGGATGGGACCGCGCAGTTCTTCCCGGCCCAGCGGGATCATCGTGATCGCGTAACCGCCCACGGGCGTGAGCATGCGGACCTCGAGACGGGTCTGATCGCCGACAAAGGTCTCCTCGTCGATGCGTGCGGTGACGGTCACGCGATCCGCTTGGAGTGCGAGGTCCTTCACCTTGCCGATGCTGATGCCGGCGACCCGGATGTCCTGCCCGGGTTCGATCGCGGAGGCATCGGTGACCTCGAAGGCGATCGTCTTCTGGCCCGGCGGACGCAAGTAGACGACGCCGAGGGTGACGAGCACGGCGGCGACGAGGACCAGGACCACCGCGCCGATGACTCCGTCGTGGGTGGCGAACCGGTGCAACCGGTTCTTCTTCATCGCTGGCACAGGACCACCTCACTACCGTTCAGGAGGACACGGACGTCGGCCGGAATGTGGGCACGTCCCTTGGCGCACTGCTTGGAGAACGACGCCCGGGTGTCGATGCCGCGGAGTCCGGCCAGCGCGTTCGGCATCATCTGGAAGGAGTTCAGCGCTTCCTCCATCGACTCGAACGAGGTCTGCAGGAACTCGTCCACATCGAAGTTCTCGTTGATGCCCAGCGCCACCAGCAGGCGCTCGACCGGCTCGAACAGCGCCGGTCCGTTGGCCGCGGTGACGGCGAACTCGTCGAGCACCGTCATGGCGTTGCTGATCGGCAGGTCGACGGCCTCAAGGAAACCCATGACCTGCGGCGACCGGCCACCCATGGTGTCGGCGATGCGCGCCAGATTCGCGGTGAGCGTGGAGATCAGCTGCTGCCGGTTCTTGGCATAATTTGCCAGCTTCTGGGTGCTTTCCAGCATCGGGCCCAGACCCGAACCGTCACCCTGCAGCAGCGCGATCGCGTTCTCGCTGAACTTGTTGACCTCGTCGGCGTCCATGGTCGTAAGCACCGGCTGCAGGCCGTTGAACAGCCCGGTGATGTCGAACGACGGCACCGTCTGCGACGTCGTGGCGTGATTGATCATGCGCCCGGGTTTCTCGTCCTGCCGGACGTCGAGATACCGCACACCGGTCAGGTTCTGGTACTTGATCGCCAGCTTGGTCGTCGAGGTCAGCTTCTGGTCGGAATCCATGGTGAATTCGACTCGGGCAAAGGGCTTTCCGTCTGCATCGTGTTCGAGTTCGACGGACTTGACCTTGCCGATCCGCTTGCCACGGAAACGGACGTCGCCGTTGGGGTGCAGACCCGAGGCATCGGTGAAGTCGGCGCGGTAGGTCACCATCTCGGCGTCCACGGGATTCCGCATCGCGTTCACCACCAGGATGAACAACAAGACGGTGATGACCGCGACCACGGCCACCTTCAGGCCCGAGAGGAGTGTCTGGCGGGACGTGAGCATCAGTTACCTCCGGTCCGCGGGCCGGCGACGACGCCCATGCTGGTCAGCGGCCCCGCGACCGCAGGCATGGCGTCGAGGAGCAGCCGCAGCTGCAGCGTCTTGGCCTGATCGGTGCCCTTGAACGTGTTGCGCAACTGGTCGATTGCCTTTCGTGTCTTCTGCATCGTCCCGCCGCCACCGAGCATGTTCGGCATCGGGTCGAGGAGATACTTCAACGAGGTGACCGCGGGAGTGAGATCCGTTGCATGCGAACCGAGCAGCGTGCCGATCGCACCGAACAATCCATCGGCGGCCACCGTGAGCGAGCGGTCCATGAGGTCGTGGTAGGCAATGTCGACGCCGCGCGACCCGTCGGGCAGCTTGTTGAGGACGTTGTTGCTGATGGCATCGAGGAGCTTCATCGCCTCGACGTTGAAGGCCGGGAACGCCTCGGCGAGTTCGTTCACTCGCTTCAGCAGTGTGCTCGGCATCTGGCGCTGCGTGCGTGCGATCTTGTCGGTGAAGATGACACCCGACTCGATCAGCGGCGCAAGACCATTGGCGTAGCGCATGACCTTGTCGAGGCTGTCGATCATGTCCCGGGTCAGCGTGCCGTCGACGACGATCGAACTGCGCTCGATCATGGTCGACATCGTGAAGTCCGGCGCCTCCTCACGGCGGATCGTCTGACCGTCACGAAGACGCGAACCGCCGGGCTTGGCGACGAGATTCACCGCTGTCACGCCGAAGTAGTTCTGCGGACGGTAGTCCAACTCGAACGCGTCCGTGAGGCTACCGGCCGCCTGCTCATCGAGCACCACGTCGACGTGGACGACCCCCGGCTCCGAGGAATCGATCGAGGTCACCTCGCCGACCTCTGCGCCACGCAGCAGAACACGACTGCCGTTCTCGACACCGGGACCGAGCGCGGGCAGGACGAGATGCAGGTCTGTTCCTTTCGGCGCGGTGGCGCGCGGATAGACGTACGAGAACGCCGTCACCGCGACGATCAGCACCACCAGCGCCGACAGACCGGCGGTGACGAGCAAGCGGGACTGACCCCGGGCGTTTCCTCTGATGAAGTCCTGACTGCTGTTCACCGACATGTCAACCCCTGAACGGAAGGACCGGATTGAGGCCCCAGATGGCCACGGTCATGAGGAAATTCAGAACCACGATGGCGACCAGGCTCGCGCGGATCGCGCGGCCTGATGCAGCGCCGACACCAGCAGGGCCACCCGAGGCGAAATAGCCGTAGTAACAGTGGATGAGGGTGATCACCGCGCAGAAGATGAGGGCCTTGGCCACCGAGGCGAGCAGGTCCGGGATGGTGAGGAACTGCGCGAAGTAATGATCGTAGGTGCCCTCGGGCTGGTCGTGAAACAGCTTCACGATGAGTCCACCGGTGATGAAGCTGACCACCAGCGCCATGAGGTAGCTGGGCAGCACCACGAGCATGCCGCCGACGAGACGGGTGCCGACCACGAACGGGATGGCACGCAGGCCCATCACCTCGGTCGCGTCGATTTCTTCGGAGATACGCATTGCGCCGATCTCGGCGGTCATGCGACAACCCGCCTGGGCCGCGAAACCGATACCGGTGATGATCGGCGCCACCACGCGGATGTTGCCGAACGAGTTGATGATTCCGGTCAGGGCACCGAACCCGAGCAGGTCGAAAGCCATGAAGGCCATGATCGCCACGACCGACCCGACTGCGATGCCGAGGAAGAACATCAGGCTCACCACGCCGCCGTCGACGATGATCGAGCCGGAACCCCAGGCCATGTCGTTCATGGTCTTGAAGGTTTGCTTGCGGTAGTGCCGGATCGTGGTGGGCAGCAACGCGAACGTCTTGCCCACGAACACGACGATCTGTCCGAAGGTCGCCAGTGCCGAGGTCACGCGTTCGTTGACGGAGCGGCCAATCCGGGCGATACCGGATGTGGCCGTGATGGTTTCGGTCGTCATCGCCTACCTCACGCGAGCTGGGCCGGGAAGAACATGGCCTGCAACTGGCTGACCGCCATGTTCGTCATGAAGATGCAGAGAACGCTCAGGACCACCGAGGCGTTGACCGCGTTCGCCACGCCTTTGGGTCCGCCCTTGGCCTCGAGCCCGCGCAGACTCGCGATCACCACGACGATGAAGGCGAACAGCACCGCCTTGAGGACCGAGAACATCAGGTCGGTCGGCGTCGCGAAGGTGCCGAAGGACTGCCAGAAGCTGGCCGGCACCACGTCGTTGACGTTGGCCGCGATGGCCAGGCCGGCGCCGACGCCGGAAGCGATGATCATCACGCACAACGCAGGGGCGATGGCCAGCATGGCCAGAAAGCGCGGCACGATCAGGCGCTGGACCGGATTCACGCCGATGACGCGCATGGCCTCGATCTCCTCGCGGATCGACCGGGCGCCGAGGTCTGAGGCGATCGCCGAGGCTGCGGCTCCACTCATCAGCAGACCGGCGGCCATCGGCGCGCCCTGGTTCACCACGCCGAGACCCGACGCCGCACCCGCAAGGGAGTTGGCACCCACCTGGTCCATGACGCCACCAACCTGGACCGACACCTCGGCGCCGATCGGAACGGCCATGAGCAGGGCAGGGAGCGCGGTGACCTTGAACAGCTTCCACATCTGGTCGATCACCTCACCCCCGGCCAGCCGGAGGGTGAAGGTGTCGCTGAGCGCAAACCGGATCATCTCGAGCGCCAGTCGCGCCGAGCGGCCAATGGTCGCCAGGCTGCGCGAGACCCGGTCGGCGACGCCGGCGCCGAAACGGCGCAACGACTCGACACCCGGGACTCCCGGACTGCGCTCTCCCAGAGCACTGACAGTCATCAACGTCCTCTCGAATTCACGGGGGTGGTGACTCGCCGGACTCGGGGCGGTACGACAACCACGCGACCCGGCGCGCGACGGGGCACCTCAGGACTTCCCCGTGCACCGGCATCGTCGTGAGCGCTTGAGATGTCTTCCCCGACACGGACTGCACACACTGTGCGCCTAACGTCTTTAGGTGTTTCAGTGTGACGCCCACCACTTGAAGCCGTGCCAAGGCTAGCAGACATGAGACGTTCGCTGTCAAGTGTCAGCAGCTCGAAATCTGTCAACTACTCCAAAGTGCCTGCTAGTCGCCTGACTTAAACACGAATTACACCTATACCCATTAGATAAATGACCTGAGGTCCCGTCGGTTCGCCCCCAGATCGGAAAGCCCCCGTACACAGAGTGAGCGAAATCGCGCCTGCGGGCGCCTGGACAGGACGCCCGGCAGCACCAGAAACGTCGCGGCGGCCGCCCTCGAGAAGGACCGAGCGCCGCGACGGGATTATGAGAACGGATCAGGCCTCGGCGACCGCCGCCGGCACCGCGGAGGGCAGGAAGCCCGGCAGCACGAAGTTCCGAAGCATCTCGCGATGCTCGGGATCGTCCGGGTCGTCGAAGTCCAGCCGGCCGACGAGGATGAACTGCACGAGTGCGATCCAGTCGGCCATCTTCTCCTGGTCGACGTCGTCGCGGATCTCGCCACGCTCGATCGCCTCGTCGATGACCGGACCCCACATCTCGGCGGTCAGCCGGGCGGCGAGACCTGACGCGCCGACCAACGGCTCGGCCATCTGCATGTGCTCCGGACTGACGAGGAGGCGGATCAGCGGATCACGGCGCCCGCGGTCGACCAGATAGATCAGGCCCTCGACGAGCTTGTCGGAGAAGGCGTCATACTGCTGCAGGTACTTGCGGGCCTTGTCGAACAGCATCCGTGAGCGGCGTTCGATGATGGCCGAGATGAGGCTGTCGCGGTCCCCGAAATAGCGGTACACCGTCGGCCGGGAGACGCCGGCCTCACGGCCGATGTCGTCCATGGTGGTCTTGTTCACGCCAAATCGCTGGAAAACCCGCTCGGCAGCGACCATGATCTGTTTACGGGCCTCCTGGACATCCTCACTGAGGACGTTGCCCGTCTTCCTGCGCGCCACGTGTGCACCTCCCAAACCTGATGTTACAGCGGACAAAATGTGTCTGCCGT
Organism: Gordonia aurantiaca; assembly: GCF_039939235.1. Taxonomy (NCBI): domain Bacteria; kingdom Bacillati; phylum Actinomycetota; class Actinomycetes; order Mycobacteriales; family Gordoniaceae; genus Gordonia; species Gordonia aurantiaca. Next base: position 269,734 of record NZ_JBDUUF010000001.1, on the reverse strand, counting down.
CCGCCGTTCCGATGATTCCGGCCACTGCCCGCAGCCGGTGTGGAGGAGCACCCACGCACACGCCGGCGGCCGAGGTGCGGATCTCCTCCGCGCCCTCGGCCGTCGCATCCCGCGCGTTCTGCTCCGAACGCGCACGCACCCCTCTCAGCGCACGCGTGCGAAGCGCGTGTCCACGTCCTTGTACTCGTCGCGGATCATCGTCTTCGCGATCTTGCCGCTGGGCAGTCGCGGCAGCGGATCCTGACGGATCACCACGTACCGGGGCACCTTGAAGTCGGCGAGGACCTTTTCGCAGTGCTCGATGATCTTCTTCTCGTCGACCTCTGGCGAGGCGGTCACGATCGCGGCCGGTGTCTCGCCGAAACGATCGTCGTTGGCGGCGATGACCGCAACCTCCTGGACGCCCGGGATCGCACCGATCGCGATCTCGAGCTCCACCGGCGAGATGTTGATGCCGCCGGAGATGATCAGGTCCTTGAGGCGGTCGACGAACTTGATCCGACCCTCCTCGTCGGCGACGCCGAGGTCGCCGCTGTGCAGCCAGCCGTCACGCAGCGCCTGGGCGGTGGAATCCGGATCGTTCCAGTAGCCGGGAGTGACCGACGGCCCCCGGACCACGAGCTCACCCTCCTCACCGGGCGCAGCCACCTCACCCTTGTCGTTGAACACCTTGACATCGGTGAAGATCGAGCCCGTACCGCAGCGATCCGGGAACTCCAGGGCCTCTTCCCGCAGCGTGGCGGTGGCGACGCCGCCCGCCTCGGTCATGCCGTAGATCTGACGGAGGAGGACACCCTTGTCCGCCCAGCGCTTCAGCAGCGGCACCGGCACGGCCGCGCCACCGACGATGGCGGTCTTCAGCGAGCTCAGGTCCGCGTCTTCGAACTCCGGAGCGCGGGAGATGGCCTCGAAGATCAGCGGCACGCCGAAAATCGCCTGCACGGAATGCTTTTCGAGGAGCTTGACCGCATTCGACGGGTTCAGCTCGGGCTCGACGACCAGCGTTCCGCCGAGGACGCCGGTGATGAGCAGGCCGTACACCAGGCCCGGGGTGAACGCCAGCGGGAGTACCAGCAACGTGGTGGTCCCCGGACGGAAGCCCTCCTCCGTGAGGGTGTTTTCGAAGACGATCGACATCAGCGTCCGGTTGGTGAGGATGACGCCCTTCGACAGACCGGTAGAGCCACTGGTGAACTGGATGGCGGCGGGCTCGTCGGGGTCGCGGTCCACGCGGAAGTCGTCGGCGCCGCCCTCGCGCAGCGCCTCGAGGTCGGCGTAGGGAACCACCGTGAAGGATTCACCGATGGCCGCGGTGTCCTCGGCGAGCTGCTCGAAGCCCGGAGCCACGATCACGACACTGATCCCCGCATCATCGGCGATCTTGCGCAGCTCTGCCGGACGATAGCGACTGTTCAGCGGCACCAGGACGCCGCCGGACTTGAGCACACCGTGCGCCGCGACCGGCCACTCGAGCGAGTTCGGGCCGAGCAGACCGACGCGATCCCCGGGCTCGACGCCCTTGGCCTCCACGAGGGTGCGGGCGATGCGGCTGCTCCAGTCGCGCAGCGCGCGGTAAGAGATCTCGGACTCGGAGAACACCACCGCGGTGGTGTCCGGCTTGGTGCGAGCCCACCAGTCGAGTGCCTTGCCGATGGTAGCGGTCATGATCGTACTTTCTTCTAAGCCAACGGAAATTGAGTTGGGGGGTTCCGATGCGTGGGGGCGCCCACGGCGGAAGGGGAGGTGCGCCGCGGACTTCGCGGGGCCCGGTGGACGGGCTGCCAGGATTCACCTAACGGCTATAGGATAAAACGGATGCGGGGCCCGCGGGCCGGATCGGTGAAATCGCGGCCCGCGGCGCCGGAGGTCATCGATCTCCGTCAGGAGCGGGCGGCGGCCTCGGCGCGCCCCTGGGCGACGAGCTTCTTGGTCTCGCGACGGAACACGTGGTTTGCGACCTCGTTTCGGCCGAGCAGCATGTCGCCGGCGTCGGCGCTGCCCATCACCACCTGCGAGTCACGTAGCAGCGGGAAATCCTCGTTGTGCAGAACGGCGAGCAGGATCTCCCAGTTCTTGTTCCACAGGTGATCCCAGCGCTCCGGGTCCATACCGCTGTCCTCGACGGTGGGGACCATGAGGCGCTGTTCCATGCGCGATTTGCCCGGATCGGTCGGATGCGGACGGAAGGTCAGCAGCTGGAAGTGGTCGGGCTGGCGGAGCAGGGTGCTGTTCGGCCCGAGCCAGTGGGTCTCGGTGACGTACTTGTCTAGCGGCCGATCACCGGGATCCTCTTCCAGGAAGCGGTCGATCGACTTGCGCGGCGCGATGAAGCGGCAGTGCCGACCGAAGTCCTCGAAGGCCATCACATTGGTGTGGATGATCTTGCCCGCGGTGTTCGGGTGCGCGTACTGGATGTGATAGCCGTCCAGGAACGCGTCCTGCATGATCTTCCAGTTGGTCGGCTCGACGAAGCCGGCCGCACGGTAGCAGACGAGCTTGTCGAGCTCGTAGCCGGCGAGCATCGGGTCGATCTCCGGACCCAGCCACGACGCCACGTCTATGTCGGCATTGGCGTTGTCGACGACCCAGATGAAGCCGTGGCGCTCCTCGGTCGGAATCTCGATGAGGCCGGTCTCGGACCGGTCCACCTCGCCGAAGGTGTTGTCCCGGGTGATCGTCCGCAGCGAGCCGTCCGGGTCGTACGACCACCGGTGGTAGGGACAGGAGAAGATGCGGCAGCGACCCTTCTCCTCCTTCTCCAGCATGGCTCCCCGGTGGCGACAGTGATTCACGAAAGACTTGACGCTGCCGTCCTTCTGGCGCACCACGATGATGTTGTTACGCGGCATCGCAACGGTGATGAAGTCGTTGGGACGCGCGATCTCACTGCCGTGTGCCACGATCGACGGCACGCGGCCGAAGATGTAGTCGCGCTCCTCCTTCGCCAGCACCGGGTCGGTGTATTCCCCCGGCTCGAACTGCGCGATCTCGTCGTACTTGTCCGTCGTCTCGTTGCGCAGGAGGTCAAGGGCGCGCCGGATGCGATCTTGGCGTGGAAGCGAAGTGGTCATGATTCCCTCCGGGGAGGAGCGTTGTCTGCGAGATGGATACGAGTCACCCGGGCTGCGGGGTGGCTCATCCTTAAACCTACAGCAATAAGGTTTAGCGGGCAATGGTCATCGTTCCTCGATGCCGGTGCGGCGGGCGAGTGCCAGCCCGCCGCACCGGTGTCCGAGGGGACCGAATGGGCTGGTCAGGCCTCCGGGGTGAACCGGATCGGCATGCGAGCGCAGCCGCGCACCTGGCTGGCGTGGAACACCGGCGGGTCCGATTCGACGAGCTCGAAATCGGGGATGCGACGCAGGATCTCCTCCAGCGCGATGGTGAGCTCGATGCGCGCGAGGTGCGAACCGATGCAGCGGTGCGCGCCGCCACCGAAGGCGAGGTGCCGGTTCGGGCGCCGGTTGACGTCGAACACCTCCGGATCGGCGAACTCCTCGGGATCGCGGTTGGCCGTGCACATCAGGACGATGAGCTGCTCGCCCTCGCGGATGAGCTGACCGCCGAGTTCGACGTCGCGGGTGGCGCGACGGCCCGGGACGACCGGCGATTCATAGCGCAGGATCTCCTCGACCGCGGACGGGATCATCTCCGGGTCGTCGATGACCATCTGGCGCTGTTCGGGGTTCTTCGACAGGTGCAGGATCGACCAGGACAGCGCACCCTGTGTGGTGTGCAGGCCGGCGATGAGCAGCAGGAAGAACATGCGGTTGAGCTCTTCGTCGGTCAGCAGGCGGGTGCCGTCCTCGAACTCCACCTCGCTGTGGATAAGCTGCGAGGTGACGTCGTCGCCCGGGTTGGCGCGCCGGTCGTCGATGACCTTCTGGAAGTATCCGAACATCTGCATGCCCGCCATGGCACGGGCTTCCAGCGACTCCTGTTCGGTGCCACCGGGCTTACCGAACAGCACGGTGTCGGTGGCCTCGGTGAACAGCGGCGCGTCCGACAGCGGCCAGTCCATCAGGGCCAGGAAGATCCGTGCCGGCAGCTCGTGGGCGAACTCCGCGACGAATTCGGCCTCACCCTTCTTCGCGAACCCATCGATGAGCTCGTTGACGACGTCGCGGACCTCATCGGAGAGCTTCTTCATCCGGGCCGGACCGAACAGCGGCTGCAGCGCCTTGCGGTACGAGGTGTGCTCCGGCGGGTCGAGCTCGATCGGGATGAACTTGCCGAAGGCCTCGTTGGTGACGAGGTTGTTGGGGTAGCTGGAAAAGGTCTCGTGGTCGCGGAAGACCTCGTGCATCAGTTCGTAGGAGGTGACGATCCAGTGTCCGCCGTAGTGGGGCGAGAAGACGATCGGGCCCTTCTCGGATAGTTCACGCCCGATTTCCTGGAATCGATCGACCGGAGCCGAGATGGACAGGTCGTAGACGTCGAAGTCGACGGTGACGTCCTCTCGGGACCGTTCCGTTGTAGTCATTTACTGATCCTTGGAGTTCGTGGAATTGGTGGGCTGCAAGGCAAGCGCCCGTTCGGGACACATCGCGATCGCCTCGTTCGCCAGAGCGATCTCCCCGGCGGCGAGCGGACGCTCCGGGACCACAGGGTCGCCCTGATCGTCGGCGTCGATCAGATCAGGGGCGACCCCGTAGCACAGGCCATGCCCGGCGCACGCCACGCGATCCACGGTGAGAGTGGGCTGCGTGGAGGACATCTCAGGCGTTCGGATTCTTCTGGTCGAGATCTTCGGGGAACCACATGCCGACGCGCGACAGGGTTCCGCCGTCGCCGGACCCGATGACCTGGCCGGACATGTAGGCCGAGTCGTCGGAGGCCAGGAACAGCGCGACCTTGGCGTTGTCGAGCAGTGACGGCGGGCGGTTCAGCTTCAGCGGGATCGGCGAGACGAACGGATCCCACGGTCCGGCAACCTCTTCGTAGGACTGGCCGACGACCGGCGAACCCGGGGGCATGAGGAAGTTCGGCGACATGCCGTGGGTCGGGGCGATGCCGTTGACGCGGATGCCGAACGGACCGAGGTCGAGACTGAGGCCGCGGACCAGACCGTTGACGCCGGCCTTGGTGGCCGAATAGAGCGCGATCTGGTGATAGGCAACGAAAGAAGCGGCCGACGAGGTCGCGATGATGGTGCCGCCCCCGTTGCGCTTCAGGTGTGGGACCGCCGCCTGCGCGGTGAAGATGACACCCGAGAGGTTCACGCCGAGGACGTTGTTCCAATCCTCCTCGGTGAGGTCCTCGAAGTCGACGTGCTCGCCACCGGCGACGGTGGGAACACCACCACGCGAGACGATTCCGGCGTTCGCCCAAGCGATGTCGAGCTTGCCGAACTCTGCGACGGTCTGATCTACCGCGGCGGTGATCTCGTCCTTCTTGGAGACATCTGCGGTGATGGCGATGGCCTCGCCACCCTGCTGCTCGACGAGCTTGACGGTTTGTTCCGCGCGGTCACCGTCGATGTCGACGACCGCGACCTTGGCACCCTCGGCCGTGAACAGCTGTGACGACTGGCGGCCGAGGCCCGAGCCCGCGCCGGTGATCAGTGCGACTTTGCCTTCGAGTTTCATGTTCGATCCTTGCTCTGGGGTTGGGTGACAGACCTGCCGATGGCGTGAGAGGTGTCAGGGGCAGGCTGGCCGACGTGGTGGAGAACGCACGTCATCGAGATGAGGTGAGGCGCATCGAGTGGGCATTCCTGCTGTGATGCCCGCCACCTTCATCACTCACGGTAGGACGTTTTACATGAGACGTCAAGCGATATTTGTCAGCAGCTCCGGATTTTCTTTTTTGTTATTTCGCAAGGGTTTTCAGACGACGACGACCAGGCGTGGGTCATCACGCCTGGTCGTCTTCACTGGTGGTTGCGGCCGCCCGGCGAGCCCGGAGAGGATTGCCGTGCGGACGTCTGTTCAGTTGTGAGAACCGACCGGCCCGGGACTCAGGCGTCGGCCGGCGGCGGGGCCGGCAGGTGCACGGTCTTGATCTCGAAGAACTCCTCGAGGCCCTCGGGGCCGCCTTCGCGCCCGACGCCCGACTGCTTGTAACCGCCGAACGGGAGGGTGAAGTCGAGCACCGAGGTGTTCACGTTCACTGTTCCGGTCCGAATCCGTTGCGCCAGCTCGAATCCCCGCTCCAAGTCGGCGGTGAAGACCGCACCCGAGAGGCCGTACACGGAGTCGTTGGCGATGGCCACGGCGTCGTCCTCGTCCTCGTAGGTGATGATCGATATGACCGGACCGAAGACTTCCTCCTGGGCGATCCTCATGTCGTTGCGGACGTTGTCGATGATGGTGGGCTGAACGAAGAACCCGGTGTCGCCGACGGTTCCGCCGCCGTAGACGACCTCGCCACCCTCGGCCTTCGCCGCCTCGATGTAGCCCAGGACACGGTCGCGGTGCCGTGCCGAGGTCAACGGCCCGAGGAAATTGGTCTGCTCCCAAGGGTTTCCGATCGGGATCATGTCCAGCGCCGCCTTGTACGCGGCGACCACCTCGTCGTGTCGCTTGCGCGAGACGAGCACACGGGTCAGCGCGACACAGGCCTGACCGGACTGCATGCAGCCGCCCATCGGCAGGTGTGTCATCACCGTGTTGAGGTCGGCGTCGTCGAGGATGATCGCAGCGGACTTGCCACCGAGTTCGAGCGACACCTTCGCGACCCGGTCGGCGGCCAGGCCCATGATCCGCTTGCCGGTCTCAGTGCTGCCGGTGAAGGTGATGTGGTCGACCCCTGGGTTGATCACCAGCGACTCGGAGACCTCGCGGTCGGCGGCCAGAACGCTGAGTACGCCTTCGGGTATCTTGCCCTCGTCGACGAGTTCGGCGATCACGTCGGCGAAGACCGACGGCGACAGCGGCGCCTCGGGCGAGGTCTTGAGGACCACCGAGCAACCGGCGGCCAGGGCCGGGATCACCTTGAAGGCGATGCTGCCGATCGGGCCGTTCCACGGGATGATCGCGGCGACGACACCGGTCGGTTCCTTGACGATGCGGGAGACGCCGCCGTCTCCGCGCCGGCGCTCCTCGACGATCTCGACCTTGCGGGCCTCGGCGGCGACCGCACGATAGAGGCCGAGCACCATCTGCTGGGTCATCGCACTGACCGGGGCGGTGACACCCACCTCGACGATGCCGAGAGTGGTCAGCTCGGGGATGCGCGCCTCGAGCCGGTTGGCGATCTCGTCGATCACGTCGGCACGTTCGGCGGGCGACCTGCGGGCCCACTCGCCGCGCTCGAAGGCCGCGCGGGCCGCGTCGACAGCGCGGGCCATGTCATCGGCGGTCGCACTGCGGACGCGGGCCGCCGTGCGCTCCGAGTACGAATCGACCACGTCGATCCATTCGTCACCGGTCGACTCCACCCAGCGTCCGCCGATGAACACCTTGTCTCGGTCGGCGATGGTGGCGAGCGGATCGGTCACCTGTTCGGTCGTCGTCATGGACTGCTCCCTCGATCTTCGTCTGCGTGCCCGGGCGCCGCCCCGTTCCCTGACGGCGGCACGTGAGTCGGCCCTGTGAACCGAGTCACAGGGTGAACCGGGTCACATGGAAGCGTAATAACCGAAAGGCGTTAGGTCAACACCTGACATATTCTGTTATTTGTCTCGTAGCTGGCGATAGACTTCTCCCCCGAACACGAAAGGCTGAGAGTTGCCGACTAGCCGGCGTTGACCAGGTAGAACACCGACGATCCGCCGCCTGCGGCCTGGGGCGAGGCGCCGATCTGGACCCAGTAGGTCACCCCGTCCTTGGACGCCGACAGCACGACCACGGACTGGCCGCCCTCGGTCGAGCGGTGTGATTCGGCGAATCCGGACTCGATGAGCTTTTTCGTCGCGACGTCGAGCTGGTTGCCGCCGTTGGCCGGCCCCTGGACCGTCACCTCCCAGCCGTCGGCGCGGCTGCCGCTCGCGGATAGGACGTGCCCGTCGATCAGCGGCACCTGGGTGACGGGGAAATCGGACGGCAGCGGTACACCCTCCGGACCGGCCTGTTCGTCGTCGCCGCATCCCGCCAGGACAGCACCGATCACGGCCGTCGCCACGAAGAACACAAGGAGCCGCCTGAGCCAGTCGAACCGGAACATACGGGCAACGGTAAAGTAGGCGGCGCGGGTGTTCGCCCGTGACACCCCGCCGGGAGAAAGACGGAGTGCCCTTTTGATTTCTGTGTTGGCTGCGTTGGCAGTGTGTGCGCTCGTCGCGCCCGCAGTCATCCACTGGATCGGCACCCGAGGTTTCTACCTTCTGGCGCTCGCCCCGCTCGGGGGCCTGGTCTGGGTGATCCTCCACTGGCCCGACCACGAGGCCGGCGCCGCGGTCGTGGAGACGGTGAACTGGGTTCCGTCGCTGCAGATGGACATCGTCACCAGATTCGACACCCTCGCCGCGATCCTGTCGGTGCTCATCCTCGGTGTCGGCGCCCTCGTCCTCTGCTACTGCGCCCACTACTTCGACGATCCGCGCCCCCGCGTCGCGATGTTCGGCGGCGAGATGATCGCCTTCGCCGGCGCCATGCTCGGCCTGGTCGTCAGCGACAACATGCTCGTGCTCTACGTGTTCTGGGAGCTCACGACCGTGCTGTCGTTCATGTTGGTCGGCTTCTACGGCGTCCGCGCGACGGCCCGCCGGTCGGCGACCCAGGCGCTGCTGGTCACCACCTTCGGCGGCCTCGCGATGCTCGTCGGCATCATCATGCTGGGCGAACGGGCCGGCAGTTACCTGCTCTCGGAGATCATCGCCGCGCCGCCGTCGGGCGTGTACGTCGAGATCGCGATCGTGCTGCTGCTGATCGGCGCGCTGAGCAAGTCGGCCATCGTCCCGTTCCACTTCTGGTTGCCGGGTGCCATGGCCGCCCCCACCCCCGTCAGCGCATACCTGCACGCCGCGGCGATGGTGAAGGCCGGCATCTACCTGATCGCGCGCCTCGCGCCCGCGTTCTCGATGACCGCCAGCTGGAAGATCGCCGTGGTCGGTCTCGGCGCCTTCACGATGGTGCTGGGCGGCTGGCGCTCGCTCCGCGAACTCGACCTCAAACTCATCCTCGCCTTCGGCACGGTCTCCCAGCTCGGCTTCATGGCCGTGCTGGTCGGCATGGGTGACGCCAACGTCGCGATGGCCGGCCTGGCGATGCTCGTCGCGCACGCGATGTTCAAGGCATCGCTGTTCATGATCGTCGGCATCATCGACCACGCGACCGGCACCCGCGACGTGCGCAAACTCGCCCGGCTCGGGCATCGGCTCCCGGTTCTCGCGATCACTGCGGCCGTCGCGGGCGCGAGCATGGCCGGCCTGCCGTTCACCTTCGGTTTCATCGGCAAGGAGACCGCGTTCGCGTCGGTGTGGGACACCGGTGCGCTCACTCCCCTCGAGGCACACACCGTCGACCTCGTCCTGCTCCTCGGTTCGGTCATCACCTGCGCGTACACGCTGCGCTTCCTCTGGGGCGCGTTCGGCCGCAAGGTCCGTCACACGCCGTCGCCCGCGGTCGCCAAGATGCACCCGCCGACCTGGGCGTTCTACATCTCGCCGGTGGTCCTCGCGCTCGCCGGCGTCGCGTCGGGCCTGGTCCCCGGACCCATCGGCGACCTCTTCGAGCCGTACACCGAGACGCTGGACACCTACGGCCACGAGATCGAGCACCTCGCGCTCTGGCACGGCTTCGGGCTGCCGGTGGTGTTCTCGATCATCGTCATCATCGGCGGCGCGGCCCTGTTCATCGTCATCCGCCGCCTGCGTGACCTGCTCTTCCGCTACCGCCCGCTGGTCAACGCCGACCGGATCTACGACGCCGCGCTGCGCTCGGCCGACACCGTGTCGTTGCTGCTGACCCGCAACACGCAGCGCGGTTCACTGCCGATCACCCAGGGCGTGATCCTCTGCACCGCGATCCTGCTGCCGATGATCGTGCTGTTCCTCGGCGCCCGCGATCGCCTGCAGTTCGACAGCTCGGCGACCGCGCCGCAGATCGTCATCGGCGGCATCATGATCGCCGCGTCGGTGGCCGCGGTGGTCCTGCGCAATCGTCTCGCGGCGACGCTGGTGGTCGGCGTGACCGGCTACGGATGCGCGATGATGTTCGCGCTCTACGGTGCCCCCGATCTCGCGCTCACCCAGTTCCTCGTCGAGACGCTGACCCTGGTGATCTTCGTGCTGGTGCTGCGCAAGCTCCCCGCCGAGCCGGAGAAGCGGCACGCCACCGGGTTCAAGCCCCTGCGCGCGCTCATCGGCCTCGCCTTCGGCGCGGCCCTGGTCGTGATCGGCATGTTCGCCGCGTCGGCGCGCTCGACCGAGCCGCTGCAGGTCGACCTGCCGGCGGCCGCCTACGAGTACGGCCACGGCAAGAACGCGGTGAACGTGCTGCTGGTGGACATCCGCGCCTGGGACACCCTCGGCGAGGTGTCGGTGCTGATCGTCGCCGCGACCGGCGTCGCCTCGATGGTGTTCCGCAACCGGCGCTTCGGCGCGGCGCCCCGCGTGGCCGACGCGATCCGCCTGCAGGCCGGTCTGAGCGGCGACGACGATGACGACGACCCGATCCCGCCGGACCGCACGACCTGGCTGCTCGGGTCGGGACTCCGCGATCCGCGGCACCGGTCGATGGTCCTCGAGGCGACGACCCGTCTGCTGTTCCCGACCATGGTCGTGCTGTCGGTGTACTTCTTCTACGCCGGTCACAACGCGCCCGGCGGCGGTTTCGCCGGCGGTCTGGTGATGGGTCTGGCGCTCGTGCTGCGCTATCTCGCCGGCGGACGCTACGAGCTCGGTGAGGCGCTGCCCATCGAACCCGGACGCATCCTCGGCGCGGGTCTCGCGACGTCGGGCGCGACGGCCGCGGCGTCGTTGTTCCTCGGCGCGCCCGCCCTCTCGTCGGCCGTCTTCGAATTCACCGTCCCGGTCCTCGGCCACATCAAGTTCGTCACCGCGCTGTTCTTCGACCTCGGCATCTACCTGATCGTCATCGGTCTGGTCCTCGACGTGCTGCGCAGCCTCGGCGCGCGTCTGGACGTCGAGTCGACGGTCGCGAGCGGCGGCCTGCGGTCGCTGAGCGCGTCGCAGAGCATCTCGGTCGGTCGCTCCGGCCGGGTGCCGGCCGGGACCGACGAACCGAATGCCCAGAACTCCGCCGGCGGGAAGGATCAGGTGGCCCGATGAGCACCAGTCTCCCGCTCCTGTTGATCGTCGGCGCGATGGCCGCCTGCGGCGTGTACCTGCTGATGGAACGCAGCCTCGTCCGCATGCTGTTCGGCCTGCTGCTGTGCGGCAACGCACTGAACCTGATGATCGTCGTGATCTCCGGCGGCATGGGCAATCCCCCGATCCTCGGTCAGACGTCGGAGAGCCGCCCCGGCGACGCCGATCCGCTGGCTCAGGCGATGGTCCTGACCGCGATCGTGATCACGATGGGTGTCGCGGCGTTCGTGCTGTCCCTCGTCTACCGGCTGTTCGTGATCAACCGTGACGACGACGACGTCGAGGACGACACCGAGGACGTCAAGATCAAGACCGGCTCGCTGACCACCGCGCCCGACCGCGACCGCAGCGACGACCCGGTGACGCTGTCGGACACCCCGACCGGCGACTACTTCGACGACGCGGGCAATCCCCTCACCCCGGAGGAGGTCGCCGAACGTCACCGCCAGCTGCACGAGACGGACATCATGCCCGACTCGATCAGCGACGTCGTCGACGAACTCGGCTCGGAGGACGAGGGCGACGACGAGGACACCTACCTCCCGCCCGGCGACCCGGATCTCGTCGGCGAGAAGGTGGCCGACGACGACTCCGACGAGGCACGGGTCATCGACGCCGACGGCGACCCGATCACCGAGGGGGCCGCGTCCGACGACCAGGCCACCGACGGCTCGTCCGAGAGCGACGGCACCGACGACGGCCCCGGCAAGAAAAACGCCGGCCAGAAAGACACCGACAGCGAGGGAGGCGGCCGATGATCCCGCAGCCCTCCTGGATTCCGGTCCTCATCACGCTGCCGACGCTGGTCCCGCTCCTCGCCGCGGCCCTGACGCTGCTGATGGGCCGCAGCCCGCGCGTCCAGCGCGTGGTCACGATCGGCGCGATCTCGGTCGCGCTCGCCGCGTCGGGCATGCTGCTCTACCTCACCGACCAGCACGGAACCTTCGCCGTCGCGATCGGCGGCTGGGGCGACAAGGGCTATCCGAACGGTCCACTGGGCATCACGCTGGTCGTCGACCAGCTGGCCGCGCTCATGCTGGTCGTGTCGACGATCGTGCTGCTGTGCGTCGTCGTGTACGCGATCGGTCAGGGTATCCGCGACGGCACGGCTCAACAGCCGACATCGATCTTCCTGCCCACGTACCTGATCCTGACCGCCGGCGTGTGCAACTCGTTCCTCGCGGGCGACCTGTTCAACCTGTACGTGTCGTTCGAGGTGCTCCTCACCGCGAGCTTCGTGCTCCTGACGCTGGGCGCCAGCGCCGAGCGCGTCCGGGCCGGCGCGTCGTACGTGATGGTGTCGATGGTCTCGTCGCTGATCTTCCTGGCAGGCATCGCCTTCGCGTACGCGACCACCGGCACGCTGAACCTGGCCGAGATGGCGGTGCGCCTCGACGACGTCTCCGACGGCACCCGCAACGCGCTGTACGCGGTACTGCTCGTGGCGTTCGGCATCAAGGCGGCGGTGTTCCCGCTGTCGACGTGGCTGCCCGACTCCTACCCGACCGCACCCGCTCCGGTCACGGCGGTGTTCGCCGGTTTGCTGACCAAGGTGGGTGTGTACGCGATCGTCCGTGCGCACACGCTGCTGTTCCCGGGTGGGTCGATGGACACGGTGCTGATGGTCGCCGGCCTGTTGACGATGCTCGTGGGCATCTTCGGCGCCATCGCGCAGTCCGACATCAAGCGTCTGCTGTCGTTCACGCTGGTCAGCCACATCGGTTACATGATCTTCGGCATCGCGCTGTCGTCGGAGCTGGGCATGTCCGCGGCGATCTACTACGTCGCGCACCACATCCTCGTGCAGACCACGCTGTTCCTCGTCGTGGGCCTCATCGAGCGGCAGGCCGGTTCGGCGTCGCTGCGTCGCCTGGGCGGCCTGATCGCCAGCCCGGTGCTGGCCGTGCTGTTCCTGGTGCCCGCCCTGAATCTCGGCGGCATTCCACCGTTCTCCGGTTTCATCGGCAAGGTGGCGCTGCTCGAGGCGGGTGCGCAGAACGGCTCGGTGCTCGCCTGGATCCTGGTGGCCGGATCGGTCGTGACCAGCCTGCTCACCCTGTACGTGGTGGCGCGTATCTGGACCAAGGGCTTCTGGCGTCCGCGCGCCGACGCGCCGGAGGGCGAGCTCGCCGACCAGGGCCCGTCGGCGCTCATCGACGAGCGCGACGACGGCGCCTACTCCGACCGCGAGGACGTCGGTCGGATGCCGGTCGCGATGGTGCTGCCCACCTTCGCGATGGTGGTCGCCGGCCTGGTTCTCACGCTGTGGGCGGGCCCGATCTTCGACTTCACCGACAGCGCCGCCACCGATGTCGTGCATCGTGGCGTGTATCTGGAGGCCGTGCTGGGTGGAGGTGAGTCGCGATGACGCTCGGACCGATCCCACCCGCGACCGACCGAACGAGGCGGCGCACGCCCGTCGTCTCGACCAAGGGTCCGGTGCTGTCCCTGATCATCAACACGTGGCGGGTGTCGTTCCTGTTCGTGGTCTGGCACCTGACCGCGTCGCTGGTGTGGCTGCGCAACCACATCCGGCTGCCCGCGTGGCTGGGCGGCGATGGCCGCGAGGTCGCGGTCCGGCTGTGGACGATCGCCTGGCTGACCTTCGTGTGGGTCCTGTTGTGGGGGTCGCTGTCGTGGGCCAACATCATCGCCGGCCTGGTGCTGTCGATCGCGATCCTCACCCTATTGCCGCTCCCCCGGGTGCCGGTCGAGGGCCGCATCCACCCGTTGTCGGTGGCGCAGCTGGTTCTTCGGCTGGTCAGCGACTTCTTCGTGTCGAGCGTGCAGATCGGGTGGATGGCGATCCGACCCGGCCGGCCGCCGCTGGGCGCGGTGATCCGCGTGCGGGTCGCGATCAAGTCCGACATGGTCCTCACCCTGGCCGTCGACTACCTGAACCTGGTGCCGGGCACGATGGTCCTCGAGATCGACCACCGTCGGCGCATGCTCTACGTCCACGTCTTCGACGTGCGGTCGGAGAAGAAGGTGCGGGCCTTCTACGACCAGATCGCCTACGTCGAGCGCATGTTCATCAAGGCCTTCGAGCGTGACAGCGAATGGCATCCGAGCCCGTACCACGGAATCGACGAGGACTTCCACCACGTACGGCCCATCCAGCCGGTGCCCGGGGCCGAACCCGCCGACAACCCGGCCGACACAGATCGGAAGGAATCATGAGCGTCGTCTGGACGATCGCGACGGCGGTGTTGCTGATCGCCGCGATTCTGACGATGGCCACCGCGTTGCGCGGACCGTCCACGCTCGACCGCCTGGTCGCGCTCGACGTCCTGATCGCACTGTGCATGTGCGGCCTCGGTGTGTGGGCGGCCTACAGCCGCGACTCGACGGTGGTGCCGTCTATCGTCGCGCTCGCTCTGCTCAGCTTCGTCGGGTCGGTGTCCATCGCCCGTTTCCGCGTCCGGGACGATCAGAAGTGACGTCGGCAGAAGTGAGGAGGCCGCGATGATCGGCGACATCATCAGCGCGACGTTGATCCTCGTCGGGTGCACGCTCGCGCTCACCGCGTCCATCGGTCTGCTCCGGTTCCCGGACACCCTCAGCCGCATGCACGCCGCGACCAAGCCGCAGACGTTCGGCCTCTTGATGATCCTGCTCGGGGCCGTGGTGCGCCTGGGTCGCAACCTCGACAGCGGGATGCTCATCCTCGCCGGGCTCTTCGCGCTGATCACCGCACCGGTGGTCGCGCACCGGATCGGGCGGCTGGCCTACCAGGAGCAGCGCGCCCGCGACGGTCTGATCGACAAGCGGGACATGGAGGTCCCCGACCGCGACTAGCGGTTCGGCGCCACCTCGAGTTCGCCGACCACCGACGCGACCACCTCACGCATGGAGTGGGTCTCCCGGTGCACCTTCCGCTGGCGCTGGTAGCTCGCGCCGCGGGTGATGATGTCCTCGATGCCCTCCAGTTCGTCGACGCATTCGAGGTCTCGGGCGACGGGCTGGAGACGTTCGAGCTGACGGTGCAGGTCGTCGGTGACGAGTTCTTCCCGGCAGGCGCCGTCGAGGATGACGATGGCGTCGAGCCCGTAACGCGCTGCGCGCCATTTGTTCTCCTGGACCAGCCAGGGCGCCATGGTCGGCAGGGTCTCGCCGGCGGTGAACCGGCGGTCGAGATCGACGACGAGACAGTGGATCAGCGCGACGATGGACTGCAGCTCGGCCACGTTGGTCATGCCGTCGCAGACGCGCACCTCGATGGTGCCCAGGTGCGGTGACGGCCGGATGTCCCAGCGGATCTCGTTGAGATGGTCGATGATCCCGGTGGTCTTCTGGTCGGCGACGAAAGCCTCGAATTCCTCCCAGGTCTTGAACTGGAAGGGCAGCCCGGCGGTCGGCAGCTGCTGGAACATCATCGCCCGGTTGCTGGCGTAGCCGGTGTCCTGCCCGGCCCACATCGGCGACGACGCCGACAGCGCGAGCAGGTGCGGATAGAAGTTCAGCAGCGAATCGAGGATCGGCAGCACCTTCTCGCGGTGACTGATGCCGACGTGGACGTGGACGCCCCAGATGAGCATCTGGCGTCCCCACCACTGGGTGCGCTCGATCAGTTCGGCGTACCGGTGGCCCTCGGTGAGCAGTTGGGTGGAGTACTCGGCGAACGGGTGGGTGCCCGCACCGTAGAGGTCGACGCCGAGCTCCTCGGTGAGAACGCGAACCACACCGATGGTGTCGGTCAGGTCGGCGACGGCCTCACCCGTGGTCCGGCAGATGCCGGTCACGAGTTCGACCGTGTTGCGCAGCAGTTCCTTGTGGATCTTCCCGGCGCGTTCGGGGTGATTCTCGCCGACGGCGGCGAAGAGTGCCGCCGCCGAGTTCGACAGATCGCCGGTGACCTTGTCGGTCAGTGCGAATTCCCATTCGACCCCCAACGTGGGGGCCGGCGATCCGTCGAACTCGATCGGGGTCATGGCCGGCCGCTCGTCGGCGTTCGACCGCGAGTCCTAGTCCTGCTCTTCGATGACGCCGCACGCGATGCGGGCACCGGCGTCACCGGTCTTGAGGGTGTCTTCCTTCGGGCCGCCCGGGTACTTGTCGGCCGGGATGTTGCCGAAGTTGTCCGGCTTCTCGTGGATGATCAGCGCCTTGCCGAAGACCTGCTCGAGCTTCACCGCGTCGGTGGTGGTCACGGTGCGGCCGGTGTGGTCCTCGAGGATGTTAATCGAGACCAGGTCACCGCTGGACGGGTGGCCGGTGTTGCCGTCGACCTGCAGGTGGCCGCCGGCCGAGGTGAAGGCCTGCGACCCGCCGGAACCCGCGTCGCAGGTGCCGTTCTCGTGGATGTGCATGCCGTGGAAGCCGGCCGGCAGGTCGCCGTCGGTGATGCGCACGCTGACGGTGACCGGCCCCTCGCTCTCGGTGGGGGCCGTGAGGGTGGCCTCGCCGACGACCTTGCCGGAGGTGTCCTTGATCTCGGCGGTCGCGATCTGGCCGCTGGGCTCGTCGTCGACGTCGTCGACCGCGCCCGGGGGCAGCGGCTTGTCGGAGACCACCGGCGGCGTCGTGCCGGGCACATCCGTCGGGTTCTGATCGGGGCTACAACCGGCGAGGGCAAGGCCGATCAGTCCCGCGGAAGCCAGCGCGGCGAGAGCGCGCGACGCAGCGAGTTTCGAACGTCCGGACATGTCACTCCTTGTTCACTGTTTGCTTGTCGCCGGGCGAGGCCGGCGTCTGCGCGGACGAGGGCTCCCCGCGCGCTGATCGTATGTGGGATCGCCTAGAACGATAGACCTGCCGCGATGGTCAGGATCCGCTGACCGCGGTCACCATGATCACCGGCACGCCGCCCTTGCACTGGGTGAACGAACCGGGCCGTTCCTCGATCGAGACCGAGCCGCCCAGGACCTCGGCGATCTGCTCCGCCTGGGCCTTGTCCGCGTCGGTGTCGTAGAAGATGGTGTTCTCACTGAACCCGCCGCCGGTGTAGTTGCCCGGCCGGCCCATCGTGAAGCCCTTGTCCCTCAGCAGATCCGTGACATCCCCGGCGAGTCCGGTCACCTGACCGGCGTTTACCACACACACCCGCTTGGTGCCGGCCGCGACGGTCGACGACGAGGTCGTGGTCTGGGTGGTCGAGGGGGTCGTCACGGCGGTGGTCTCGGCGGCCTTCGAGTCGCCTCCCGAGGTGGCCGCGGAATGCCAGCCGAGCCCGATGAAGACGACGGCGACTGCGAAGAGCAGCATCGCCCCGGCGCGCAACGGCAGGCGATTGGGCTCACGGTCTGCGTTCATCACCGACGACCTTAACGCACCTGGACCGACCGACCCTGGTCAGCGTCTAGGTGATCTCGAAGCCGAGACGGCGAGCCGCACGGGCCTTCTGGCGCGAGGCGCGCAGACGGCGGAGCCGCTTGACGAGCATCGGGTCCGCGGCGAGCGCCTCCGGACGATCGACCAGCGCGTTGAGCACCTGGTAGTACCGGGTGGCCGACAGACCGAACAGTTCCTTGATGGCTTCTTCCTTGGCGCCGGCGTACTTCCACCACTGCCGCTCGAAGGCCAGGATGTCGCGCTCCCGACGCGTCAGACCGTCTTCCCCGACCTCATGAGGATCCAGCTGGACTTCGGGGGTGGGTTGTTCGCCCTGGTTCTGGCTACGCGCAGCTGCGCCGTCCATCTCGCTCCCTCACCGATAACACTCGTGGACCACACACCGCCCCGGCCTGTATCGGATCTCCCTCCCGTCCCGGTCGGGACAGGGACGGCGACGAAGTGCGCCGGCGGCGAATCACAGCGGTGTGGTTCGCAGACAATCTAACCACGCACACCCGCTCGGAACGTGGTGTGACGCGCGACGTGCCGACACCACTGCCGCCACCTGACTGTTAGCCTCACCTCACCTGTCATGGATGTCCACTCGGACGGGGGTCACATGTCCTCGACATTGTCGCCAGAGCTGCTCCGGGGAATAGGGCTGCTCCGGGCAATAGGGCTGCTCCGGGGAATCGCCGGCGCCGCTGCCGCGCTTGCCGCGTTCGGCCTGTCGGCCGCGCCGCAGGCCGTCGCCGCTCCCGCCGCCTCGACGGACGTCGTCGTGATCGTGCCCGGCCAGCAGCTCTACGCCGACGCCGCGGCCAACGAGCAGACGTTCCGCCCGCTCGCCGACGCCATTCGCGCGGCCGGCCACCGGGTGGTGTTCGCGCACGCCGGCGGACGCGATGTCGCGGCGGACGCCAGGTTGATCGAGAAGGTCGTCGACGCCGAGGCCGCGGACGCCGGGCGAATCGGCATCGTCGCGCACAGCGCGGGCGGTCTGGGTGCCCGGCACTACCTGAAGTTCCTCGGCGGGTCGGCGAAGGTCGACGAGTACGTCGCCATCGGCACCGCCCAGTACGGCTCACCCGGAGGGTGCTCCCAGCCCCGCGACGGCGGCTACGACACCTGCATGTACGCAGCTGCGATCAAGAAGTTGAACGCCGGGCCGGACGCACCCGGCCCGACCCGCTACTCGGTGGTGCAGAGCGACGGCGAGTGGGCCGACGGCCGGCTCGACGGCACACCGCAGTGCCGTGCCTACTCGCCGGTGCCGCTGGCCAACACCGGCGTCGACCACGCCATCGAGATGCGCGACCCGACGATCATCCGCAACGTGGTGACCTCGCTGCAGGGCGGCTGCGTGGGCGAGGTCGTGACCGAACCCGTCGACAGCATCGACTGGAGGTCGACGCTGTTCCCCGGACTGCCCGAACCCGTCGGCGACACGGTCCGTGACGTCCTACCCACCGTCGTTCCGGAGCGCTGAGCAGCAGTAGGGTGATCGACATGGCGATTCTCCCGATCTGCATCGTGGGCGAGCCGGTGCTCCACCAGCCCACCTCCCCGGTTCCGCTCGACGCGGACGGCCGTCCGTCCGAGGAGATCATCAAGCTCCTCGACGACATGTACGAGACCATGGACGCCGCCCACGGCGTCGGGCTCGCCGCCAACCAGGTCGGCAAGGGTCTGCGCATGTTCGTCTACGACTGCCCGGAGGGCGACCGGTCGGGCAAGCGGCGCCGCGGCGAGGTGATCAACCCCGTCCTCGAGACGTCGGAGATCCCCGAGACGATGCCCGACCCGGAGAACGACGACGAGGGTTGCCTGTCGGTGCCCGGCATGCAGTTCCCCACCGGCCGCGCCGACTGGGCGCGCGTCACCGGCGTGGACCGCACCGGCGCCGAGGTCGTCATCGAGGGCACCGGATTCTTCGCCCGCATGCTCCAGCATGAGGTCGGCCACCTCGACGGATTCCTGTACGTCGACGTGCTGATCGGCCGCAACGCGCGCGCCGCGAAAAAGGCGATCAAGCGCGCCAAGTGGGGTGTGCCCGGCCTGGCCTGGCTGCCGGGTTCGGTCACCGACCCCTTCGGCCACGACGACGAAGACTGATCGACAGCACTGGGTGAGGGGCACCGGGGTGAGTGTGTCGCTGTCGGGTGCCGTGGTCGGCGACCGCGTCGTCGTGCGGTACCTCCTGGGTGAGGCGACGCCCGCCGACTGGCGCGGCAATTCCGACGCGGCGCAGTCGGATGTCACCGGCGTCCTCCTCGACGACGGCGATCCCCTGCGCCTCGAACGCGACGGGGACGTCGTGTCGATTCCACACGCCGCGGTCACATCGGTGCGACTGCTGTCGGCACGGCCGGTGCGCAACAGCGAGATCCGCACGCTGGAACATGTCGGGGCCCGGTCCTGGCCCGGCGTCGACACCACGTGGATCGAGGGCTGGTTCTGCCGCGCCGGTCGCGGATTCTCGCGACGGGCGAATTCGGCCCTGCCGCTGGAGATGTCGGCCCGCGCCGACCTGGAGACGCTGCAACGGATCGCCCGCTGGTACGCCGAGCACGACCTGCCGCCGCTGCTCGCCCTACCGGACCGGCTGATGAAGGCGTCGACCATCAGCGGCGTCGAGGACATCGAGGTCCAGGCCCTCACCTGCGACCTCGCCTCCCTCGCCGAGGCCCTGTCCGAGACCTCTTCGGCGGCAGTCGTTCTCACCGACGTCCCCGCCCCGGACTGGCTGGTCGCCTACGCCGGCACCCGCACGACAGACGACACCGAGGCCGTGCGCGCCGTCGTGACCGCGGGCGAGGGACCGCCGGTGTTCGCGCGGATCGACGCGGATCCGCCGGGAGACGCCCCGGCGTCGATCGGCCGGGGTGTGGTCACCGAGGCGACCGATGGCCGGAAGTGGTTGGGGCTCACGGCACTCTGGACCGACCCGCGCCGTCGGGGCGAGGGGTTGTCCACGCAGGTGCTCAAGGCACTCGTGACCTGGGGGCTGGAGAACGGCGCCGAATCCGCCTACCTGCAGGTCGAGACCACGAACCGGCTCGCGGGTTCGTGGTACCGGCGACTCGGTTTCGGGTTGCACCACACCTACCGGTACCTCACCCCGGACATCCCCACCGACCCCGCCGGGAACCGCTGATGGCCGGCTCGACACGGTCGGCCGCCCAACGGCAGCGGCAGGCTGTCGTCACTGCGGTCGCGTTCGTGCTGATCGGCGTGGTCGTCGGGATCACGTGGCTGATCAACAACAGCGGCTCGGAGGACGACGGAACACGCACCGTCGCGGTGTCGACCCCGTCGAAGGTCGCCCCGTCGAAGGTCGCCCCGCCGACGGCCACGCCGACGTCCGAGGGGGCGTCGAAGAAGGCGTCGGCCACGCGCAGGACGACGCTGAAGGGTACAGCGCCGACGAGCACAGCGCCGACGAACACAGCGCCGACGAGCAGGGGGTTCCGCGCCTCCGCCGCGAACCCGGCGATCCCGGCACACGTTCTACGCACTCTCGCATACATCGACGCGGGTGAGTGGCCGGAGGCCGCCAACGCCCCGGGCACCAAGGGCGGCGTGACCTTCCGCAACAACGAGGGTCTGCTGCCGCGCACGGATTCCGGCGGCCGCCGCGTCACGTACCGGGAGTGGGACGTCAATCCCAAGGCGCCCAACCGGGGCCGAGACGCCGAGCGCATCGTCACCGGCAGCGACGGCTCCGCCTGGTACACCGCCGATCACTACCGCACGTTCGTCAAGATCCGGGGACCGTCATGACCCAGTCGAATTCCAGCGGGCCGAATTCCCGCGAGCCGAATGACAGCGGGCCGAATACCGGCGGCCCACAGGACGAATCCCGGGCGCGGGCTCTGCGCCGATTCCTCGACGCCGCGGCGTCGGGCGGGCCGGCGGTTGCCGTCACCACCGTCGCCGATCTTCCCGCCCCCGGTCCGGATGCACGTGTGCGCACGGTCAGCGGCACCACCGCGACGACGCTCGGCGGCCTGTACACGTCGTTCGCACGGGTCTGGGGGTTCCCCGATCACTTCGGCCGCAACAAGGACGCCTTCGACGACTGCATGCGCGACCTCGACGCGCCCGATGCCGAGGGCCGTGTCCCGGACACCATCGTCGTCCACATCACCCAGGCCCATCGTCTGCTCGATGACGACCGATCCGGGTTCGACTGGTTCGCCGAGTCGGTCGACTTCTACCGGGACCACTACCGCGACGCCGGACGAGGTTTCGCCGTCATCTTGTCGACCTCCTCGTCGCGCCTCGCCGCGGTCCGGTCCCGGTGGCAGGAGGCGGGTGTGGCGGTCGCGGACCTCGCGACCGAGTCGTCCACCGGGGAGGACCACTGAATGCGTTTCGCCACCTGGAACGTCAATTCGATCCGAGCCCGTTCGGAATCGGTTGTCGCGTGGATGGAACAAGCCGACGTCGACGTCCTGGCCATGCAGGAGACCAAGTGTCACGATGACGCGTTCCCACTCATGAGTTTCCTGGCCGCCGGCTACGACGTCGCGCACGTCGGCCAGGGCGCGTACAACGGCGTCGCGATCGCTTCGCGGGTGGGTCTGGACGACGTCGAGATCGCCTTCGACGGCGTGCCCACCCACCCGGTCGATGACCAGCCGATCCGGGAAGCGCGGGCGATCTCCGCGGTGTGCGCCGGGGTGCGGGTCTGGAGCCTGTACATCCCCAACGGCCGCACCCCCGAGCACCCGCATTACGACTACAAGCTGCGCTGGCTCGACGCCCTCGCCGATCACATCGTCTTGCGCCTGGCCCACGATCCGGCGGCGGAGATGATGCTGGCCGGCGACTGGAACGTCGCACAGCGAGACCAGGATGTCTGGGACACCGAATACTTCCTGGGCCGCACACACGTCACCGAACCGGAACGCGCCGCGGTGCGGCGGTTCCTGGATGCGGGACTGGTCGACTCGGCGCTCCCCTACGCACCGGGGTACACGTTCTGGGACTACACACAGCTACGGTTCCCGCGCGACGAGGGGATGCGCATCGACTACGCGTTCTGCTCGCCCGCGCTCGACACCCGGATCATGGGCGCGCACGTCGACCGTGACGCCCGAAAGGCCAAGGGCGCCAGCGATCATGCGCCCGTGGTGTTCGAGATAGGTTGAAGCGACTTCGTCCCACCGTTCGGACCAACAGATGGTTCGGCGAACCATGCTTCCACCAAACGCAGCGATGCAGGTGTTTTTCGTCTGAACAGACCACTCCCGATCAGCACATATCGATGCATTGCAGCGGTAACCTTGCGGAATCGCCGAAGTTCTCCGGCGATCGCGCACCACCTGATCAGTCGGATATCCGATCCGGCCCATGCCGCGGGCACCACCCGCCCGCACCTGACCCGACCACGCAAGTTCGCACTTCACCCGCGGCCCCGAGGTGCCGACTTGTCGCCAACTCTTCTTCGCCGTACGGGTGATACGGGGCTCACCCGTACGCGTTCGGTCACCAAGGAGATTGCACCCCATGAACCGAATAGGTCTCACCGTCGCGCGATTCATCGTCGGACTCGTGGTCATCACCGGAACCGCAATCGCGTCGACGACAGTCGCCGCACCAGCGCAGGCCGCGGCTCACGGCTGGGTGACAGCGTGCTTCAAACACACGAACGGCCATGTGTGGACCGGTGCGCAGTACGCGATGACCTACCACACCAGCATTCCACACTTCTCCCAGCCTCAGTACAGCTCCAACGGCTGTACCAGGTGGCGAGTACCGGGTAACGTGCGAACCGCCGTCAACGCCTCGTGGGAGCCGGGCAACGGGCACAGGGCCTGGTATGGACAGACCGCGCCGACATACGTCCCCGCAGGTCGGCACTATCACCTCGGCTGGACGTATGTGTACCCCAAGTACTGAATGAAGGCCGGTCAGACGCTCGAGGCCCGATGGCAGGTCGGTGGGCGCGAGGGCCGCGCCACCGGCGACACCGTTCTGCTCAGTTGAACGGCCGGCCCGGAATCCAATAGGCCTGCGCCTTGACCGACTTCTTGGGAATCCCGAATTCGCTCCGCAGCGCCGCGGCAACCGCGCGGGTGCTCACCGAATCCAGTGCGACCCAGCCGAAGTGATCGGAGGCGTCGAAGGCCTCGGCACGCACGGCGTCGACGAGCGCACCGCCGTCGCGCTCACGCGCCACCCACGCAACGGTGTCCTGGGGACGTGACCGGACCGGGAGGGTCAGGTCGCTGTCGTGCTGGTACTCCAACCAGATCCGCGCCGGGATCTCCGGGTCCGACGCCGAGATCGCGTCGAGGATCGAGTTGATCGCGGGCAGCGAGGCGGGGTCGCCGGCGATGAGCCAGCCGCGAACCCCGTCCGGCATGGCGAACTTCGAGCCCATGACGGTGACGTTGATCGTGTCACCGACCTGCGCCTGTTGCGCCCAGCGTGCGGCGATGCCATCGTGGATCGCGAACTCGACGGCGAAGGTGTCGGCGTCGGGATCGGCATCGACGAGCGTGTAGCCGCGCTGGTGCAGCCTGCCCGCGTCGTCGAACCACATCCGGATCCACATGGTCGGGTGGAGGGCACGCTTGTGCAGGAGCCCGCCACCGGTGAACGTCAGGCGCACATAGTGATCGGTGACCACCCGGGTGCCGGTGACGGTGAGCTCGAAATCATCGCCGCCCAGCAGCTTGAGGACGGCGCCCGGCAGGCCCCGGCCCTTCGTCAGCGTTGCGCTCACTCCTGCTCCCCGGCCCGGTCGATCGGGGCAAGACGGCCGCCCTCGACCATCTGCCGGGTCTCGAGGCGGCGGATCTTCCCGGAAGTGGTGCGCGGCACCGAATCTGGTGCCACGAAGATCACGTCGGCGGGCACGATGCCGCAGGCAGAGGCGACCTCGCTCATCACCTCCGAGCGCGCCTTGTCGAACTCGCTGCCCTTGTATTCCGCGATGATGACCAGGCCCGGACGGGACGAGCCCTCGCCGCGCGCCATCGCGACGACGCCGCCGCGGCGCACGCCCGCCACTTCCGCTGCGGCACGTTCGATCTCGGTCGGGAAGAGGTTGCGGCCGGCGACGATGATGACCTCCTTGGCCCGTCCACAGATGACCAGGCGGTCATCGATCAGATAACCGAGGTCACCTGTGGAGAACCATTCCCCCTCACCGAGATCGGCACCGCCGAGGTAGCCGCGCATCATCGAGGTGCCACGGATCTCCACGTGGCCCACGGAGCGGCCGTCGATACGGGGAACATCTGTGTTCGGCTCGACGATGCGAACCTGCATGCCGCCCAGCGGCTTTCCGAGAATCGCGTATCGACGACGCAGCGGTTCGCCACCGTCGGGCGGGGTCACGGTCACATCGTCGTAGTGCGCGCCCTCGCCGACCGCCGGCATGGTGACCGCGCAGGCGGCCTCCGCCATACCGTATGCCGGCGCGGCCGCGTTCCGGGCGAAGCCGAAGGGCTCGACGGCGTCGAGGAACTTCTCGAAGGCGTCGGCGTCGATCGGCTCGCCGCCGCTGATCGCGACACGCAGGTTCGACAGGTCGATGTCGCGCAGCAGTTTTCCGTAGCGCCCGAGGATGTCGTAGGCGAAGTTCGGCGCGGCGGTGACGGTCGCCCTGGTCTCGGTGAGCCACTGCATCCACTTGAACGGGGCGGCGGCGAAGGCCGTGTTGGGCACGATGTAGGCCGGGATGCCGGTGGTCATCCCCGCGACCAGGAACATCAGGCCCATGTCGTGATAGAGCGGCAACCAGCTGAAACCGGTGTCGCGGGTGCGATGCATGCCGAGACGGCTCACCAGCTCGATCGCGTTCGAGTACACCGCGGAGGCCGTGAGGACCGCGGTCTTCGGGTCGCCGGTCGACCCCGCGGTGCCCTGCAGGACCGCCACGGTGTTCGAACTGCAGTTGCGGGCGCTGAACCCGGCGGTGTCCGCGTCGCGTCCGTATTCGCCGACCCCGGCGATCCGCAACGGACCATCGATCTCGG
The DNA here is from genome assembly GCF_039939235.1 of Gordonia aurantiaca. Classification (NCBI taxonomy): domain Bacteria; kingdom Bacillati; phylum Actinomycetota; class Actinomycetes; order Mycobacteriales; family Gordoniaceae; genus Gordonia; species Gordonia aurantiaca. Next base: position 244,255 of record NZ_JBDUUF010000001.1, on the reverse strand, counting down.
CGAGCAGGTCGAGTTGGGTGCCGCTGCCCAGGACCGTGCCGACGCCGATGGAGACGAAACGCTCGTATGTGTTCTCCGCCCACCGCTTCTCGTCGGCGCCGCGGATGGGGCCGGGGAGGATGCTGATCGGCACCCCGGCGAGCCAGGCGCCCTGGATGGCGGCTATCAGGTCGACGGTCGGATCCCCGATGAGGCCGAGGGCCAGGGGCTCGTGCAGGGGACTCTCGTCGAGAAGGCGGACAGCGATCTGCTCGGCGCGCGCGTGGACGTCACGCCAGGGCAGGGTCACCCACTCGCCGGAGTCCGAATCGAGCACGGACAGGGTGGTGTCCCCGGCCAGCATGGCCTCTCGCACTGTGGCGGCGAGGATGTTCGTCGATCCCGATTCCTTCAGCACCACACCGGCCTGCGACATTCGTACCCCATTCTCTCCGACCTCTGCGTCGGTTGCCTCGTCGTCATGGATGCCCGGGCGCGGCGCACGCCTACCCGAGAACCGGGTGTGCCGGACCGGCATCGCACTCACACAGAAGGGTAGGTTAGCCTAATCTTCATCACGCACAAGGGGTCGTCCCGCGGGATCGATGCGTGACCGAGGTCATCTGGTGGGACGGCAGCGTATAACTTAGGCTAACCTAAGCAATTGTCGGCCCGTATCAGCGGAAATCCCGCGGACCTGCGAGATCTTCGGCACGAGTCCGCCGAGCGGCCCGACGACTAAGCAGACCCTACCCAAAATTGCAGGCAGCCGGCGCGAACACCGTGTCCCGACCTTGGAGAGGCATCACCCGCTGATGGTCACGAACTCCCGGACGACACAGCCCGTCGCGGACTCCGTCACCCCGACCGAGGTCCGCAAGGACGTGGCGGCGATGCTGGGCCTGACCCCCGACGCCCTCGATCCCGACACCGACCTGATCGCCCAGGGCCTCGACTCCCTGCGGATGATGCGCCTGGCCGGCAGCTGGCGGAAGCGCGGCATCGACATCGACTTCGCCCGCCTCGCCGCCTCACCCACCCTCGCCGCCTGGACGGCCCTGATCTGCGCGACCGACGCGGCGGCCCCCGCCGCCGGCGCCACACCCGGCGGGCCGGACATCCGGGCCGAGGTGGCCGCGGTTCTCGGCGTGGCGGCCGAATCCCTCGATCCCGACACCGACCTGATCGCCCAGGGCCTCGACTCCCTGCGGATGATGCGCCTGGCCGGCAGCTGGCGGAAACGCGGCATCGACATCGACTTCGCCCGCCTCGCCGCCTCACCAACCCTCGCCGCATGGTCGGAGCTGCTCGGTGGCGCCGCGACGCCGTCCGGCGCGACGCCACCGACGCAACAGGCGTCGAACACCGCGCAAACCATCGACCCCACAACGCCTTTCCCGCTCGCCCCGATGCAGCATGCCTACTGGATCGGACGTAGCGACAGCCACGCGTTCGGCAACGTCGCCGCACACCTCTACATCGAGTTCGACGGCCACGGCATCGAGCCCGACCGCTTCCGAACCGCGATGGCGCAACTCATCGAGCGGCACCCGATGCTGCGCGTGCGTGTCCTGCCCGACGGCACCCAGGTCGTCGGACCCGCCCACCCCGAGGCGATCGCGGTCCACGATCTGCGCACCCGGTCGGCGGAGATGATCGACGCGATCCTCGCCGAGAAGCGCGACCACGGCACCCATCGCACCCTGCCGGTCGAGGAGGGTGCGGTCATCCGCGCCGAACTGAGCCTGTTGCCCGGCGACGCGACCCGCGTCCACCTCGACGTCGACATGATCGCCGCGGACGCGATGAGCTATCGCGTGCTCGTCGACGACTTCGCGCGCCTGTACCGCGGCGAGACCCTGCCCGAACTGGGCATCACCTACCCTGCCATCACCGCCGATCGCACCGGCCGCGAGATCCGTGAGGAGGACCGCGCCTGGTGGTGCGAACGCATCCCCGCGATGCCCGGTCCGCCGGAGCTCCCGCTCGACGAACGCGCCCAGCGCGGTGAGGTCGAACCGCGCAGCGTCCGTCTGCACCACTCGGTCTCGGCATCGGACTGGAAGCGCCTCGAAGAGCATGCGCACCGCCGGGGCGTGACCCCCGCGGCCGCAGTGGCCGCCGCCTTCGCCGAGGCCGTGGGCACCCACTCGGCGAGCCCACGCTTCCTGCTCACCGTCCCGCTGTTCGACCGGCCGCAGATCCACCCCGACGTCGAGCGCGTCGTCGGCGACTTCACCTCGTCGATCCTCGTCGACGTCGACCTGAGCGAGCCGGCGACCCTCGCCGAGCGCGCACGCCGGATGCGCGCGTCGATGCACGAGGCCGCCGCGCACGGGTCGATGAGCGGTCTCGACGTCTTGCGTGAAATCGGTCGCGCCCGAGGCGAAGCCGTGGTCTCACCGGTGGTGTTCACCAGTGCGCTCGGCCTCGGCGACCTGTTCTCCGCACAGGCCTCCGACGTGCTCGGCAACCCGGCCTGGATCGTCTCCCAGGGACCGCAGGTCCTACTCGACGCGCAGGTGACCGAGATCGCCGGCGGCCTGCTCCTCAACTGGGACGTCCGCGTCTCCGACCTCGACGAGGCCACCGCCCGTGCGATGTTCGACCACTACGTCGAGATCCTCATCCTGCTCGTCGACGGCGAGTGGGACGTCCCCGCCCCCGATCCGGTGACCGATGAGGTTCGCGCACAGCGACTCTCGGTCGAGCAGCCGCTCCCGTCGAGCACTGTCTTCGACGGCACGCTGCACCACACCTTCTTCGCGCGCGCCGCGAGCCGCCCCGACAACCCGGCAGTACTCACCGACGCCCGCACCTGGACCCACGGCGAACTCGCCGACGAGGCGCTGCGGGTCGCCGGCGCGCTCGCGGCGGCGGGCGTCGGCCCCGGCGACACCGTGATCATCAACCTCCCCAAGAGCGGCGACCAGGTCGTGGCGGCGCTCGCAGCCCTCGCCGCCGGCGCCGCCTACGTGCCGATCGCGCCCACCCAGCCGGCCGCCCGCCGCGACCGCATCGTCTCCATCGCCACCCCGCGCGCGGTCCTCACGGACGATCCCGACGCGTGGGTGGGCGGCGAAACCGGCGCCGCCGTCCTCGATCTCGCGGCGGCGCGAACCTCCGTTCCGATCCGGCCGGTCGCGGTCTCCGGCGACGACCTCGCCTACGTCCTGTTCACCTCCGGGTCGACGGGTCTGCCCAAGGGCGTCCAGGTTCCGCACCGCGCCGCCGTCGCCACCCTCACCGATCTGGTGGACCGCTACGACCTCGGCGAGAACGACCGTGCCCTGCAGGTGAGTTCGCTCGAGTTCGACCTGTCCGTCTTCGACATCTTCGGCCTGCTCGCCGTCGGCGGCGCCGTCGTGGTGCCCGGCGACGACGAACGGACCAGGGTCGACGACTGGGTGCGCCTGCTCGGCGAGCACCGGGTCTCGGTCCTCAACTGCGTCCCGTCGATCCTGGGCATGATCCTCGACATCGGCGCTCTGCCGGAGTCGATGCGTATGATCATCATGGGCGGCGACAAGGTCGACGTCTCGTTGCTCGACCGCGTCGGTGCACAGCTGCCCGACTGCCGCGTCGCCGGTCTCGGCGGCACGACCGAGACCGCGATCCACTCGACCATCTGCGAGGCGCCCGACGTCCCCGCCGGCATGGCGTTCGTGCCCTACGGCGTCCCGCTGCGCGGAGTCCGATGCCGCGTCGTCGACGAGATCGGCCGCGACCGGCCCGATCTCGTGCCCGGTGAGTTGTGGATCGGCGGCGCCGGCGTCGCCGACGGATATCGCGGCGACCCGGAGCGCACCGCGGACCGATTCGTCACGGTCGACGGCGAACGCTGGTACCGCACCGGCGATCTCGCACGGTATCTGCCCGGCGGGTTCCTCGACTTCCTCGGTCGCGCCGACCACATGGTCAAGGTCCGCGGCCACCGCGTCGAGCTCGGCGAGGTCGAGGCCGGTCTGCTCGGCCTGCCCGGGGTCGGCTCGGCGGTCACCTGGTCCGACGGCCGCCACCTGCGGGCCGCCGTCACGCCCGCGGCCGACCACCGACCTCCGGTCACCGAGGAGTCCCTGCTCGCCGGGCTGTCCGAAGCTCTTCCACCGCACATGATCCCGCGGTCGGTCACGGTGCTCGATGCACTCCCGCTCACCCCGAACGGCAAGTACGACCGCAAGGCGGTCGCGGCCCTCGTCGACACCTCCGACGAGGCGGAGTCGGTGGTCGCCCCGCGCACCCCGCTCGAGAAGGCTCTCGTGGTGATCTTCGCCGAGGTCCTGTCGGCCCGGCCGATCGGCGTGACCGAGGACTTCATCGCGCTCGGCGGCGACTCGGTGCAGGCCACCCGACTCGTCGCGCTGATGCGGTCCTGGCTCGACGCCCCGGGGCTCACCGTCGCCGACGTCTTCGCCCACCGCACCATCGCGGGGCTCGCCGAACGACTCACCGCCCTCGAGGGCCCCCGCGCCGACGCCGTCGCGGAGGTCCTGCTCGAGGTCGTCTCGCTGACCGACGACGAGGTGGAGGCCGAGCTCTCCGACACCTGAGCCGACATGCTCCTCCGCGCGAACCACCACATGACAGCAAAGGCACCATGACCAGTTCTCCCGCTTCCACCTACGAGCTGCGCTCGGTCAGACTCGACGACGTGGCGCACGCCCCCACGCTCCACGGGTGGCTCACGCACCCCAAGGCCAGGTTCTGGGACATGCTCGACAGCTCCCTGGCCGACGTGGAGAAGCTGATCCGCGACACCGCGGAGGCGACCGCGGGTACGCCGTACGGACTGCGTCTGGGCTACCACGACGGGGTCCCGCAGTTCATGTTCGAGTTGTACAACCCGTTGACCAGCGAACTCGCCGATCCCGCAAGTGGTTACGTACACCGCGACGGCGACATCGGCATGCACCTGCTGGTCGCACACAGCGAGCAGGCCCTGCCCGGCTTCACGGGCGCGGTCATGCTGCACATCATGCGGACCGCGATCCTCGAGGTCGGGGCACGGCGCGTGGTGGTCGAACCGGACGTGCGCAACAAGGCCGTCCACCGTCTCAACGCGAGCGTGGGATTCCGCGTCGACGGCGACTACCCGGTCGGCGACAAGATCGCCCACCTGAGCTATTGCACGCGTGAAGATTTCCTCCGGGTCACCGACGGCGGCACCGCGGTCGGCGCCGTCGAGGTGACGGATCTGGGGGCGTGATCGCTTGACCGTCCCCGACCTGCGCCCCATGCGGACCGCGACCGACCGGGATCGCGGCGCCGCTTCGCGTCCGACGTTCTCGTACCGGCAGACCTACCACGACCGGATCGCCCGCAAGATCCTCGCGGAGTTCTCGCACGAGCGGGCCCTTGCGCCGGTCGAGACATCGCCCGGCGCCTACGTCGTGACCTCCGCCGACGGCCGCACCGAGTACCGGTTCCGCGCCGAGGTGCTCTCGCTGGAGAACTGGGCGATCGACGAGTCCTCGCTGCGTCGTGTGCGGGACGGCGCGGAGCTGCCGATCGACGCGGTCGCGCTCGTCGTCGACCTCGCGCCGATGCTCGGCATCGGACCGCAGGCGCTGCCGGAGTACCTCGAGGAATTCGTCAACACCCTCGCGCTGTCCGCGGATCGGCCCGACGAACGGCGCATCAGCGCACGCGATCTCGCGTACGCCGACTTCCAGACCATCGAGAAGACGATGACCGAGGGCCACCCGTGCATCGTCGCCAACGCCGGCCGGCTGGGTTTCAGCGCGACCGACGTCGACCGGTACGCCCCGGAGGTGGGCAACCCGTTCCGACTCGTCTGGGTGGCCGCGCGCCGCGAGGACTGCGAGGTCGCCACCGTCGGCGGCGTCGACTACGACGCCATGCTCGTCGACGAACTCGGCGTCGAGACGCTCTCCGGGTTCGACGCCGTGTTGCGCGAATCCGGATGTGATCCGCAGGATTACCGCTACCTTCCGGCGCATCCGTGGCAGTGGGACGAGAAGGTCCGCAAGCTGTACTCGGCGGACATCGCCGCCGGCCGCATCGTCCGGGTCGGGTCGAGCCCGGATCTCTATCAGGCACAGCAGTCCATCCGCACCATGTTCAACGCGTCGAACCCCACGCGCCACTACGTGAAGACCGCGCTGTCGATCGTCAACATGGGCTTCACCCGCGGGATGTCGGCCGACTACATGCGCACGACCCCGCTGATCAACGACTGGGTGCGCACCCGCGTCGCCGACGACCCGTACCTCGCGGCGATCGGCTTCGAGATGATCTACGAGGTCGCCGCGATCGGCTACCGCAGTCCCACCTTCGACCCGATAACCCAGCCGGGGTCGGAGTTCCGCAAGATCCTCTCCGCGCTGTGGCGGCAGAGCCCGGTGCCGCTGCTCCGGGGCGGCGAGCACCTCGCGACCATGGCCTCGCTGCTCCACGTCGACCACCATGGGGACGCGCTCGTCGGGGCGTTCATCGAGCGATCCGGAATCCCTGCCACGGAATGGATCCGGCGGTACCTGCGCACCTACCTGCACCCGGTCGCCTACCTGCTCTACCGCCATGAGCTCAAGTTCTCCCCGCACGGCGAGAACCTGATCCTCATTCTCGACGACGGCCTTCCGGTCCGCGCGATCCTCAAGGACATCGGCGAGGAGGTATCGGTCTTCGGCAATCCGGAGGGCTTCCCGGAGAACTGTTCCCGCGTGCTGACCACCGAGCCGGACGAGATCCGCAACCTCGGGGTGCTGTCGGACATCTTCGACGACTTCCTGCGTCCGCTCGCGGCGATCCTGCACACCCACGGCCTGGTCTCCGACGGGGACTTCTGGGATCTGGTCGCCGAGAGCCTGCACGAGTTCGTCGACGCCCACCCGGAACTCGCGGACAACCTCGCCCGCTGGGATCTGTTCGCGCCGGAGTTCGCGGCCGTCCACATGAACGGCCTGCAGCTGCGGAACAACAAGCGGATGGTCGACATCGAGGACTCGTACGCGTCGCTGATCGACGCCGGGCACATGCTCGTCAACCCCGTCGCCGGCCGGAAGGGACGGTGACCGGTATGAGCACCACCGAACCGACCGCCGCCCTCACCTACGAGACCCGCACCGCCGCACAGTCCGTCGAGATCCTCCGCGACGCGCACGGCATCCCGCACGTCCTGGCGTCCACCCCCGAGGGCGCGATCTACGGGCAAGGACGTGCCTGCGCACAGGATCGTCGCTGGCAGATCGAATGGATGCGGCTGCGGGCCGAGGGCCGCACCGCCGAGGTGTTCGGGGCGTCGTGCGTCGAGTGGGATGTGTTCGCGCGCCGCGCGGAACTCGATGCCGCCGCCAAGCGAATCCACGACGCGTCGTCCGAGCGCACCCGGCGGCTGCTGCGGGCCTACGCCGACGGCGTGAACAGCACCCTTGCGGAGTTCGGGAACGCAGACGGCGCAACCCACCCCGAGGCACTCGAACTCGAGGCGCTGGACCATACGCCCCGGCCGTGGCAGCCGTGGACCCCGGTCTCGGTGTTCATCATGCACCACGTGCTGTTCGGCCGGTTCACGACGAAGCTGTTCCGGTTGCATGCCTGCCGGTTCCTCGGCCTGGATGCGTTGGCGTTCTGGGCCTTCGAGAACAGCGCCGACGACCCGACGGTGCCCGCGATGCCCGACCAGGCGTTCCTCGACGAGATCCTCGCGCTCACCGACCCGGCCGGAGCACCCGCGACCGGGGAGACCGTCGACCTCGGCGACCCGATGTCGGGCAGCAACGCCTGGGGTGTCTCGGCCGGGCGCAGCAGCACCGGCTCGCCGATCGTCGCCGGCGATCCACATCGCTTCCTCGAACTGCCCGGGATCTACCAGCAGTTCCACCTTGCCTCGACCGATCCGTCGTCGTCGTTCGACATGCTGGGCTTCGCGTTCGCCGGCGTCCCCGGTGTGCCCCACTTCGCACAGGGACCCGAGATCGCCTGGGGCATCACCAATGCCATGGCCGACTACCAGGACCTCTACGTCGAGCGGCTGACCCGCGACGATTCGGGAACGCTGCTCGTCGAGGTGCCCGGCGGCGATCGCATCCCGGCGCGGGTGCGCACCGAGTCGATCTCCGTCCGCGACGCCGAACCCGTTGCCGTTCAGGTCATCACGACCCCCAACGGGGCGGTCGTCTTCGGCGGCCCCGACGCACCGTTCGCGATGAGCCTGCGGTCGCCGCTGCTGTCGGAGGAGGTGACCTTCGACGCCCCGCTCGACCTGCTCTTCGCCCGCAGCGTCGCCGACGTCGAGGCGGCACTGACCGCCTGGGTGGAGCCGGTCAACCGAGCGGTGATCGCGCACGCCGACGGCACCGTCGCCACCCACGTGGCCGGCCGGGTCCCGGTGCGCGCCCCGGAGAACCACTGGCTGCCCGTGCCGGGTTGGGACGAGCACTACCGGTGGCGCGGGTACGAGCCCGGAACACTGCGTGAACCGGGCTTCGACGCGACGCTCGCCGACGGCGGTGTCACGGTGACCGCCAACCAACGCATCGCCGACGTCCCGGCGCTGCAGCCGATGTCCACCGAATGCGTGGAGCACTTCCGGGCCTCGCGGATCACCGCGCGGCTGGACGGGCTGTCCTCGGTGAGCCCCGCCGACTGCGCCGACATCCACCGCGACGTCCGGCTCGAACAGGCCGAGGTCGTGCAAGACCTGCTGGCCCGCATCGTCGGCAACACGCCGGCCGCCGAGGACATCCGGCGGCGCATCCTCGCCTGGGACCGCAGCATGGCCGCCGACAGCACGGACGCCTTCCTGTTCGCCGAGTTCCGCAGCCGACTGGTCCTCGGTGTCGCGGCGAGCGACGCACTCGCGCCGCTGCGCACGCCACACGGCTTCCCGGCGGTGTTCCAGCCGTGGTTCGCCCCCGAACCGCGCCTGGCCACCGCCATCACGTCGGTCATCGAGAACTCCGCCCGCATCGGCATCGATATCGAAGCGGTGGCAACCTCGGCGCTCGACGCGGTCGTCGCCCGGGTCGAGACGCTCGGCGGCGCACCCGAATGGGGAAGGGTCCACGTGCCGGCCCCGATCCACGGTTTCGACCTGGTCGGTGCCTCGCCACGGCATCCCGACCTGTTCGCGAGGCTGCGCCCGACACCGCTACCGCTTGCCGGCGACGCCGAGTGCGTCTTCGCGAACGCGTCCGCCGTGGGCACGCACGTGTGCATCACCGGGTCGGCGGCCCGCTACGTCTGGGACCTGTCCGACCCGTCCGCGAGCAGCTGGATCGTGCCGCTGGGTGCGTCCGGCGACCCCCGGTCCGACCACTTCCAGGACCAGGCCGCCGACTGGGCGGCCGGGCGACTGGTCCCGGTGGAACGCGACTGGGACGTCCTGCGCGGTCGGGCCACCTCGCCGACCGCCGCCACCGGGGCCTCGGCCATTCCGACTTCCCGTTCCACCCAGGAGGATTCGTGACAGTCCTGACCGACGCGCGACTCACGCTGCTGCGCCGACGGCTAGAGCGAGCCGAGGCCGCTTCGACCACACCCGGACGCACGGAGTCCTCGACCGCGTCCCCGGCCGCCTTCGGAGACCTCGGCGTCGCCGAACGCCGCATGTGGAAGATCTACGAGCTCGACCCGAAGTCGTTGTCCCACAACATCGGACTCGTCCTCGAGTTCGGCGGGGACCGGACCGTCGACTCCGTGGTCGCGGCCGCGGAACTGCTCGTGGAGCGCTTCGAGATCCTGCGATCGGTCATCGCGGTCGACACCGACGGCGTCCCCCACCGGAAGGCGGTGACCTGCCGAGGCCGCTGGAATCCCGCGCACTCGGTGTGGACCTGGGGTTTCGAGCCCACCCCCGCACTCTCCGACGGGGCCGCCGATGTCGACGACGCCGCCACCGAGCTGACCCGCACCCCGTTCGACCTGTATGCCGAAACACCACTGCGGCTGCGGGTCTCGGGCCGAGACGGCGGGGTGGCGATGGTCCTGGTCGTGCACCACCTCGCGGTCGACGACACGTCGTGGCCCCCGCTGCTCGGCACGCTCGTCTCGGGTGCCTGGCCCGGCGACACCGGAGTCGACGTCCGCCCGGCCGATCCGGACGAGCCCACCGCCGCCGCGGCCGCCGAGGCCGCCGTGCGCCACGCCCTGGACACCTGGGGCGCCCCGGGCATCCGCTACCCGATCTCGGGTGAGCTGCCCGCCGAGAGTCCCACCGACAGCTGGTCGTCCCCGATGGACGACCGCGCGGGCGTGAAGGTCTCCGCCCCGGTCGCCGACGACTCCCTCACCGCGCTGCAGCGCACCGCGCAGACCGTGGGTGCAACCCCGAACGCTCTGCTCATCGCCATCTGCTCGCTGGCCACCCATGCACTCACCGGTTCGACGGACCACGTGCTGGTGGTTCCCGCCGACAACCGCAAACGCTCACAGGCACCGGATCGGGTCGGCTACTGCGGCAACATCATCCCGATGCGTTTCCGCGTCGACCCGGATGCCACCGTCGCCCAGGCCCTGCGCGACGCGGGTTCGGTCATCTACCGGGCGATGGAGCACTCGAGCACGGACTTCGGGCCCATCCTCACCGCGATCCGCCAGGCCGGCGGCCGGTTCCCGGTCATGGAGATCATGGCCTCGGTCCGTCCGGCGCCGCTGCGCGGCATCCCGCGGCCGGCGAACGCGCCGGTCACCTGCCGATCGGTGTTCAACGGCATCGCCAACTATCCGCTGTCGATCGCGTTCGAGACCGACGACGAGGCCACCCACGTCGAGGTCGACCACCAGCCGGGTGTCGTCCCCGCCCGGGTCGCCGAGCGGGCCACGGCGGTCCTGACCGGTCTCGTCGACCTCGTCCCGCACTCACTCGACTCCACCGTGTCCGAACTCGTCGCCGGACTCGAGAGCCGGGGCGGCAGATGAACGCCCTGCATCCCGCCGGAGCCGATCTCCGCAACACCGCATCAGATTCCGCCGCACGTGTCCGCACAGGGGGAGACTCAGTGACCGAGAACCGCACGTCCGCAACCCGGACCTCACGCTTCGCCCGGCCCGGGACCGGCTGGGCCGAGGTGGGGCGCGGACTGGCCGAGGCCGCGCATGCGGTCGCCGAGCACCATCACGGGGCACCGCTCCCCGGCGGCGACCCGGTGGCGGTGCTCTCCGCGGTCACCGAGGCCATCGGCGCCGGGGGCATCCCGGAGACCGGCATCGGCGAGTCCGAGGCGCTGCGCCGCATGGCCCGACTCGTGGCGGAGTACGGACTGGACCTCACCCACCCGCTCACCGCAGCCCACCTGCAACCGGCCCCGCTGTCGGTGGCGGTCGCCGCCGATGCACTGGCCAGCGCCACCAATGCGTCCCTGGACACCTACGACTCGGGCCCGGCCACCCTGGCGCTGGAGACCTGGACCGTGCAATCGCTGGCCCGGATGGCCGGTTTCGGACCGCAGTCGGGCGGCGTGTTCTCCCCCGGCGGCTCCATCTCGAATCTGTTGGCGCTCATGATCGCCCGCGACCACACCGCCTCCCGGATCGGCGTCGACGTCCGCAGGGACGGTGTCGCCGCACTGGATCGCCCGGTCGTCCTCTGTTCGCGCGTGGCGCACTTCTCGGTTCATCGAGCATGTGCCGCACTGGGTCTCGGTGAGTCCGCGGTCATCCCGGTCGAGGTCGACTCGCATCACCGCATGGTCCCGGAAGCCCTCGAGACCGCGATCCACCAGGCCGGCGACGCGACCCCGCTGGCCATCGTCGCCACCGCCGGCACCACCGACTTCGGCACCGTCGACCCGCTGCCGGAGATCGCCGACATCGCCGAACGCCACGGGATCTGGCTGCATGTCGACGCAGCCTACGGTTTCGGATCGCTGTTCTCCGACCGTCTCCGCGGGCTACTCACCGGCATCGAGCGCGGCGACTCGGTGACCCTCGACCTGCACAAGGTCGGCTGGCAGCCGGCGGCCGCGAGCCTGATGCTGCTCGCCGACGCGAGCCGGTTCGTCTCGTTGAACCGTTCGGTCGCCTACCTCAATCCCGATGACGACGTCGAGGCCGGTTTCAGCGGACTTCTCGGCCAGACCCTGCAGACCACCCGGCGACCCGACGTGCTGAAGGTCGCCGCGACCCTGATGGCCTACGGGCGCCGCGCCCTCGGCGAGATGCTCGAGAGGTGCAACGACCTCGCGGTCTACGCCGAGCACCGCATCGCCACCGAGCTCCAACTGGAACTCGTCGCCCCGGTCACGCTGACCACCGTCGTGTTCCGATACCGCTGCGCCGATCTCGACGCCGTCAACGGCGAGCTGCGCCGCCGCCTCATCTGCGACGGCAAGGCGCTGATCGGCCGGACCCAGGTACTCCTCCCCGGCGTGGAGGAACCCCAGACCTGCCTGAAGCTGACGCTTCTCAATCCCGACGCCACGGAGCGCGACATCGACGAGCTCTTCGACGAGATCCTGCGCGTCGCACTGGAAGTCGAATCCGAGGGCACCGGCACGCAGAGCGAGAAGATGGTGAGGGTATCCGAATGACCCGGCAAGAGAAGGTAGACGTACTCGCGATCGGTTGCGGCCCGTTCAACATGGGGCTCGCCGCCCTGGCGTCGACGGTCGATGACTGCGAGGTGCTCGTCGTCGACCCACGGGACGAGTTCCGGTGGCACCCGGGGCTCATGTTCCCGGACGCGAGCCTGCAGGTGTGGTTCCTGTCGGATCTGGTGACGCTGGTCGACCCGACGCATCCGCTGTCGTTCCTGAACTACCTGGCCGACACCGATCGGTTGTACCGGTTCATGGTGCGAGAGAACTTCTTCCCGAGTCGTCTCGAATACGAGGACTACCTGCTGTGGTGCGTCCGCCGCCTCGACTCGCTGCGGTGGGGCACCACCGTGACCGAAGTGGACTGGGAGCCGGACGTCGACGCCTTCCGCGTCACCATGGTGACCAACGGCGTCGAGTCCACGGTGATCGCCCGTCACGTCGTCGTCGGCGTCGGCACCGAGCCGTACGTGCCGGAGGCGCTGAAGACCGACTCGCCCGACGTCATTCACAGCTCGGAGTACCTGTACCACCAGGAGCGGGCGCACGCCGCCGACTCGGTGACCGTGATCGGCTCGGGTCAGTCGGGCGCCGAGATCGTCGCCGATCTGCTCGAGGCCAACTATCACGGCGGTCCCGCTGTCCGATGGTGGACGCGCACGCCGTGGTTCGCGCCGCTGGACTTCACCAAGCTGTCGCTGGAGATGACCACGCCGGCCTACATGGATTACTTCCAGGGTCTCCCCGAGGAGACCCGCGACCGAATCCGGCCGCAGCACTGGCAATTCCACAAGGGCGTCTCCGCCGACACGCTCGCCCGGGTCCACGAGCTGTTGTACCGCCGCCAGTTCGCCGAGAAGCTGAACCCGGTGCAGTTGCGCATCTCCACCGCGGTCGAGGGCGTCGACACCCTGCCCGACGGGAGACTCCGTGTCCGGGCACGCCACCTCGACACCGGCAGTGCCCTCGCCCACACGACCGACCTGGTCGTCGCCTGCACCGGCTACTCCCGTCGCGAAACCCCGTTCCTCGCGCCGATCGAGCCGCTGCTGCACCGTGATTCGAGGGGGCGCTACGTCTTCGGACCGCAACACCAGGTGGAGACGGAGCCGACGCTGACCAACCGGCTGTTCATGGTCAACGCCGAGGAGCACGCGATCGGCGTCTCGGCGCCGAACCTCGACATCGGCGCGGTGCGCAACGCGCGCATCCTCAACACGGTCATGGGCCGCGAGGTGTACCGCCTGCCGAAGGACACCGCGTTCACCCAGTTCGGCGTCGACGACGCCGACGACGTGGTCGCCGAGTAGGCGTCCGCACCGCGGCCTTCACAGCCCGGTCCGCCGAGTGCGGGCCGGGCTGTCGTGCCCGGAGCGATTCTGCCTGCCCGAGGCGGGATCCACCGCTGGACGGCGCCGGCGGCGATGGTGCGCCCCACCGCCCCCTCGCGATGAGAACCCGCGCCCCGCAACTCATCCGGCGAGTCGGGACACACGCTCCTCACTTCGGCCGACCGCGCATCCGATCGCGAAGGCCCGCCCTGCACGGGCAGGGCGGGCCTTCGCGCGGTCGGCGGACTCAGGCGGTCGCCGACCCGAACGCCGGCTTCAACAGGTCCAGCACGTACGGGATCGAATTCGGCGACGGCGCGTTGAGACCCGTGATCTGCGACTGGGTCAGGAACGCGACCGCGCCGTCCTTGACGGACTCGAGGTTCTTGTACCCCGGCAGGCCTCGCAGTGTCTCGGCCTGCTGCGGGGTGGCGGTCGCGACGACGAGCACGTCGGCGTCGAGCATCGGGATGTTCTCGGTGCTCAGCCCGAAGCGGGGGTTGCCGCTGCGCTGGTACTCGGCGACGAGCTTCGGCGCCATGGTCATCTTCAGCTCCGAGAACAGCTTGGCCGCACCGTCGTTGGGGTCACCCAGCACCGACAGCTGGTCGTTGCCGTACATGAAGGCCAGCGCGTAGGTCTTGCCCGCGAGACCCGGGAACTCCTCGGAGATCGCCGTGATCTTGCCGTTGGTGGTCTCGATGATCTCCTCTGCCTTCTCCGGCTGGTGCAGGACCGTGCCCATCACCGTGACCATGTCCTGCCAGGGGTCGATCTCCTGGCCGCTGATCGAGTTGATCGTCGGCGCGAGCTTGGCGATCTTCTCGAATTCCGGGCTGTTCGAAGCGAATCCGGGCGCGAAGATCAGATCCGGGTCGAGCTTTGCGATGGTGGTCGCGTCGTCACCCTTGGTCGGGTCGACGAAGGTCGAGTCCTTCAGCTTCTGGCCGTACCACGGCTGCAGCTCACCGGTGGCCGACTTGGAGTAGTCGTAGTAGCCGACCGGGGTGACGCCGAATGACAGCGCCACGTCGGTCCACTGGTCGCCCAGCGTGACGATGCGCTTGGGGGTCTCCGGGATGGTCACCGAACGGCCGTCGGGCAGGTTCAACTGCACCGAACCGCCCGACGAGTCGTCCGAACCCGAGCATCCGGCCAGCAGACCGGCGAACATGAGCACACCCGCGAGGAGCGCACCGAGACGAAGTCGTGAGGTCACGTCAGATCTCCAGGAGGTCGATGGGCGTCAGAGCGAGCAGGGCAGCAGGACGAAACTGGCGATGAGACACACGCTCTTGTTCGACAGCTTCCACTTGTCGCCGGACCACACCCAGGTCAGGGTGCGGTTCTGTGTACCGCGACCGACGACGCTGATCTGCAGCGGCGCGTTCATGGTGTTACCGCTGACCTGGACCGGACCGACCATCTGGTAGCTGAACCCGACGTTGCCGTACTGGGTCAGCGCCTGCGAGACCGCATCGAGCTGGCGCAGCGCACGCTCGCCGCCCTCGAGTTCGGCGGCACGTGCGGCACGGCTGTTGCGCGCGTTCATCACCGTCTTGACCTTGGTGTTGAGCTGGCCGGGGGTGAGCGCGGTCGGCGCGGCCGCGGCCTGCTGTTGCTGCGGGGCCGCATTGGTCGCCGGCGCCACCGGAGCGGCCGGGGCGGCCGGGGCGGGAGCCGCTGCGACACCCGGGGCACCGCCGGCCGCGCCACCGCTCTCCGGGACGACCTCACCGGCCGGGGCGGGAGCAGCCGCCGCCGGGGCGCCCGCGGCCGGGGCGGGCTGCTGGCCGGCAGCACCCACGAGGGCCTGCTGCTGCGGGGTCTGCGCAGAACCGAGGTTGACGACGGTCGGCTGCGCCGACGACGAGTTGTCGTCGTCCAGGGCCACCAGGCCGACGACGCCGATGGTGACGATGATCGCGGAGATCACCGCCGCCACACCTGCCGATGCCAGCACGGTCGGGATGCTGATCCCACCCGAGCGCTTCTCCGAGGCGGCGTCGGGTTCGTGGGACTCGGCCACGTACCCCTCCGGGGCCTGGTAGTCGACATCGTTCTGCATGTGTTTCTCCGTGTGTTCTCTTGTGTCGCGTGTCGTCCCTGCCGGTGATGACGGTCGCCCGTTGTTCGAGCAGCGGCGCGAATGCCCGAGCGGTCGGTCGCTCGCGATACTCACCAGCGTTACTAGGGAAGCCTAACCTCGCCTCGGTTTCAGAACGAGGGCAGGGCCTCGTTGAGCACCTCACCGAACCTCGCCACGAACCTCTCCGCATACCCGGGCAGCGCCTGCGCGTCGGTGACGATGCCGAAAGTCGTCGTGGTGCCGAGGATCAGCACGGTCACCGAGAACGAGTACCCGGCCAGCGGGGACAGCGGCGTCAGCGACGCCATCGGCTTGCCCAGCACCGAGCGCACCCGGGAGAAGCCCGGGTTGACCCCGATGTGGATGTCGGGGTGCATGTGTGCCATCGAGGCGTTGACGATGGCGCGCTGCAGCCCCCACAGAGGTGCGCGCGGCAGGTCGTCGGCCGCGGCCAGGTACAACTCGGGGCGTCGTTCGGCGATCGTCTTCAATTCCCCACGCGCACGGTCGATCTGCTTGGCGAGGTCGGCCTCGTTGCCCGGCAGGTTGAGCAACGCGACCGACACCGCGTTGCCGGTGTGCCGGAACTCTTCGTCGAGCGTGACCGGGAGGGTGACGCGCAGGACGTCGGCCTGCGGCGTCGCCGGCGGGTCGATGCTGAGGGCACGACCGATCGCGCCGAGCACGAACTCGTGGACGCTCGCGCCGTTGGCCTTCGCCGCCTTGCGCAGCGTGCGCGTCGACGTGCTGAACAGCGCGTGGTCCCGGCGCCCCGACTTCGTCAGACTCGGCCAGGCGCGCTTCTTCCCGCCGCCGGCCGCGTGCTGGTCGTTGAACGCGGCCTTGGCCTCCTTCAGCTTCTCCGGGTCGATGCCGCTGATACGGAACCGCGGGCTGGTGGCGAACCGCTCGAACTCCGCGAGCTCGTCGGGCTCGCCGTCGGCGAGCAGCGCCGCGAACGCGGCCCCGGCAATGCCGTCGGAGATGCTGTGGTGCACCCGGAGCAACACCCACTGGCCGACCGCCTCGGCGCCGGGCGCCGGCGTGAGGACGGTGATGGCCCAGAACGGGCGCGGACGCGGCAGCGGGGTTTCGAGCAGCGCGGACACGCGCCGGCGCAGATCCGAGCGGTCGGCGACGACGATCTCGGAGACGTGCTCGCCCGGATCCCACGACTCGTCGGCGAGCACGACCTCCGGCCTGCGCCACCGGCCGTTACGGACCCCCATGCGGAAGATGTCGAACAGCCGGCCGCGGTCGCGTACCCGGCTCCGCACGTCGTCGAGGTCGAGCAGTCCGTCGGCGACGTCGAGCTCCAAGATCATCGACCAGTGCATGGGCGCGCTGTCGGTGTCCATGTGCAGGTAGGTGTGATCCGGCGGCGCGAGCTCGGTCACGCGCGGGTCCGCCGGGGTGGCGACAGGGCTGTTCATCAGTGTGGGACCGCCTGGATTCTCGGGACGCTCAGGACGTCGGGTTGCCGGTAACGGTGAAGAGCGTTTGGTAGCGCTCGTTGTCGGGTTTCATCGCGGCGGCGACGAGCTCCCACAGCACCTCGTCGGTGCCGCCGCCGACGCGCGCGAGCTTCATGTCGCGCCACCAGCGCCCGATCGGGGTGTGGGTCTCCAGGTAGCCGACGCCACCGAAGATGTGCAGGCACTCCGAGGCAACCTCTTCCCCGAGATTCGCCGCGGATGCCTTGAGCGCGGCGGCGGTGCGGAGGTTGATCCTGCCCTCGGCGGCGACCCCGTCGAGGGCGTAGCGCAGGACGTCGACACGCGCCTGCAGGTCGGCGATGCGCAGCCGCAGCGCCTGGTGGTCGTACAGCTTCTTGCCGAACTGGGTGCGGTCCATCATGCGGGCCAGGGTGACCCCGAGCATCACGTCACAGGCCGCGACGATCTGCGCCGGGACCGACAGGCGTTCGTGCGCGAGTCCCCAGCTGATCACGGCCAGCCCGGTGCCGGGGCGGGCTACGAGCGCCTCCGCCGGGATCCAGGTGTCGATGGCGATCGGCGCGGTGTCGAGCGGCCCGGCGCCGAGCTTCTCGTACGGTTCGCCGACCTCGACCCGGTCCATCGGGACCACCGCCAACGCGACGTTGCCGCCGGCGTCCGGCCCGTCCTCGACACCACGGCAGACGACGAAGACGTGGTCGGCGATCGGCGAGAGCGAGACGAACTTCTTGGCTCCGACGACACGGTAACCACCGTTCTCGGGATGGATGCGGGTCTCGGAGTTCTGCAGGTCGGAACCACCCTGCTCCTCCGACGCGGCGATGCAGAGCACGGCGTCGGTGGCGATGGCCCGCTCGGCGAGGTCGCTGAGGTAGTCGTTGCGACCGAAGCGGCGCAGGATCGCGATCCCCGAGTCGTGCAGGCTCACACCGACTCCGATGGCCGCCGAACCCAGGCAGCCGAGGTGCCGGCCGAGGGCGAAGTGGTCATGCAGGTCGGTCTGCTTGCGCCCTTCCCACTTGCGCGCGAAAACCCCCGCCGCGCCCAGATGTTCCAGCAACGGTCGCGGGAATCGCCCGGTCTCCTCGGCCTGTTCGGTCCACTCGGTGACCTTCTCGTCGAAAGCCGCGTCGAGCAGTTCGGCGTAGGTCTGAACCCCGTTGTCCGCACTCATTCTCTCTCGCAGTCCCTTTCGCGCTGGATGGTGTACCGGTCAGGCGGTCGTGCCGGCCTTCGCGCGGATCAGGTCCTCGAGGTCGCCGACGGTCTTCGACTCGAAGAGCTCCTTTTCGGAGAGCTTGACCCCGAGGCGTTCCTCGATGGCCACCACACCGATGGCGAACGCCACCGAGTCCAGTCCGAGGTCGTCGATCAGCCTCGACTCGCGGGTGACGTCGCCCAGCGCGAGATCCAGATCCTCCTCGAGGATGCCGCGCAGGGCTTCGGTGATGTGGTCGGACATATGGTGTGTCTCCTGAATCTTCTTCTCGGTTGGGGGTTCTCGTGCGAGGCTCGGCCGAGCGCGGTGTCAGCGCGGGATCACGTAGGGCGCCACGCTGCCGAGCTTCTCGCAGGTCTCCTCGAACTCGCGCTCGGGGGTGGATTGGGCGACGATGCCGGCGCCGGCCCGCAGCCAGGCCCGGCCGCCGGACGAGAAGACGGTGCGCAGCGCGAGGGTCGCCTCGAGTTCACCGGTCGACGACGCGACGAGGACCGCGCCGGAGTAGGGGCCGCGGCGTCGGGATTCGAGGCGGTCGATGGCCTCCACCGCGGGCGTCTTCGGGATGCCCGACGCGGTGATCGAGGGGAACACGACCTCGAGTGCGCGCCAGGGGTTCTCGTGGTCGGCGAGGGTGCCCTTGACGGTCGAGGCGAGATGCTGGACGCTGCCCCGCTCGCGGACCTCCATGAAGGGGCCGACCGCAGCGGTGCCGGGGACGGCGATGGCGGCGATCTCGCCGTAGCAGGCGCGCACCGACATGGCGTGCTCGGCGACCTCCTTGGCATCGCCGAGCAGTTCGGCGCGGGCGGCCGCGTCCTCCTCCGCCGATATCCCGAAAGCCCTTGTGCCCGCCAGCGGTTCGGCCACCACGGTACGGTCGGCCTGCACCGCGACGACCAGCTCGGGGCTGAAACCGGCGGCGGCGAGGTCGCCGAGGGAGAACAGGAACGAGCGCGCGGGGGTGTTGTCGGCGCGGCCCCGGGCGTAGGTCGCGGGGATGTCGACCGCAAACGGGATGTCGACGGCGCGCGACAGGATGACCTTCTGATAGCGACCTTCGGCGATCTCGGCGACCGCGGCGGCCACGCGACCGCGGTAGTCGTCGGCGTCAGTGCGCACGTGGACCGGGCGTGACTCGACCGGAAGCCGCGCGGTGGAGGCGATCTCGACGAGACGGCGCGACAGCTCGGCGTCCGCGGCGCCGGTGTCGACACCGTCCGCGTCGACGAACGCCTCGAACTCGGGGACGACGAGATGGGCCAGCACCGTGTTCTCCGGGACGCGGTCGAAGATGCCGTGGTAGGGGGCGCAGAAGTCGAAACCCACCCAGCCGTAGAGGTTCCACTCGTCCACCGACAGCGAGGCGGTCGCAGCGGCGAGCGCGTCGGCCGGGTCGCCCTGCCAGGCCATCGCCGTGCGGTGGCCCCGATCGTCGACGACGATCTCGTCACGCGTGACCACGATCCGCGAGCGAACCCCGGCGGCCAGAATCCAGCGCCGGCCCCGTTCGTAGACGACGTATTCGCCGAACTCACCGGACGCCGCCCAGGCAGCCGCGATCCGCGCGGCGTCGGCGTCCGCGAGCGGGGCCGCCGGCACCGACCGGGCGTCCACGCCCGCAACACCGGTGCCGTCCTCGACGCGAAGGTCGGCGACGCGCGAGTCGGTTGTCAGCGACATGTCCTCATCCTCCGGGTCGTGGTGCGGGGCACCCGTGATCGAAGCGCTACTCGCGCAGTATTAGGGCAGCCTAAACAAACACCCGAGGCCTAGTCGACGGCGGGGCTCGCATGAACTCGATCGGCCAGTAAGGTTACCCTATCCTGCCTGTGTTTGAATGGGACGCATGCCGACGCATCTCGACGACGTGACCGACCTGCTCGACGGCTTCACCCCGTATGCGGACGCCCAGGCGCGGCGCTACCGCGAGGCCGGGCTGTTCCGGGACCTGCCGCTGTACGCGGGCCTCGACCAGACCACCGCACGCACCCCCGACGCCCCGGCCGTCACCGACGCCTCGATCGACGGGCCGCGCACGCTGACCTATGCCGCGTTCCGCGATGCGACCCTGCGCCGCGCGGCCGGCTTCGTCGACGCCGGACTGCGCCCGGGTCAGCGCGTCGTCCTGCAGCAGAACAACTCCCTCGAGTTCGCCCTGAACCTCGTCGGCCTGCTGCGCGCGGGCGTCGTGCCCGTGATGACCCTCCCCGCCCACCGGATCACCGAGATCGCCCATCTCGCCGGGGGTTCCGGCGCGGTCGCCTACATCACCGAGGACGGGCGCCGCGGCTTCGACCACCGCGACCTGGCGACCGAACTGCGCACGCGCGTGCCGGGTGTCGAGCGGGTCTTCGTCTCCGGCGACCCGGGCCCGTTCCTGCCCGTCCCGGACGCCGACCCGGCCTCCGTGAGGCTGCCGGCGGCCCCGGATCCCGAACTGCCCGCGCTGTTCCTGATCTCCGGCGGCACCACCGGCCTGCCGAAGCTGATCGCGCGCACCCACAACGACTACGACCTCAACGCCCGGCTGTCGGCGCAGGCGGCGAGGTTGACCGCCGACGACACCTACCTGGTGTCGCTGCCCGCGGCACACAACTTCCCGCTGTGCTGCCCCGGCATCCTGGGCACCTTCGCCGTCGGCGGGCACGTCGTGTTCACCGACAACCCGAGCCCCGACAACACCTTCGGCCTCATCGAGCGTCACGGCGTCACGGCGACCGCACTGGTACCCGCGCTCGCCCAGTTGTGGTGCGCGGCGACCGAGTGGGAACCCGCGGACGTGGGGTCGCTGCGCCTGCTGCAGGTGGGCGGCGCCAAGCTCGCCCGACCCGACGCCGAGGCCCTCGACGAGGCGCTCGGCGACATCGTCCAGCAGGTGTTCGGCATGGCCGAGGGACTCGTCTGCTACACCCGACCCGACGAGCCGCGCGAACTGGTCCACGAGGTGCAGGGCTCGCCGATGTCGGAGTTCGACGAGGTGCGCGTCGTCGACGAGGACGGGAACGACGTGCCCGACGGCACGGAGGGCGAACTGCTCGTCCGCGGGCCGTACACGATCCGCGGCTATTACCGGGCCGACGCCCACAACGAGAAGTCCTTCACCCCCGACGGCTTCTACCGGTCCGGCGACAAGGTCACGCGACTGCCGTCGGGGCACCTCGAGGTGACCGGGCGCATCAAGGACACCATCGTCCGCGCCGGCGAGAACGTGGCCGCCGACGACGTCGAGGAGAACCTCCTCGCACACCCCTCGGTCCGCCAGGTCGCCGTCGTCGGGCTCCCCGACGAGGCGCTCGGCGAGAAGATCTGCGCCGCGGTCGTCCTCTCCCACGAGCACCCGCCGGCCGCCCCCCTCGAGACGGCCGAGCTCCGCACCTTCCTGCGCGACCGAGGCCTCGCGGCGTTCAAGCTGCCCGACGACGTGCGGGTGGTGCCGAACCTGCCGGTCACCGCCGTGGGCAAGATCGACAAGAATGTGCTGCGGGAGCGGTTGCTCGCGGACTGATCACACCGGCGCGAGTTCGACGACACCCGGGTGACGGTCGAGGTAGTGCTTGGTGAACGAGCACACCGGCCGCAGCCGGGCGTTCTGTTCGCGGGCGAAGTGGATGATCGTCCGCGTCAGCCGCGTGCCGAGGCCGTGGCCGCTGTACTCGTCGTAGAGCACCGTGTGCAGCACGGTGATGGTCTTCTTCCCGTCGACCATGTCGATCGAGTACCCGATCACGCCCACCAGGTCACCGGCGACCCACAACTCGAAGCGTTCACGGGCCGGATTGTGCACGACCTGCGCTATCTGCTGCAGGATCGATCTCGCAGACTGCGGCGGACGATGCCGGAACTTGCGTCGCACCTGCGCTCCCTTCTGGTCACTCACGCGGGTCACATCCCCCGCGGGCCGGGAATTCCGCCGCTGCTCGACGCACGACCCGTGTGACTCCGGTCACACACTACCTTACGGTTCCGTAACTGCCGAGGGCCTTTCTGCCCGGACGGGGGCTGACGAGGGTCCCGGCCCGGATGTAAGGTGGCGTGCGCAACAGCACAACCACATACCGCGGGGGCTCTCACGATCACCGAGGGCTGAGATGGCGACAGGCGGTCGCCGACCGCTCGAACCTGTCCGGGTAATGCCGGCGTAGGGAGATCATCATGGGCACACGTGTATCCACCACACCCACCACCTCGGAGCTGACCACCGGTCCGATCGAGGGCAGCACCAAGCAGTACCTCACGGTCGACCATCTGCGCGTCCCGGTGCGTCGCATCCATCTCACCAACGGCGAACATCTCGACGTCTACGACACGTCGGGCCCATACACCGATCCCGACGCCGACATCGACGTCGAGCGCGGGCTGGCGCCGGTCCGCGACGGCTGGAACCGGCCCGAACCGGTGAACGGCGCGAGCACCCAGCTCGCGTGGGCCCGTGCGGGCATCATCACCGACGAGATGCGGTTCGTCGCCGCCCGCGAGGGCGTCGACGAAGAGCTCGTGCGGTCCGAGGTGGCCGCCGGCCGTGCGGTGATCCCGGCCAACCATCGGCACCCCGAGTCCGAGCCGATGATCATCGGCAGGCGGTTCGCGGTGAAAGTCAATGCGAACATCGGGAATTCGGCGGTCCGCAGCTCGATCGCCGACGAGGTCGAGAAGATGGTGTGGGCGACCCGATGGGGCGCCGACACCGTCATGGACCTGTCCACCGGCGCCGACATCCACACCACCCGCGAGTGGATTCTCCGGAACTCGCCGGTGCCCGTCGGCACGGTGCCGATCTATCAGGCGCTCGAGAAGGTCGACGGCGACCCGACCGCCCTGACCTGGGAGATCTACCGCGACACCGTCATCGAACAGGCCGAGCAGGGTGTCGATTACATGACCGTGCACGCCGGCGTCCTGTTGCGCTACGTGCCGCTGACCGCACGCCGGGTCACCGGCATCGTGTCGCGCGGCGGCTCGATCATGGCCGCCTGGTGCCTCGCGCATCATCAGGAGTCGTTCCTGTACACGCACTTCGAGGAGCTCTGCGAGATCTTCCGGCGCTACGACATCACCTTCTCGCTCGGCGACGGCCTTCGTCCCGGGTCGATCGCCGACGCCAACGACGAGGCGCAGTTCGCCGAGCTGCGCACCCTGGGCGAACTGACGAGGATCGCCAAATCCCATGACGTGCAGGTGATGATCGAGGGGCCGGGACACGTGCCGATGCACAAGATCGCGGAGAACGTGCGCCTCGAGGAGGAGCTGTGCGAGGAGGCGCCGTTCTACACGCTCGGCCCGCTCGCCACCGACATCGCGCCGGCCTACGACCACATCACCTCCGCCATCGGCGCGGCGATGATCGCGCAGGCCGGCACCGCGATGCTCTGCTACGTCACCCCGAAGGAGCACCTCGGACTGCCGAACCGCGACGACGTGAAGGTCGGTGTGATCACCTACAAGATCGCCGCCCACTCCGCCGACCTCGCCAAGGGTCATCCGCGAGCCCGGGCTCGCGACGACGCATTGAGCAAGGCACGCTTCGAATTCCGCTGGATCGACCAGTTCAACCTCGCCCTCGATCCGGACACCGCGCGTGAGTACCACGACGAGACGCTACCCGCCGAACCGGCGAAGACGGCGCACTTCTGCTCGATGTGCGGCCCCAGGTTCTGCTCGATGCGGATCTCCGCCGACGTCCGCGCGTACGCCGAGGAGAACGGGCTCGCCACCGCCGAGGACATCGAACGGAGGATGGCCGAGGGGATGGCAGAGAAGTCCGCGGAATTCGCACGTGCCGGCAAGCGGGTGTACGTGCCGCTCGAGGCCGTGTCGGCCGAGTCCACCTCGGGAGGACGTGCGTGACCGACGGATTCCAGTTGCTGCCGGTCGCCGCACCGGGATCGACGCCGGTGCGGGTGATGACCATCGCCGGATCGGATTCCGGTGGCGGCGCGGGCATCCAGGCCGATCTGCGCACCTTCGCCTTGCTCGGCCTGCACGGATGTGTCGCCGTCACCGCGGTGACGGTACAGAACTCGCTGGGGGTCAGCGGGTTCCAGGAGATCGAACCGGCCACCGTCGCCGCGCAGATCCGCTGCGTCACCGAGGACATCGGGATCTCCGCGGCGAAGACCGGCATGCTGGCCTCGGCGCCGATCATCGATGCGGTGGTCGCGCAGTGTCGGGAGAGCGGGATCGGCGGGGACACCGGCACCCCGCTGGTCGTCGATCCCGTGTGCGCGTCCATGCACGGCAACCAGCTGCTCGCCGATTCGGCCCTGGACACGTTGCGCGACAACCTGTTCCCTCTCGCGACCGTGGTGACCCCCAACCTGGACGAGGTGCGTCTGATCACCGGTATCGACGTCGTGGACGCCGACACCCAGCGCGAGGCGGCGAAGGCCCTGAAGGACCTCGGTCCCGCGTGGGCACTGGTGAAGGGCGGTCACCTGCGGTCGAGCGACCGGTCGCCCGACCTGCTCTACGACGGTTCGGAGTTCATCGAACTCACCCACGAGCGCATCGTCACCCCGCACGACCACGGTGCCGGGGACACCCTCGCCGCTGCGATCGCCTGTGCTCTGGCGCACGGGTATCCGGTGCCGGACGCGGTGGGGTTCGCCAAGAAGTGGGTCACCCGGGGACTCGCCGCGGCGTATCCGCTCGGCGGCGGCCACGGACCGGTGAACCCATTGTGGCGCGTCGGGGATCAGGTCCTCTGATCATGCTTCGCCGCACGCTCTTCGGCTCTTCGCGCAGCGGAGGTCACTTCTCCCATCCGATGTCCTCGATGGGCCCGACGTAGAACTGTCCCGCACCGTAGTTCGCGAGACCTTCCTTCACCGCGACCATCGACGGGCCGTTGAACAGCGGCAGGTTCGAGAACTGGGCGAAGGCCTCACGCTCGAGTTCGTTGCCGACCCGGATCTGCTCGTCCGGATCGCCGATCCGCGCCATCTCCGCGATCTTCGCGTCGAGTTCGGGATACCCCGCCCCGGCGGGGTTGAGTTGCGAACCGCTGCACCAGACCTGGCAGAAGTAGGCCATGCCGTAGGGGTCGCTCGACGAGAACCCCATCATGAAGACGTCGAACTCCTTGTTGATGACGATCTGCGAGAAGTCCGACGACGGGCGTTGCCGCACGACGAGGTCGACGCCGACCTTCTTCAGGATCGCCTGCAACGCCCGCGAGAGATTGAGGCCGGTGGTGTCGTCGCCGGTGTTCGGCATCTCGAGGGACAGTCGCCTGCCGTTCTTGCGGCGGATGCCGTCGTCACCCGTGACCCACCCGGCCCGCTCGAGGAGCCGCTCCGCCTTGGCCGGGTCGTAGGACAGGACCGCGGCGAGGTTGTCGGAGTAGCCGGGCTGGAACGGGTACAGCGACAACGACCCCGGTAGCTCTTCCGCGTAGTTGAGACCAGTGAATCGGATGCGGGCCAGCGTGTCCCGGTCGATGGCGGACAGCACGGCCTCCCGCACGGACCGGTCGGAGAGGATAGGCGCGTCGAGGTTGAGCACCAACAGCGCCTGCTGCGGGGACGCCGCGGTGCGGATGTCGATGCCGTTCATGGTGAGGACCCGGGCCCGGGCGTCCTTGGCGGCGACGCCGGTGGCGTCGAGCTCGCCGTTCTGGAAGGCGTTCAGGGCCGCCTGCGACTCCATCTGGCGGAACACCCGCCGGTCGAGTTTGCCACGGTCGCCCCACCACTTCGGATTCCGTTCGAACACGACGACGCCCTGGTCGGCGTCATATGACGCGATCGTGTACGGACCGGCGCCCCACTCCGGATGCGGGGTGCGGATGTAGCCCTCGTTGTACACCTCCGGGTCGGCGACCCGCGGGTGCAGGACGCTGTTGAACAGCCCGTCCGGCCAGGCGTAGGTGCCGTCGAACCGGACGACCACCTCGCGGTCGTCCACGCCCCGGGTCACCGACTCGATCTGCCGGTACCCGTCGGTGGAACTGGCGATGAACCGCTCGTCGACTCCCCGGTTGGTCTGCCACGTGGTGACGAACGCCCGGTGGTCGATGGGCGTGCCGTCGTTGAAGTACGCCCTCGGACTGAGTCGGTAGGTGACGACGGTGTCGCCTTCGACGATCTCCTTGCGCACGTCGGTGACGTAGTCGGGGTTCGGGGAGTACTCGCCCTCCGGTGAGAAGTAGGCGAGTTGCGGGTTGTACCAGCGCCACAGGCCGAGAGTGTAGGCGGAGGCATCGGCGTGGAAGGTGTTCCACTGCGCGCTCACCTCCGGGGTCGCGGTGGTGAGGGTACCGCCGTCCCGGATGTTCTCACGCGGTTGCGGATTGAGCGAGGCCCCCTCCGTCGTCACGGCGCCGGTGTCGACCGCCGCCCCGCATCCGGTCACCGCCGCCGTCACCAGGATCACCGCACCGAGCACGGTGACGACCAGACCCCGGCGGCGCCTCACCACTCCACCTCCGTGAAGTGGCATGCGGCTCGATGACCCGGTTCCCTCCCGGCCGGCCCCAACGGGGGCGCCGTGGTCCGGCAGCGTTCCCGGCGATCGTCGTCGAGCAGCGCGTGCAACGGACAGCGGCCGGCGAAGCCGCATCCGACGATCTCCTCGGTGGCGCCGGGCTGTTCGCCGAGCAGGATGATCGGTCGCCGTGCGCGCTCGGCCTGCGGATCGGGGACGGGGACCGCCGACAGCAGCGCCCGGGTGTAGGGATGCCTCGGATCGGTGAACACCTGCTCGGTGGGGCCGGTCTCCACGATCGACCCCAGGTACATCACCGCGACCCGGTCGGCCATGTGCCGTACCACCGAGAGATCGTGCGCCACCACGAGATAGGCGACGTCGCCGTCGGACTGCAGGCGGCGGATCAGGTTGACGATCTCGGCCTGCACCGAGACGTCGAGCGCCGACAGCGGTTCGTCGAGGATGACCAGGTCGGGTTCGGTGGCCAGCGCACGTGCGATCGCGAGTCGCTGCCGTTGCCCACCGGAGAAGGCGGACGGGAACCGGTCGGCGTGGACCGGATCGAGTCCGACGCGCAGCATCAGTTCGGTCACCTTCGTCTCGGTGATCGACTTCGACTCCCCCAGCGCACGAAGTGGTTCGGCGATGAGATCGAAGGCGGTGAACCGCGGGTCGAGCGCCTCGGACGGATCCTGGAAGACCATGGAGACCTTGCGCCGGAGCGCCTTCGCCGCGCGTCGCGGAACGTCTGCGGGATCGACGCCGCCGATGCGGACGGCACCGGCGGGTTGGGCGAAGTCCATGATCTCGAGCAGCGTCGTCGTCTTGCCGCTACCGGATTCGCCGACGAGCGCGAGGGTTTCGCCGTGCCGGAGGTCGAAGCCGATGCCGTTGACCGCGCGGACGGTGCCGACACGGCGTCGCAGGAGCCCGCTGGTCAGCGGGAAGGTCTTGGTCAGGCCCGTCACCTCGAGCACCGTCGGCCTGAGCGCGCGTTCGACGGTGGGGGCCGGCTCGGCGGCGTCCGGGACCTCGAAGACCGGCGCGCCGCCGAGTCGTCCGTCGGCGTCGATCTCCGACGCCCGGATGCATGCTGCCCGGTGAGCGACGGCCTCCCCTGTCGGCGTCGCGACATCGGCGAGTGCGGGTTCGCCCCGGCGGCACCCGTCGACTGCGACGGGACACCTCGGCGCGAACTGGCATTCGTCCCGCAGGTCGATCGACGCGGGCGGCGAGCCGGGGATCGGCACCAGCGCATGGGTGCGGCGGTCGACCCGCGGCACGGCGCCCAGCAGCCCGATCGTGTACGGCATCCTCGGTCGCGCGAACAGGGTGTCCACGTCGGCGGTTTCGACCGCACGCCCCGCATACATCACGACGACGTCGTCGGCGTGGCCGGCGACGACGCCGAGGTCGTGGGTGATCAGCAGCATCGCGGCGCCGGTCTCGCGCCGCGCGGTGCCGAGGAGGTCGAGGATCTGCGCCTGGATCGTCACGTCGAGGGCGGTCGTCGGCTCGTCGGCGATGATCACCGCGGGATCGTTGGCGATGGCCATCGCGATCATCACGCGCTGTCGCATCCCGCCGGACAGCTCGTGCGGAAAGGCCTTGGCGCGCCGCTGCGGATCGCCGATCCCGACGAGGTCGAGCAGCTCCACCGACCGCGCCCAGGCCTGCCTTGCGCTGATCGACCGGTGTGCGCGCAACGCCTCGGAGATCTGTGCGCCGACGGTGAACACCGGGGTCAGCGACGACAACGGGTCCTGGAAGATCATCGAGATCTGCGACCCGCGGACCGCAGACATCTCCTTGTCGTTCAACCCGGTCAGCTCCCGGCCGCGCAGCGTCACCGATCCGCCGACGTGCGCGGTGTCCGGAAGGAGGCCCAGGATGGCAAGGGCCGAGACCGATTTCCCCGATCCGGATTCGCCGACGATCGCGGTGGTGCGTCCGGGCGCGAGATCGAGGTCGAGCCCGCGGACGGCGTGCACCGTTCCCGCCTCGCTGCGGAGGTCGACGCGCAGATCCCGGACCTGCAGCACGGTACCGGTCGTCTCGGGGACGGGTTCGTGGACGACGGTCACCGGCGGACACCTCCTCCGCCCGACGTCGGATCGAAGGCGTCGCGCAGTCCGTCGGCGACGAGCGCCATCGACACCGTGAGCAACGACAGCACCGCCGCCGGGAACCAGAACAGCCACGGCGACGCAGCGAGGGTCCCGGCACCCGCCTGCAGGAGCGAGCCCAGGGTGACGTCGGGGATCTTGACTCCGAATCCCAGGAAGGAGAGCCCGGTTTCGGTGAGCACGGTCGTCACGATCCCGAGCGCGAAGTTGATCACCAGCAACGAGGCGATGTTCGGGAGGATGTGGCGGACGATGATCGTCAGCGGCGCGACGCCCATGTAGCGGGCGGCGGCCACATAGGCGCGTTCCCGGACCGACAGCGCCAGCGAATGGATGACGCGCGCCAGCATCATCCAGCCGAACGCGACGAGCACGACGATCAGCCAGCGCCAGTCTCCCCCGGTGCTGTTGGAGACCAGGGCGAGGATGAGGAAGGTCGGCACGACGAGCAACAGGTAGACCACGCCGAGCACGATGCGCTGTACCCAGCCGCCGAAGTAGGCGGCGAATCCGCCGAGGAGCGCGGCGATCACGGTGGTGCCCACCGACACCAGGACCGCGATCGTCAGCGATCGCTGGAGGCCGTGCACCACCTGGGCGTACAGGTCGTTGCCGGCGTCGTTGGTGCCGAACCAGTGGATGCCGTCGACCCCCTCGGATCCGGGCGGGAACCCGATCGCGAGGAAGTCGGCGTCGGTGTAGGAGTAGCCGGTGAAGAGACCGCCGCACACGGCGAAGACCACCAGCAGGACGAAGATCCCGAGTCCGAGGAGCGCGGACCGGCTGCGCGCATAGCGCTTGGCGAGGATGACGGCGCGGCCACGACGGCGGCGGGCGATGGGCGCGGCGGTGGCGTCGGTCTCGCCGAGAAGACCGCCGGTCTCGCCCATGATCGGGGCGGTTGCGTCGCGGCGACCGGAGTTCGGTCCCCGCGGTTCCGGTGGGAGCATGGTCATCTCAGCGCACCCGCACTCTCGGGTCGAGCCAGACCACGGCGAGGTCGGCGAGGATCGCGCCCACCGCGGTCGCGAGTGCGCCGAAGGCGGCGACCGCCACGACACCGTGGATGTCGTTGGTGTTGATCGATGTGACGAAGTACCGTCCCATGCCCTCCCATCCGAAGATGGTCTCGGTGAGCACCGCGCCGGTGAACACCGCCGGGATGGCGAAGGCGATGCCGACGGCGACCGGGATGATGGCCGTGCGCAGGGCATGCCGGCGCACCGCGACGCCGCGGGTGAGACCCTTGGCGCGGGCGGTGCGGACGTAGTCGGCGTTGATGGTGTCGAGCACCAGCGACCGCTGCAGGAGGTGCAGGCCGGCGTACTGGATCACCACGAGGGTGATGGTCGGCAGGATGAGATGCCGGATGCGGTCTGCGACAACGGGGAAGAAGCCCTCCACGCCGACGCTCGACGCGCCGGACACGTAGACCACGGTGTGGCCGAGGACCTGGTTGAGCGAGATGGCGGCCAACACGATTCCCAGGCCGACGACCGGCACCGGCAGGTTGATCATCGCGATCGAGATGAACTGCCAGGCGCGGTCGGCGAGCCGGTACTGGCGCAACGCGGTGTACACACCGAGCGCGATGCCCAGGAGGGTGGAGATCACGGTGGCGGCGGCGAGCAGCTGCACCGAGGAGACCAGGCGGAACCCGATCTCGGCGTTGACGCTCTCCCCGACCGGCGTCGACCCCCAATCCCAGTGGAGCACGACCCCGGTGAGCCACTCCCACCAACGCTCGACCAGCGGGGTCTTGTCGTTGAGGTTGTATCTGCTCAGGGTCGCGTCGACCACGTTCTCCGGCAACGGCGGTCGTCGGAGCGCGTAGTTGGATCGGGGGTCGAGGAACCAACCGGCCAGGAAATAGGTCAGATTCGTCGCGATGAAGACGAGGACGGCCCAGGCAGCGATGCGCTTGCACAGGTATCCGATCACCGCGGCTCCAGATCAGTCGTTCGGTCCGGTCATGTCGGGCCACACTCGGGACAGACCGTATCGCGACTCACGCGGATTTGCCGAGGGCCTGGGCCTTGAGATGTTCGAATTCCTCCGGGCTGATGGCCCCGGAGTCGAGAAGCGCCTTCGCCTCGGTGATCTGCTGGGTGGGCGTGGTTCCCGCGACCGAGCGGATGTACTCGTCGGAGGCGGCCTTGGCCTGCTCGACCGCCTGACGCTGGCGTTCGGCCATGCCCTTGCCCTTCGCGAGCAGGTACACGATGGCCGTGAGGTACGGGAAGATGATCAGGAAGATCACCCAGACCGCCTTCTGCAGTCCGGACGCGCCCTTGTCACGGAAGAGGTCGGTGATGATGTGCCAGAGGACGATCAGGTAGGCGACGAAGGCGAAGATGACGATCGTGTACCAGATGAAATCCCAGAACGAATCCCACATCTGGAGTCTCCTTTGCTAGAAGAAAGGGACCACCGAAATGGTCCCCTGACGATTTAGAGCATGGCACAGCGCACGCGCGCCGACCGGGCGTTCACATGCAAACGCCGAGGAGAACACATAACACTTCGGGCACCACGTTCTGCCGGATCAGGCGGAAGAGTCACCCACGATGACACAAATCGGCCGATCGTGACACGATTCCGGCATGGAATCGCAGACCGCCACACCCGAACTCGAACTGGGCCTGGACACGTTCGGTGACGTCACCGCCGATGCCGACGGCACGTTGCTGTCCGGGGCGCAGACCCTGCGCAATCTCCTCGAACAGGCGGTTCTCGCCGACGAGGTGGGGGTCGACTTCCTCGGTGTGGGCGAACATCACCGCCCCGACTACTCGGTGTCGGCTCCGGAGGTCGTGCTCGGCGCGATCGCGGCCCGCACCGGCAGGATGCGGCTCGGCTCGGCGGTCACGGTCCTCAGCTCCGACGACCCGATCCGGGTGTTCCAACGCTTCTCGACGGTCGACGCGCTCTCGTCGGGACGCGCGGAGGTGATCCTCGGACGCGGCTCGTTCACCGAATCCTTCCCGCTGTTCGGATTCGACCTCGCCGACTACGAGGAGCTGTTCGAGGACAAACTCTCCCTGTTCGCGCAGCTGCGCACCGGTGAGCCCGTCACGTGGTCGGGATCGACCAGGGGTCCGCTACGCGACCAGCGGGTGTATCCCGAGCTGGAGAACCCACCGCTGCCGACCTGGATCGCAGTGGGCGGCAGCCCGGGATCGGTGGTGCGCGCCGCGTCGTACGGACTTCCGTTGATGCTGGCCATCATCGGCGGCGACCCGTTGCGGTTCCGGCCCTATGTCGACCTGTTCCACCGCGCCACCGCCCAGTTGGGCAAGGACCCGCTGCCGGTGGGTGTGCACTGCCCGGGCCACGTCGCCGAGACCGACGCGCAGGCGCGTGAGGAGCTGTGGCCGCACTATCGCGACTACGTCGGGCGCATCGGCCGCGAACGCGGCTGGCCGCCACCGTCGAAGTTCGACTTCGAGCGGTCGACCGGACCGGGTGGTGCGCTGTTCGTCGGTTCCCCGGAGACGGTCGCGGCCAAGATCGCCTCGACGTCGAAGGCACTGGGGCTCAGCCGTTTCGACATGAAGTACTCACACGGAACGCTCGGCCACCCCGAGCTGATGCGCAGCGTCGAGCTGTACGGCACGCGGGTCATACCCCGGGTGCGGGAGTTGCTCGCCGGGAGCTGACGGTTCCCGCGGCGTCGACCCGTCAGCGCCGGGCGAGCGTGAGCGCGAAGTCCCCGAAGTCGTCGGTCCACGTCGAGACCACCCCGAATCCGGCCTCCTCCAGTTCTTTCCGGAGGGAGTCGGGATCGAACTTGGTGCTGATCTCGGTGTGGATCTCGGCCCCGGCGGGTAGCCGCCACGCGCGCCCGAGGACGGCGAAGTACGCGTCGACGTCACGGCGTGCGCGCAGCCACATCTCGATGCGGTGCTCACGCGGGTTCCACCGCGCGATGTGCTCGAAGTCGTCGGCGTAGAGACCGCGCGCATCGAGGCCGGCACGTAGCACCTCGATGAGATTGCGGTTGAAATCGGCGGTGACCCCGGCGGCATCGTCGTACGCGGCGACCAGCCGTCCGGTGTCCTTGATGAGATCGGTGCCCAGCAGGAAGAAGTCCCCCGGCGCCAGGGATGTGGCCAGCCGGCGGTAGAACTCGTCGCGGGCGGGGGCATCGAAGTTGCCGATGGTGCCGCCGAGGAACACCGCCAGACGGATGCCGTCGGCGTCGGGCAGGCTCAGGCCGGATTCGGTGAAGTCGGCGACCACCGGGACCACGTCGATGCCGGGATAGTCGGCGGACAGCGTTTCCGCGGTGGCCGTGAGGATCTCGGAGCTGACGTCGACGGGGACGTAGGCGAACCGTTGTCCCGGTGCGGCCGCGTCGGTGAACGCGTCGAGCAACAGGCGGGTCTTGGTGGAGGTGCCCGACCCCAGCTCCACCATCGCCCGGGCCCCGGTGACCCGGGCGATCTCGGCCGACCGCACGCGCAGGATCGAGGTCTCGCGCCGGGTCGGATAGTACTCGGGAAGCCGGGTGATCTCGTCGAAGAGCCTGCTTCCCCGTTCGTCGTAGAGCCACTTGGTCGGGAGGCGGGGAGGGTCCTGCCACAACCCCGAGAGGGCGTCTGCGGCAAGGCCGTTCACCTCGCCCGTGTCCGTGCGCCCCTGGCCGGTCGTGGTCATCGGGCGAGCCGCAGTCCGGCGAAGACCCATCGCGACGCGGCGGGGAAGAAGTTCCGGTAGGTGATGCGTTCGTGCCCGGCCGGGGTGATCGCGCTCGCACCACGCAGGACGTGCTGGTCGCTCATGAACTTCCCGTTGTACTCGCCGACCGCGCCGTTGGCGGGGACGAATCCCGGATACGGCAGGTAGGCGCTCGCGGTCCATTCCCACACGTCCCCCACCATCGCGGAGGTCACGCGGCCGGGGTGACATCGGTCGGGGTCGAGCAACTGGCCGCGCGCGTCACCGAGGGTGCCGGCCGCGACCTCCCACTCGAACTCGGTGGGCAGGCGGGCTCCTGCCCACTTCGCATACGCGTCCGCCTCGTAGAAGGACACGTGCATCACCGGTTCGTCTGGGACGACGGGACGACGGCCGGACAGGGTGAACGTGGTCCAGGTGCCGTCGTCTTCCTTGCGCCAGTAACCCGGCGCCTCCCAACCGGTTTCCTTGATCTTCGCCCAACCGTCGGACAGCCAGAACTCGTGGCGGCGGTAGCCGCCGTCGGCCATGAACTCCAACCAGTCGGCATTCGTGACCAGCCGGTCGGAGATCTCGAAGTCCTCCAGGAACACCCGGTGTCGTGGACCCTCGTTGTCGTAGGAGAAACCGCTGCCGACCGCACCGATCTCGTGGACGCCGCCGGAGAAGCCGCGCCACCCCATCGGCCGCGGCCGGCCGGGGACATCGGGCTCGCGGTCGACGTAGACCGGACCGAAGGCGTGGATCGAGAACAGGTGCTTGATGTCCATGAGCAGCAATTCCTGGTGCTGCTGTTCGTGATTGCACCCGAGTTCGACGAGGTCGAGGGCGGCGTCGTCGAGTCGGCCGGCCTCGAGTGCCTCGACCATCGCCGCGTCGACGTGTTCGCGATAGCGCGCGATGTCCCGGACGCCGGGCCGGGTGACCAGTCCACGATCGGGACGCGGATGCCGTTCTCCCACCGCCTCGTAATAACTGTTGAACAGGTAGCGGAAGGTCTCGTCGTAGACGACGTAGTCGGGGTCGGCGCGGAGGATGAACTCCTCGAAGAACCAGGTCACGTGCGCCCGATGCCATTTCGTCGGACTCGCCTCGGTCATCGACTGCGGGGTCTGGTCCTCGGGTGAGAGGCGTTCGGCGAGTTGGTCGGTCAGCGCCCGCACCTCGAGGTACCGCCGGACGGGATCGGCGCCGGACTGTTTGTCGGGGCGGACGGCGGACTCGGTGATGCTCACTGGATTGCCTCCCGTGGCAAGGTGCGGAGGGTGCGACGGCGTGACTCCGCTTCCATCGTCACGGGGGCATCCCGTCCTGTCAATGATGGTCCCCCGCGCAACCGACCGTCGGCGTCCCCCAGACGGCCGCACGTAGTCCAACCACTGGCTGACGACGCGAGTGCGTCAACCTACGGTTGACGCATGGCCCCGAACCCCGTACCCCTCCGACTCGACGACCTCATCGCCGTGATCCGCGAGGTGCACGACGATCCGCTCGATTAGCTGTCCGACGCGGTGCAGGCCGGGGCGTGGTCGCCGGCGATGGCCCCGTTGCCCCGGCTCCCCGCGACATCCCGGACGACGAGGCGACGGGCCTCGTTCCCTACGAGGACGCCGCGAAGTCGATGCTGGAGGCGACCGTGCAGGCCGCCGTCGACCTCGGCCACGACCCACGTCGGCACCGAGGCATCTGCTACTCGGCCTGTTCGCCGGTGAGCGGATCGCCGGCGCGCTGGGCGGACTCGGCCTGAGCCGGGACGCCGTCGGTGACCGGCTGGTCGCCGTGATGGCGCAATTCACCGAGGACGCCCCGCCGGCCGGGTAGGCGCGCTACTCCTCGTCGTCGATGTAGTGCACGGCGGCCTCCTCCGCGGAGGCGCCGGCGCCGGCGATGCCCGCGTCGTCGGCGATCGCGTCGGGTTCGGTGTCGATGCCCGAGCCGAGATCGGGCGCGATCAGCCGGCCGGCACGCCGGGCGCCGACCTCGTCGTCGGTGGCGAACTCCTCGTCATGATCCGAATCGTGTGCGCGCCAATCCGTTCGGGCGCTCCTCGGCGGTGATCTCGTCCAGCGGATCGGCCGCGCCGACGTCGGGCTCCTCCTCGGAGAGACGCTCGTCGAGCGTCTCGCCCTCACGCTGTTCACGTGCGGTCAGCCCGCGGGTCGCGCCCTTGGGCGGGTGGTCCGGCGGCGAGTACCCCTCGTCGAGCACGTCGTCGAGGCCACGGTCGATGAGCGTGTCCTCGGGCTGCAGCTGGTCGTCCTCGTCGAGGCTGTACTCGCCGTCGGAGCCTTCGGGGGTGCTGCCGATGTCGTCCTTCATGAATGTCACGATGCCAGCCCCGACGGGCGCATGCCATAGGACCGACGACTCGATTCGGTGCGAGATCGCGACGGGGTGACGCCGGTTGTCCCAGTTCGGTCAAATCGCACGCGGCGACCGCCGCGGTGGACGACAATGCGAAAGATGATCGAGGAACTGCAGGCCGAAGCAGAAGCCCTCTACGCGGCGGGCCAGTACGACCACGCGCTGGCGGAGTTCTCCGTCCTCCGGGAGATCCGGGCGCGACGCGAGGGCCCCTACTCGATCAGGTATCTGGCCAACCTGCACGACTGCGTCCGCTGCATGTCACACCTGCGGTTGTGGACCGACATCAACTACCTGTGCAGCGAACTGCACAGCAAGTACGTCCGCACCCACGGACGCGGCGAGGCCGCCACGGTCGACGTCGCCAAGCATTGGGCATGGGCACTGGTGCACCTGCGCGACTACCCGCCCGCGGTCCGGCTGTACCTGCTGACCGCCGACGCCGTGTGGGACGACGACCCGGCCCAGGCGCAGCGACTCATCGGGGCGGCCGTGGCGCATCGACACGGTCTCGATCCGGTGGAGATCATCTCGCCCGGACTCATCGACGGTGTCGGACTCCGGCACGCCGACGAGGAACGTGAGCTCGTCACCCGTCTCGTCGACGAACTCGGCGACGCCGACGAGATGAGCGCCGCCGCCACGATCGACGGTCTCGCGCTCGTCTGAACCCCGCCCGGTCGGATCTGCCCGGTCGGATCTGCCCGGTCGAATCCGCCCGCCGGGCGCGTCCGTCCGTGCGACTGCCGCCCGTCAGACCACGTCGCGGCGGCGTCGGCGGACCAGATAGCTGTCCGCCGCCGCACGGCCGTTCGAGATGTAACCCACCGCCAGCAGGCCCGCGATCAGCGCGAGCGGCCACTCGTAGCCGCCGTCGGTGTTCCAGAATCCGGCATCGGCATGGACGAACACGATCGCTCCGATCATGTCCGCGATGAGCAGCGTCGCGACGATCGGCAGGAGCAGGCCCAGGATCAGCATGATGCCGCCGACCAACTCCACCCAGGTGGCGTAATACGCGGCGAGATCCGGGTACGGGACGTCCATCCCCTCCGGCCCGAAGGCCGCCTTGGTGGCGTCCATGCCGTTGGTGACCAGCTTCTGCCAGCCGTGCGCGATGAAGATGATGCCGAGTATCAGTCGCGCGAGAAACTGCGCCAGACTTCCGATTCCGCTCATGCCCTGCTCCTCGCAATCGTCGGGCGGGCCCGGGGCCCCGCCGCCGGGTACTCTCTCAGTGTCTGCGACGACACCGTCTCGCCGCGGGTGATATGCCGAAATCGGGACATCGCCGCCCAACCGCAACCGCGTCGTGACCGACCGCGACGCACCCCGGCGGAACAGGCGCGCAGCACAGC
Organism: Gordonia aurantiaca; assembly: GCF_039939235.1. Taxonomy (NCBI): domain Bacteria; kingdom Bacillati; phylum Actinomycetota; class Actinomycetes; order Mycobacteriales; family Gordoniaceae; genus Gordonia; species Gordonia aurantiaca. Next base: position 206,728 of record NZ_JBDUUF010000001.1, on the reverse strand, counting down.
ATGATGCGGTGCCGTCGGGCGGAGCGGGACCGTCGGCAGAACGGAGTGGAGTCGAGAGTGCCGGGAAAATCTGGCCTGGGGTCGAAAGGCAACGCCCGGCAACCGCTGCTGGGAGAGCCGTCCGATGTCCTGGACCCCTACCTCCCCGACAACGGCAATCTCGGCTACCGGATCTGCCGCTACGACCTCGATCTCGAATACAAGGTGTCGAGCAACCGCCTCGAGGGCACCGCGGTACTCACCGCGACGTCGTTGCGCGAACTCACGCGCTTCGGACTGGACCTCGCGAGCTCGCTGTCTGTGCAACGGGTGTCGGTCAACGGCAGACGCGCCCGCCACAGCCATCGCCGCAACAAGCTGACCGTCACGCCCGACACACCGGTGCCGCCGGGCGGCGCGATGACCATCACCGTCCGCTACCACGGCAGTCCGCGACCGATCCGCGGCCCGTGGGGTGAGGTCGGCTGGGAGGAGCTGACCGACGGATCGCTGTGCGCCAATCAGCCGAATGGCGCGGCGTCGTGGTTCCCGTGCGACGACCACCCGAGAGCCAAAGCGCCGTACCGGATCTCGATCACCACCGACAGCCCGTACCATGCCCTGGCGAACGGCGTCCTGGAGTCGCGGCGGGTGCGCGCGGCCCGGACCACGTGGGTGTACCAACAGGTCGAACCCATGCCGACCTACCTGGCGTCGATCCAGATCGGGCAGTACCAACCGATCACGCTCGCGTCCGAGCCCGTTCCGGTCACCGGGTTGATCCCGCCCCGGCTCGAGGACGACTTCGCCGTCGACTTCGGCCGGCAGACCGAGATGATCGCCGCGTTCGTCGACATGTTCGGACCGTATCCCTTCCCGCAGTACACCGTCGTGGTGACAGATGACGATCTCGAGATCCCCATCGAGGCACAGGGTTTCTCGACCTTCGGCGCCAATCACTGTGACGGGAGCCGGGACGCGGAGCGACTCATCGCGCACGAGCTCGCGCACCAGTGGTTCGGCAACTCGGTGACGGCGTCGCGCTGGCGCGACATCTGGTTGCACGAGGGATTCGCCTGCTACGCGGAATGGCTGTGGAGCGAACGATCCGGCGGGCGCCGCGCCGACGAGTGGGGGCGGCACTATTACGAGAAGCTCGCGGACAACCCGGTGCGGGTGCCGCTCGCCGATCCGACGCCGCGGAAGATGTTCGACGACTGGGTGTACAAGCGCGGCGCGCTCACGCTGCACGCGTTGCGGCTGACGATCGGCGACGACGACTTCTTCGCGCTCCTGCGACGCTGGACCGAGAAGTACCGGTACGGCTCGGTGACCACCGAGGACTTCATGGCGCTCGCGTCGAACTTCTCGTCGAAGCCGCTCAAGAACCTGTGGGAGGCATGGCTGCTGACCCCCGCACTCCCCAGGTTCCCCGAGACGGGAGAGGCCGCGTGAACTGCGCCCGAGCCCGCAGGACGGCGTTCCCGAAGGAGCCGGAGGGCTGCAACCGACGATGACGACGGATCGGATGGCATCCACGCCGGACGCGCCTCGCGACGACGACGCCGCGAACGACATCGGCGCCGCCTCCCTGGGCCGGGTCACGATCGCGACGTTGATCGCCGCGGCATCCGGTTATCTCGTGTTGCTGCTCGCCGCACGGCACCTCGGCGCGGTCGGCTACGGTGTGTTCGCGGTCTTCTGGGCGGCCTACGGTCTGGTCACCGGCGCCCAGAACGGCCAGCTGCAGGAGACGACGCGTGCGGTGCGCGCGGCCGCCGACGCCGGGGCCCGATCGCGACCGGTGCTCGTCAACGTCGGGATCGGGCTCGGACTGGCGGTGCTCGTCGCGGCCACCTCACCGCTGTGGAGCGACGCGGTCTTCGGCGCCGAGCGGGGGCTGTCGGTGTTGCTGCTGGCGGCCGGCGTCGCGAGCTTCGCGGTGTACGCGCACCTGTGTGGCGCGCTGTCCGGGACGCTGAGCTGGTCGTCGTTCGCGGTGCTGGTGTCGGTCGACGCGCTGCTCCGGCTGGCCGGCGCGATCATCGCGGTCGCGGCGGGCTGGGGCACCACCGCATTCCTGATCATCACGGTCATCGGCTCGGTCTCGTGGTGCGTGCTGTTGCTCTCGTCGTCGACGGCGCGCCGTGCGCTCGGGATCGGCGGCGACGTCCCGGCGCGTCGGCTCACCGCGAACACGCTGACCGCGATGGCGGCCGCCGCGGCGAGCTCCGTCCTGGTCATGGGTTTCCCGGTGCTGATCAACCTGACCGCGAACCTTCGCGGCACCCCCGACGCCGCCGAGGCCCGGGTCATCGGCGCGCTCGTCCTCGCGGTCACCCTCACCCGCGCCCCGCTGCTCGTCCCGCTCAACAGCTTCCAGGGCGTGCTGATCTCCCGGTTCGTCGAGCGTCGCCACCAGCCGATCGCCGCGCTGGCCGCGCCGCTCGGGATCGTCGGCGTGGCCGGCGCGGTCGGGATGGTTGCCGCCTGGCTGGTCGGTCCGTGGCTGCTGCGCACGGTGTTCGGCGCCGATTTCGATCTCGACGGCCTCGTCGTCGCCCTGCTCACCGGCGGCGCGACCGGTCTGGCCCTGCTCACCGTCACCGGCGCCGCTGCCGTCGCCGCCGGCGCGCACCGGTGGTACGCCGCGGGCTGGTGGGTGGCGACGCTGGTGGCCGTCGGGATGCTCCTGCTCCCCGTTGACGTGGATCTCCGCACCTGCGTCGCCCTGATCGTCGGCCCCGTCGTCGGCCTCGCAGTGCATGTGCTCGGCGTCCTGCGGCACCCGAGCCCCCGCAAAATCGCAGGTTGGGACCAGAATCGCGAGCTGTGACCCGCGACTTCGAGGGTGAACCCGCGATCCTGGGAAGCGCTAGCGCCGCAACCGGCCGAGCCCCGCCCCCACCCGCGCCTGCAGGTGGTTCAGCCTCGACGTCGCATGCATCCGCGCCGCCCGCGCGGCGCGGGACCAGCCGAGACCGGCGAAACGTTTCGCCTCCTGCGCGAAGAAGCGGTTCTCCTCGTCGAACCGGCGGCCGTCGACGGCCTGGACCGAACTCACCGACGCCGAGTGCCTGCGGTAGGAGAACACGACCTCTGGGTCGTACACCAGGGAGCCGTCGCCGGCGGCGAGATCGAGGAGCAGCGCGAGGTCGAGAACGATCTCCAGCCCGGGCCGGAACCCGACCTCCCGCACCGCCGCGGTGCGCCACAGCAGCGATGGGAAGTAGGTCCAGTTGCCGTGCAGAAGACTGGTCGCGAGCCGTTCGCCGGAGAGCACCGTCGCGAACGACGGTGCGAGGACGCCCTTGATCCGGTCGCCCAGCGGACGCACCGGCCGGCCGTGCTCGTCGATCACGTCGACGCCGGGCTGGATCACCGACGCCGTCGGGTGATGGCGGGCCAGCATCCCGACGGTGCGCAGGTAGTCGGGGTGCATCACGTCGTCGCAGCCCATCACCACGAACCAGTCGGCGGTGACGAGCTCGACACAGCGTCGGAAATTGCCGTTGACGCCCAGGTTGGTCTGGTTGCGCAGGTAGTGCACGCGGGCGTCGCCGAGCGACATCAACCATTCGCGGGGCTCCGGGTCCGGGTAGCAGTCATCGACCACGACGAGCCGCAGGTCGGGATCGGTCTGGTCGAGGACGCTGGTCACCGCCTGCCGGAACTGCGCGACGTCGCCGTAGAAGGGCATCATCACGTCGATCGGCACCCGACCAGCCTAGGACATGGCCGAGCGGCGAATGGGAGCAGCGGGACCGGCCGGGTTAGGGTTGTTCACCATGGCCGACCCCAGCACCAATGCCGACGTGTGGCTGGTGGTACCCGTCTACAACGAGGGACAGGTGATCCGCGAGGTCGTGACCTCCGCCCGCGAGACCTTCCCCAACATCGTCTGCATCGACGACGGTTCGTCGGACAACTCGGTCGAGGAGATCCGGGCCGCCGGCGTCCACCTGGTCCGTCACCCGGTGAACCTCGGGCAGGGCGCGGCGATCCAGACCGGCGTCGAGTACGCCCGCAAGCAGCCCGGCGCACAGTACTTCGTGACCTTCGACGCCGACGGCCAGCACCAGGTCGACGACGTGTCGGCGATGATCGCCCGGCTGCGCACCGAGCCGATCGACATCATCGTCGGGACCCGCTTCGCCGAAGGCCGCAGCGAATCGGTGCCGCTGCTGCGCCGAATGGCGCTGCGCACCATCGTCTTCCTGAGTCCTCGCACCCGACGGCTCGGCCTGTCCGACGCGCACAACGGGCTTCGGGCGTTCAACAAGAGGGTCGCCGACGAACTCGACCTGCTGATGAGTGGCATGAGCCACGCGTCGGAGTTCATCGCACTCATCGACCACAACCGATGGCGGGTCGCCGAGCAGCCGGTCACGATCCTCTACACCGACTACTCACGGGCCAAGGGGCAGTCGCTGATCAACGGGGTCAACATCGTCGCCGACGGCCTGTTCCACACCCGGATGAGGAAGTGAGGACACGATGATCTGGTTCCAGATCCTCGCGATCATCGGACTTCTCGCGCTCGTCGCCTTCTTCGTCGTCAACCGCGGCACCGCCCGCTCGTCGGCGGGTGTGAAGATCCTGTTCGTCGCGTTCATCGGTTTCGGGGTGTACGCGATGTTCCGGCAGGACGACGTGACCTGGGTCGCCAACAAACTGGGCATCCAGCGTGGGCTCGACCTCGTGCTGTTCCTGCTGGTGATCGCGTTCGCGTTCACCACCGTCTCGACGTACCTGCGGTTCCGCGACCTCGAGGTCAAGTACGCCCGCCTCGCCCGCGCCATCGCGCTGCAGAACGCCGAGAAGCCGGAGCGCCCGAACTAGCAGGACTCGCCCTGATACGCCTCGTCGCAGGCTCCCCGGCCCGACGCGCCCCGGTTACTCCTCCGCCAGGCCCCGCAGGAACGCCACCACGTCGTCGTGTCGCGGCAGCAGACCGGACTCGCGCGCCTCGACGAGGCCGGGAGCGGTGGTGTCCTTCTGCGACAGTTCGTATTCCAGCGGCCGCCCGTCGCGACCCTCCGTGGGCCATTCGATGCCGAGTTCGGGATCGAACGGGTTGATGCCGTGTTCGCCGGTCGGGTTGTAGCCGGTCGAGCACAGGTAGGTGACGGTCGAGTTGTCGGCGAGGGAGCAGAACGCGTGCCCGAGCCCCTCGGAGATGTACACCGCACGACGGTCGGTGTCGTCGAGCAGGACGGTGTCGTACCGCCCGAAGGTCGGGGAGCCGACCCGGATGTCGACGATCACGTCGAGGACCGCACCCGACGGGCAGGTCACGTACTTCGCCTGACCGGGCGGGACGTCGGCGAAGTGCACCCCGCGCAGCACCCCGGCCGCCGACACCGACAGGTTCACCTGCGCGAGGTCGAGGCGGTGCCCGATCACCTCCGACAGCAGATCGCCCTTGAACACCTCGGCGAACAGTCCGCGCGCGTCCCCGTGCTGGACGGGGGTGAACTCCCACGCGCCGTCGATGGAGAGCGGTCGCACCTTCATGGATGAGCCTTTCGCCGTGCCGGGAACACCGTGGTCGGTCTCTCGGGATCAGAACTGCTTCCCGCGTTCGAGCAACTGCAACAGGTAGTCACCGTATCCCGACTTGGTGAGTTTCTCTGCACGGGAACGCAGTTCGTCGTCGGTGAGGAAGCCGCGACGCCACGCGATCTCCTCCGGGCACGCGATCTTGAGCCCCTGGCGCTGTTCGACGGTGCGCACGAAGTTGCCGGCGTCGAGCAGGGAGTCGAAGGTGCCGGTGTCGAGCCACGCGGTACCGCGGGGCAGCACGGTCACCGACAGTTTGCCGCGCCGCAGGTAGTGGGCGTTGATGTCGGTGATCTCGTATTCGCCGCGCGCGCTGGGCCTCAGCCCGCGCGCGATCTCGACGACCTCGTTGTCGTAGAAGTACAGGCCGGGCACCGCGAAGTTCGACTTCGGATGTGCCGGCTTCTCCTCCAGCGAGATCGCGGTGCCGTGCCCGTCGAACTCGACGACGCCGTAGGCCTCCGGGTTCGACACCCAGTAGGCGAACACCGCACCGCCGTCGACGTTCTCGAACCCCTGCAGTCGGCTGCCGAGGCCGGGGCCGTAGAAGATGTTGTCGCCGAGGACGAGTGCGACCGAGTCGTCGCCGATGTGGTCGGCGCCGAGGGTGAACGCCTGCGCGAGCCCGTCGGGCGACGGCTGGGTCTTGTAGGTGAGGTTGATGCCGAACTGGTCACCGGTGCCGAGCAGCCCCTGGAACGCCGCGGAGTCGTGCGGGGTGGTGATGACCAGGATGTCGCGGATGCCGGCGAGCATCAGCGTCGACAGCGGGTAGTAGATCATCGGCTTGTCGTAGACCGGCACGAGCTGTTTGCTCACACCCTGGGTGATCGGGTGCAGGCGGGTGCCCGTCCCGCCGGCCAGAATGATCCCTCGCATGCCGCTCAGCCTAGTGCCGCTCCCACCGGTCACGGGCATGTGCCGGCGACGGCGACCTCGCCGGCGGGGGTTCGACGCCGCGATCTCGGTAGAGTGACCACCACCGATCCCCGAGGCGGAAGGAACGTCGTGCGTGTTCTCGTGACCGGTGGTGCCGGGTTCATCGGCGTCAACTTCGTGCTGCGCACGCTGGCCACCCGACCCGACGTGTCGATCCGGGTGCTGGACAAACTCACCTACGCCGCCAACCCGGAGACCCTGGCCCCGGTCGCCGACCGGGTCGAGTTGATTCAGGGCGACATCGCCGACGCACCGCTGGTGAACAAGCTGGTCGGCGACACCGACCTGGTGGTGCATTTCGCCGCGGAATCCCACAACGACAACTCCCTGGCCGACCCGTCGGCATTCGTGCACACCAACCTCGTCGGCACCTACACCCTGCTCGAGGCCGTGCGTGCGCACCGGGTGCGCTACCACCACATCAGCACCGACGAGGTGTACGGCGACCTCGACCTCGACGACCCGGCCCGGTTCACCGAGACCACCGCCTACAACCCGTCGAGCCCCTACAGCTCCACCAAGGCCGGCAGCGACCTGCTCGTGCGCGCCTGGGTGCGTTCCTTCGACATCGCCGCGACGATCTCGAACTGCTCGAACAACTACGGCCCGTACCAGCACATCGAGAAGTTCATCCCCCGCCAGATCACCAACGTGCTCTCCGGTATCCGACCCAAGCTCTACGGAGACGGCCGCAACGTGCGCGACTGGATCCACGTAGACGACCACAACGACGCGGTGTGGACCATCATCGACAAGGGCCGGATCGGCGAAACCTACCTGATCGGCGCCGACGGCGAGGTCGACAACCGCACCGTGGTCGAGACCATCCTCGAACTGCTCGGCCGGCCGAAGGACGCGTTCGACTTCGTCACCGACCGCCCCGGCCACGACCGCCGCTACGCCATCGACTCCACCCGGCTGCGCACCGAACTCGGCTGGCAGCCGAAATACGTCGACTTCCGCGCCGGCCTGGCCGCGACCATCGACTGGTACCGCGACCACACCGCCTGGTGGCAACCCGCCAAGGACGCCGTGGAACAGAAATACGCCGCCACCGAACAGGTGACGGGCTAGCCCCGTCCCCCCGCCCGCGCGTTTGGCGTTCTCCGAGCCGGGACGCTTACGGTGGTTCCATGCGCGTACTCGTGAGCGGCGGCGCGGGCTACATCGGCTCGCACACCGTGGTCCAACTGGTCTCGGCCGGGCATGACGTCGTCATCGTCGACGACTTCAGCAACGCCAAACCGACCGTCGTCGGGCGGCTGGAGTCCCTGACCGGCAGATCCATCCCGGTGCATGCCTTCGACCTCGCAGACCTCGACAAGACCGAGCATTTCTTCGCGAACGAACAGGTCGACGCGGTGATCCACTTCGCCGGCTTCAAGGCGGTCGGCGAGTCGGTCGCCAAGCCGCTGGACTACTACCAGAACAACCTGGGCACCACCTTCTCGTTGCTGCGGGCGATGGAGCGCCACGGGGTGTACACGCTGGTCTTCTCCTCGTCGGCGACCGTCTACGGCGCGGACCCCAAGCTGCCGATGACCGAGGACCTGCCGACGTCGGCGACCAATCCGTACGGCTGGACCAAGGTCATGATCGAGCAGATCCTGCGCGACGTCGCGGCGAGTTCGGACCGCTGGCGGATCGCCGCGCTGCGGTACTTCAACCCGGTCGGCGCCCACCCGAGCGGCCAGATCGGCGAGGACCCGTCCGGGATCCCCAACAATTTGATGCCGTTCGTCGCCCAGGTCGCGGTGGGGCGCCGGGAGAAGCTGTCGATCTTCGGCGACGACTACGACACCCCGGACGGCACCGGCGTGCGTGACTACATCCACGTCGACGATCTCGCCGCCGGCCATGTCGCCGCGCTCGACCGCATCAGCACCGGGGACACCGGCATGTCGACGTGGAATCTCGGCACCGGCAAGGGTGTCTCGGTGCTCGAGGTCGTGCATGCCTTCGAAAGGGCCAGCGGGAGAAGGATTCCCTACGAGATCGCCCCGCGCCGCCCCGGCGACATCGCGGCGTCGTATGCCGACCCGAGCCGCGCGAACGCCGAACTGGGCTGGCGCGCAACCAAGACCATCGACGACATGTGCGCCGACACATGGCGCTGGCAGTCGCTCAACCCGAACGGCTACCCCGACGAGTAACGCGGCAACGGCTCGGATCCGCGTATCTCACGGGACGTCTGGGTCGTCGGGGTCGACGATCTCGTCGGTCGCCCAACCGATGTAGCGACGCGCGGAGGTCTCGATGACCTCCGGTGCGGCGCTCTCGACGACCCCGCCGAACGCGTCGTACAACCGGTCGAACCCGAGACCGGACACCCGCGCGACGATCCGGCGCACCAGTCGCGGCGACAGCGGCAGCATGTTCGGGTAGCTGCGCATGAAGGTGACCATGCCCGGCTGCATGACGCACTTGACGGTGTCGCCGGAGAGGATCGCGCCACGCCCGTCGGCGGCATGCGGCAGGTGCAGCACCGAGCTACCGGGGAAGTGCCCGCCGCAGCGGAGGATCCGGATACCCTCGGCGATCTCGATCTCATCCGACCAGAACTCGACGACGGGGTCGGGCCTGGTCAGCCACCGCCGGTCGAGCTCGTTGTAGTACACCGGCACCCGGCCGAAACGATGGCTCAACGACACCCCGGCGCCGAGCAGGTGCGGGTGACTCGCGGCGACGGCAACCAGACCACCACGCCGTTCGATCTCCTCGACGAGCGTAGGTCCGATGAATCCCGGTGGCTCCCAGAGGATGTTGCCGACATCGGTCGTGACGAGAAAGCCCTGCTGCCCGATACCGACCCGCGGGTCCGGCGTCAGCCGGATCAGCCCCGGTTCGACCTCGGTGGCGTCGAGCGAGTTGTCGGCCCGGTCGTCGAGCCGGAACCAGGCGGGACCGCTCGGCGGGATCCACTGCCGGTCGTCGTCGCAGATCGGACAGATCTCCGGCGGAGAGTCGGCGGGCGGGAACTCGTTGGCACAGAACACGCACATCCACGGCTCCATGGCCTGATGTCTACCCCATCGACACACCCGATGAGCGGGGTTCGCCGGATCGTCCGACGACCGGATCAGCTCGCGGTACCGGTCATCGGCGCGACGCCGTGCTCCTGAAGCGACGCCGTGTACATGACGCGGTGGATCTCGGCGTTGAACTCCTCGGTCGCCTCGACGTTCGACGCGTGGCCGGTGTCGAGGACGACGAGTTCGTCGAGGTATCCACGCACCGACAGCGCGTGCGCGATCCGCTGTGTCATCGCATGCGGAAGCAACAGGTCGTGGCGGCCGCCGATGACCGTGGTCGGCACGGTGATGGACTCGACGCCGACCGGTCCGAGCGCGAGTTCGGTGAGGGCCACCGCGGTCTTCGCGCGTGCTGTCGGGTTGCAGGAGCGGCTCATCGCAAGCACGAATGCGGCGTGGTCGGCGGTCGCGGTGCGGCGGTTGAGGATGCGCGTACGGACCAGATTCTCCGCGACCCAGCCGCCCGGGAGCGGGAACGGCACCGACAGGACCATCTGCCCGAGCCAGAGCGGAGCCTTGATCGGGTCGTTGAGCAGCGGCAGGACGCGGGTCTCCTCGGCGATGCCGCCCCAGGTGGTGTTGGCCAGGACGAGTGCCGCGGCCCGCTCCTCCACCCGGTCACGGTGGCGGTGGGCCCATGCCTGGACGGTGATGCCGCCCATGCTGTGCCCCACGAAGACGGCCTTCGATCCGGCCGGGACGGCCTGCTCGACTACGGTCTGCAGGTCGTCGGCGAGCACGTCGGCGTCGAACCTGCGGGTACCCCAGGAGCTGTCACCGTGACCGCGCTGGTCGTAGGCGATGACGTGGTAGTTCTCGGCGAAGGCGTTGATCTGCGGGTTCCAGTACTCGATGCAGCACGACCACCCGTGGATGAGCACGAGCACCGGCGCGCCCTCGGGGCCGTGGTGATGGACGCGGAGTCGTGCGCCGTCCTCGGTGACGGCCCAGGTCTCGCGTTCCGGCTGCCGGACGTTATACAGCTCGTTCTCCCACCGACGGTTACGCAGCCGGCGACGCGCCTCGGCCGGTCGGACGAAGCCCGGCAGCCTCGACCTCGACCTCGTCGCGGTCGTCGGGGAAACACTGCTCGTAGCCACTGTCATCCGTCCGTCCTCCTGGCGCCATTGCCTTGATGCCATACCGGTCGCCGCTGTAACTCACGTCACACCGGTTGGCTTGATGATACAAACCGCGAATAAGCGTTCCTATGTTTTGCGAAAAGTCCGCGCCACACATCCTCGACCTTCGAGTAGCCCGGTGGACGACATCTCAAACCATGCAGCCCACCTGTTTCACAGAACCCTCTTGTATTCTTCTCCGCGGTGGCCCTACCGTGACTGTCATGGCGCGAACGCCGTTGTCGATGACCCCCACCGGGTGGTTCCAGGTCGCATGGTCGGCGGAGATCCCGGTCGGCGTGGTCCACACGATGAAGTACTTCGGGCGCGAGATGGTGGCCTGGCGGTCGAGATCGGGCCGGATCTCGGTCTTCGACGCCTACTGCGAACATCTCGGCGCCCACCTCGGTCACGGTGGTCACGTCGAGGGCGAGAACCTGGTGTGCCCGTTCCACGGCTGGGAATGGAACGCCGAGGGCCGCAACGTGTGCATCCCGTATGAGAAGCATCCCAACCGCGGACGGCGCATTCGCAGCTATCCGGTGGTGGAACGCAATGAGGCCGTGTGGATCTGGCACGACGTCGAAGGCCGGCCGCCCTATTTCGACGTCCCGGACATCTTCGCCGACTTCGGCGACGACGCCACCGCCGCCGACTACTACCCGCCGGTGCCCGCTGCGACGCTGTACCGGCCGGGTCTGGAGATCCACCCGCAGTACATCATGGAGAACGGCGTCGACTTCGCGCATTTCAAGTTCGTGCACAAGACCCCGTTCATGCCGGAATTCACCCGCCACGACTTCTCCGGGCCGGTCTCGTTTGTGGACTTCACCATCGCCTTCGACGAGGGCGCGACCCTCGAATCCGCCTCCAGCGGGGTCGAATCCATCAACGCGGGGCTCGGCTGCTCGGTCACCAAGAGCTGGGGCATGGTCGACAATCGGACCATGCCCGCGGTCACCCCGGTGGACGAGCACACCTCCGACGTCCGGTTCACCGTGTGGATCGGGCGCAAGCCCGGTGAGGAGACCGGCGAGATCACCGAGTACGGGAAGACCATGGCGGGCTTCGTGATCGAGCAGTTCGCCGCCGACATCGAGATCTGGGCGCACCAGCGGTATTCCGACCCACCGGCGCTGTCCCGGAAAGAATATGCCGGATTCACCGCGCTGCGTGAGTGGGCCCGCCAGTTCTATCCCGACGGCGGTGCCGCGGCCGACGAGTACGTCCGTATCCACCGGTCGGAACTCGAGGAGCTCCGCCGCGCGGCAGCGCGAAACGAACCGAGCGCGGCAGCGCGAAACGAACCGAGCGCGGCAGCGCGAAACGAACCGAGCGCGGCCCGGCCCTGAACCCTGCCTTCCCGAACCCTCTGCCCCCGAACCCTCTGCCCCCGAACCCTCTGCCCCCGAAAGGAACCCACGATGACCGCACCCGAGAAGATCCGGGTCTTCCAGGTCGCGACCGGCAATCTCGGCACCGAGATGATCGGGCGTATCCGCAACCACCCCGACCTCGAACTGGTCGGCCTGCACTGCTACTCGCCCGACAAGATCGGCCGGGACGCCGGCGAGATCGTCGGCATCGGCCCGATCGGGGTGACCGCGACCGGCACCGTCGAGGAGATCATCGCCGCGAAACCGGATGTGCTGACCTTCCACGGCGTTTTTCCCGACGAGGACCTGTACATCCGGGTGCTCGAGGCGGGGATCGACATCGTCACGACCGCGGACTGGATCACCGGCTACCACCGCGACACCAATCACCCTCATCCGTCCGGCCGGAAGGTCAGCGAACTGATCGCGGAGGCATGCGCGAAGGGCGGCGCGACCTTCTACGGCACCGGCATGAATCCCGGCCTGACCCAGATCCTCGGCATCGTGCACACCGCCGACGTCGCCGAGATCGAGAACGTGATGGTCAAGGAATCGGTCGACGTGTCGTGCCATCACTCCGTCGACACCTGGAAGGCGGTCGGCTACGGCCTGCCGGCCGACGACCCGGGCATCCCCGATTCGCTGTACAAGTTCACCGCGGTGTTCGCCGACTCCGTCTACCTGATGGCCGACGCCTTCGACCTCCAACTCGACGAGGTGAGGTTCTCCTACGAATTGGGGGCCTGCACAAAGGATGTCGATCTCGGCTGGTACCAGTTGCCGGCCGGGTCACTCGGCGGTAGCTACATCAAGTACCAGGGAATGGTCGACGGTGTGCCCCGCGTCGAGACCCACCTGGAGTGGCAGATGACCCCGCACACCGATCCGTCATGGAACATCCAGGGCTGCTACATCACCCAGGTGACCGGCGACCCGAACATCTATTCCAAGCACATGATCTTCCCGCGCAAGGGATTCGACCTGTCGAACCCGGAGAACTTCGCGTCGATCGGTATGACCGTCACCGGCCTGCCCGCACTGAATTCCATCCGATCGGTGGTCGCGGCCCCGCCTGGAATCGTCACGAGTGCCGATCTCCCGCTGCGCAGCTTTGCCGGGCGATTCAAGGCCTGAACGTCCGGGCGGCGGTCACGCCTCGAGGTCGAAACCCACCCCGGTGAGTTCTTCGGCGATGCCCCAGAGTTTCTCGGCGACGACCTCGTCCTTGGCCTTCGGCGCCGGCTCGACCAGCATGGGCGGCCCGGCGAGTCCGAGACTGCCCACCGGGCCGTAGTACTGGCCGCCGCTAGCCTTGGGATCGGTCGCCGCACGCAGGATGGGCAGCGCCCCCTCGGGCGGGTCCATGATGAACCGGTCGGTGAGCCAGCGCAGCGACGGCGCATGATAGGCCCACTGGAGGAACTTGTTCTGTTCGCGCATGACGCCGGTCCGCGTGCCACCCGGATGTGCGGCGAGCGAGATCGCCGACGCCCCAGCGACTTTCAGCCGCCGGTCGAGTTCGAAAGCGAACAGCATCTGGGCGAGCTTGGCGCGCGAGTACGCCCCGGCACTGCTGAAGGTGCGGTCCATCCGGAGATCGGAGAAGTCGATGCTGCCGGCACGGTGGGCGTGACTGCCGACCGTCACGATCCGCGCGGCGTCGGCGGCGAGGAGCCGGTCCATCAGCAGGCCGGTCAGCGCGAAGTGGCCGAGGAAGTTGGTGCCGAAGTCCATCTCGAACCCGTCCGGCGTCAGGTCCCGCTGTGCGCGCATCACGCCGGCGTTGTTCACCAGGATGTCGATCTGTCCGAAGCGCCGGCCGATCTCCTCGGCGGCGGAGCGCACGGAGTCCAGGCTGGCGAGGTCTAGTTCGACGACCTCCACCTCGGCGCCCGGCACGCCGGCGACGATGTCGTCGCGGGCCGCGGCCGACGTCTCGGGATTGCGGCAGGCGAGCACCACGGTGGCCCCGAGGGTGGCGAGGCCGCGCGCCGCCTCCTTGCCGATACCCGAATTCGCTCCGGTGACCACGGCCGTCCGCGAGGTCTGCGGAGGTGCGTCGGCCAAGGTCCAACCCGTCTTCACGTACTCCCCCTCTGAGAACCCGGGACATCTTCGACGGTGTAGTTCGTATCACACCTCACGTGACAGAACCGGGGTCGGGTGTCACAGCAGACGCACCCCGACCGCGTCCGAGAGGACACGGCCGGGGTGCGGCTCGACGATGGCAGACCCCTGCCGGGAGGCCGTGCGATCAGACGGTCACGGCCGACGGCGCGGCAGAGAACTCACCGGCCGGCGAGAACCTGGCGATGACCTGATCGTGCGGTTCTCCGGCCACGGCGGTGATGAAGTTCTCGACATCCTCACGGGTCCGCAGACCGAGGAGCGGATTGGGGTCCGACAGCAGGCCGAACAGCGCCTGTGCGACGTCGGGGTTGACCGCGGCGGCCGGAAACGACAACTCCAGGTGGGTCGCGTAGTCGGGATCGCCGAGGAACAGGCGGGTGACCTCGGTGGCGGCGTGACCGCGACGCTCCCAGTGCTTCTCGAACTCCTCGGCCAGCCACTCCGCGGTGAACTCACCGGAGTGCGCCCGGGCGGCCTTGACCAGTTCGGCCACCTGGATGATCGCGTTCTGCGCGCCCTGGCCGGCCACCGGGTCGAAGGAGATGGCGGTGTCGCCGATGGCGGCGACGGGATGTCCGCTCTTGGTGGTGGCCACCGCCTTGCGCACGGTCGGGGTGACCGCGCCCTTGAGCCACGACACCGGGTCGGACTCGACGACCTGCAGCTGCTCGATGACCGGCGCGTCCTCCGGGAAGAACTCGGCGAAGATGCCGGCGATCGCGCGGCGTGCGCCGATCGCGTCGTGAACGTCGTCGATACGTGACGCCCAGGCGCCCGACGGCTTGGCGAAGACGATGAACGAGAACGTCGGGCCGACGTCCTTGTGCAGGAACGGGCCGACGTAGATCTCGCCGTTCTCGCTGTCGAGGTTGAACAGGGAGTGACCCGCGCCCGCGGAGCTGCGGTAGGAGAAGACGTCGGGTCCCGGCTCGACGCCGGTCAGGGTGACCTGCAGCAGGCGGCGCTGCGGCTCGCGGTACTTGGTGCGTGACTCGTCGACCGGGAACAGCGACGACAGGCCGCCCTTGCCGGTCGCGACGAGCGTCAGGTCCGCGGCGCCCGCGATCTCGTCGAGACGGTCGAGGTCGACGGTGGTGACCTCGAAGCGGCCGCCGCGGTCGAGGAAGCGGCCCAGACGGTCGTCGGCGCGCAGGCGCAGGTCGACGGCCGCGGCGACGTAGCCGTACTCGGGGTCGTACTCGAGCACGCGGGTGCGGTCCTCACCCGAACCCGAGTAGAGCCGGGCGCTCATGCCGGTGGTCTTGCCGACCGTGTAGAGGTCCTCGATGATCTCGGCATCCCACTCCTGGGACTTGCCGAAGAGGACGCCGACGCCCGTCGGCGGAACCTTGTTGCGCAGCGAATCGCGATCGCGATCGCTGTAGATGGTGACGTCGAAACCGGCGTCGACGAGGCCGAGTCCCGCGGTGGTCCCGGCCAGGCCGGCTCCGATGATCGCAACGGATCGTCGTGTCGTCATGTATGTCTCCCCTGGTGATCGTGGGCATCGGTGATGCGTCTGGCGGCTGGGAGACAGGGTGCCGGGGCGATCGGTGCGGCTGAAGGGTTAGACGCACCGAGAACGTATTGGTGGCCCGATCGAACGAAGGGGCCACTGCGCGAGCGGGTGGGCACGGACACGGCGAGCCCGATGAGGGCGGTGTGACCGCTCAGGAACGACGCACCCGGTACCGCTCGTAGAGCACCGGGTCGTCGAACACCCGGGTCTCGACGAGATCGAGATCGATCGTCCGGGTGACCGGCGGGAAGAACGGGGTGCCGCCGCCCACGACGACCGGATGGCGGAAGATGCGCAGTTCGTCGACGAGCCCGAGTGCGAGGGCCTGGCCGGCGAGGTCGGCGCCTCCGATCTCGACGTCGGCGTCCGTCGACGCGAGGACGTCGTAGATCTCCTCGGCGAGCGGCCGGGTCGCCAGGCGGGCGTTGCCCTGCACGGAGTGCAGGGTGCGGCTGAACACGACCTTCGGCAGCGCCGTCCAGAGATCGGCGAAGGCGATGCTCGCCGCGTCGTTGCGCATCGCGGGGTCGGTCTCCCAGACCAGCATCGTCTCGTAGAGCCGTCGTCCGAGGATCTCGACGCCGAGCTCTCCGATGCGTTCGGTGTGCAGCGCGAACAGCTCGTCGCTCGGCACGGACCAGTCGAATGCGCCGTCCCGGTCGGCTATGTAACCGTCGGCCGAGACACCCATCGACCAGATCAGCATGATGCAACTCCTCACACCCGGGCGCGACGGCCGTTCCTCGAGCGTACGGCCTTTTCCGAGGTGGGCGCGCGAATCCGCGGAGCCGAGGGGTTCATGTGCATGTGCCGACACCCTCCGCGGCGAGGGCGTCGGGCGACCCGGGACAAGTACCATCGCCGTCTGTGCGTACGACCCATCCCGATGTGCCCCCGGTCGTCGCGACGCCCAACGAGGACGCCGCGACGGGTAACACCTCGGGCTATCGGCTCGACCTCGATGGTCTGCGCGGCATCGCGATCGCCCTGGTAGCGATCTTCCACGTCTGGTTCGGCCGGGTCTCCGGCGGCGTCGACGTATTCCTGACCCTCTCGGGCTATTTCTTCGTCGCCTCGCTGCTCAAGCACGTGCTGGCGACCCAGCCGGCGTCGGTGCCGTGGGGCAAGGCGCTCAACCCGTGGCCGCGTTTCTGGCGCCTGGTCCGCCGTCTCCTGCCGGCGCTGCTGTTGGTGCTGGCCTTCGTCGCGCTGATGGTCGCGCTCGTCATGCCGACGACGCGCTGGGGTCCGCTGGGCGCCGAGCTGCAGGCCAGCGCGCTGTACTACCAGAACTGGTATCTCGCGTTCGAGTCGCAGGACTATGCGGCCGCCGACTCCGCGAACAGCCCGATGCAGCACCTGTGGTCGATGTCGATGCAGGGCCAGTTCTTCCTGCTGACACTGCTCTGCGCCCTGGCACTCGGCGGCATCCTGCGGGCGCTGTCACGGGTGTTCACCGTGCTCGCCCGGCCGAAGGTCGTGCGCGGGATCGTCGGGTTCTCGCTGCTGGCCGTCGCGCTGGTCTCCTTCGCATGGGCCAACTACCGGCACGAGATCAACCAACCGTTCACCTACTACGACACCGTTGCGCGCCTGTGGGAGCCGCTGGCCGGCGGTCTGCTGGCCGTTTGGATGCCGAGGATCGCGCTGTCGGCACGGCTGCGCAACCTGATGGGCCTCGTCGCCCTCGGCCTCATCGTGACCTGCGGCTGGTGGATCGCAGGCGTCCAGGAGTACCCGGCCGCGTGGGCGCTCGTCCCGGTCGGCGCGACGCTGTTGCTCATCTGGTCCGGCTCCCCGGCGACCGCGTCCACCGGCGCGGGCCAGGCGGCCGTGTCGCGCGGTCTGGCCTATCCGCAGCTAGTGTGGCTCGGCTCCATCGCATACGCGCTGTACCTGTGGCACTGGCCGCTGCTGATCTTCTACCTGGCCTGGCGGTACCAGGACGAGGTCTCGTGGCTCGAGGGCACCGGCATCCTCGCCGTGTCCGTGCTCATCGCGTGGCTGACGACCAAGTACGTCGAGGCGCCGTTGCGTGCCGGGTCGGTGAAGCGGAAGAAGGCCGCGGCCGGAGCCGTCGAGGCCGGGAACGCGGACTCGCCGCCGACGTCTGAGGCGTCCGGGGCGTCCGGGGCGTCCGGGGCGTCCGGGGCGGCGGAGACCTCCACGAGCGGCGCGTCGAGGACCCGGATGTCGAAGGCCGGGGCTGCGGAGAAGTCCGGTTTCCAGAACTCCCGCGCCTGGAGGATCACGCTGGTCGCGGTCCTGCTGGTCACCACCATCGCCGCGGGGAGCGCCGCGGTGATCTGGCAGCGCGACGAGGCCAACGCGACGCTCGACACCGCGAACCTCGACCCACGGCTCTACCCCGGCGCCCGCGCCTTCCTAGACGGCGCCCCGGTCCCGAAGGTCCCGGCGCAGCCGAGCCCCCAGGTCGTCGACATGGACTGGCCGATCACGTCGTACGACTCGATCATCAGCGGGTGGAAGGACCCGTCGATCAAGGTCGGATACTACGGCGACGTCAACGCCACGCGAACCATCGCGCTGGTCGGCGGCTCGCATGCCGAGCAGTGGATCACCGCACTCGACGACATCGGCAAGCGCAACCACTTCCGGGTGACCACCTACCTCAAGGTGGGCTGCGCACTCACCACCGAGCACGTCTTCACCTGGTTCGGACAGAAGTACTACCAGTGCAACGACTGGTCTCGCCGGGTCATGGAGCGACTCGCCGAGGACAAGCCGGACTACGTGTTCACGACTTCGACGCGTCCACCCGAGGGCGCCCAGAAGGGCGACCGCGTCCCCAAGGACTACGTCGAGATCTTCTCGCAGTTCCGCGACCGCGGCCAGAAGGTCATCGCCATCCGCGACAACCCGTGGTCGACCGGCAAGCTGAAGCCGCCGGAGTGCCTCGCCAGCGGCCGCAAGCCGGAGGTGTGCGGCGTCTCGCGGGCCCAGGCCCTCGCACCCACCGACCCCGCGCAGGCGATGGCGGACCAGTTCCCGAACATGTCGTTCCTCGACTATTCCGACGCCTTCTGCGACGACGAGTATTGCCCGGCCGTGGTCGGCAACATCCTGGTGTGGCACGACTACCATCACCTGTCGGCGACATTCGTGCGCAGCCTCATCCCCGCGATCGAGACGGACCTGCGGAAGATCACCGGCTGGTGGTGACCTCCCCCGCCGACGGCGCCGATCTGCCGGTGAGCGGCGGGATCCTTTGACGAGCCGTGTGCGGCCGCCATTCCAGCGACCGCGCTCAACCGACCGCGCTCAGGACCGCCCGCGGTCCCGCGAACACCGCCTCGCGAATGTGGTTGCGCACCAACGTCCATGACGGGCAGTCACAGCCGGCGACGACGCCGCGCGCATCGATCCCCGCGTCCCGGCACAGCGCGATGGCCCGGGGCAGGTGGAAGTCCTGCGTCACGATGACCAGCGACCCGACGTCGAACACCTCGCGCGCCCGGCGGCAGCTGGCCGCGGTGTCGAGACCCTCGGGGTCGTCGACGATCACCCCCGACGGCACCCCCTTCGCCTCGAGGTAGGCGCGCATCACCGCCGGTTCATCCCCGGCCTCGTCGGAACCGTTGCCGGAGTTGATGATCCGGCCGATCTTGCCGGTGCGATACAGCTCCACTGCGGTGTCGAGTCGCCCGCGCACGTAGTCACCTGCGGTCCCGTCCGCGTACACCAGGGACCCGAGCACCATCAGCGTCGAGCCGTCGGGCATCTGCTCGTCGTCGACGATGCGGCCCGACGACGCGACGCACAGCCACGTCGCGGCGATCGTGATCCACAGTTCGATGACGATCAGCGCGACCGGCGCGACGAGACGGGCAGCGGACCTCACCCGTACAACCTAGGTGGCCCTTCGCGTTTCGCCCAACGCGACCGCCGGTCCGGGCCGCCTTAGGCGGGCACGGGCCGTCTCACCGCAGGAATGAGACCAATCCACGCCGCTTCCACCCGGGCACGGCGATACTGGAGACACCGCCGCGCTCAGCCCCGACGCGTGAGTGAACACGAACCCGTGAAAGTGGGTGTGCATGCAGTACATGCCGGTGACCTCGTCGATCTTCCTGTTGGCGGAGACGCGCGAACAGCCGATGCACGTCGGGGGACTGCAATTGTTCGTCCCGCGCGCGGGGCAGACGTCGGCGGACCTGGCCGAGGAGGTGATCGAGGCGTTCACCTCGTGCGCCGAGGTCCATCCGCTCTTCCGCAAGCGGCCCGCGCCGCCGGTGACGATGCTGGGCAACTTCGCCTGGACCCACGACGACGAGATCGACTTCGACTATCACGTCCGGCGCACCGTGCTACCGCGTCCGGGCCGGGTCCGCGAGCTGCTGCGCTACGTCTCGCTCAACCACGGCACCCTGCTCGACCGGTTCCGGCCGATGTGGGAGATCCACGTGATCGAGGGCCTCGAGGACGGCCGGGTCGCGATCTACAGCAAGATCCACCATTCGATCGTCGACGGCGTCTCCGCGCTGCGGCTGTTGCAGCGGATGCTCTCGCCCGATCCCGACGACCGGTCCGGCTCCGCGCCCTGGGACCCGGCGCTCGTGGCGAAGCGGCAGCCGAAGCCCGCGCCGTCGCTGCGGTCGAGGGTCTCGTCGCTCGCCGACGCGGGACTCCAGGTCGCCGGCCTGGCGCCCGCGGCCGCGAAGGTCGCCGTCGCCGCGCTGCGGAAACCCGATTTCGTCCCGCCGGTCCCCCGCGCACCGCGCACGATCCTCGACGTCGCGATCGGCAGCGCCCGGCGCTTCGCGGCACAGCAGTGGGAGATCGCCCGGCTCCGCGCGGTGTCGCAGGCCCTGGAGATCACGCTCAACGACGTCGTCGTGGCCATGTGCTCGGGCGCGCTGAGGTCGTACCTGATCGACCAGGACGCCCTGCCCGACAGCCCGCTCATCGCGGCCGTCCCGGTCTCGATGCACACCGACGACGACACCGAGGGCAACGCCGTCACTGCCATCCTCGTCGATCTCGCGACGGACGAGTCCGATCCGGAGCGGCGGCCCCGGCGGATCGTCGCGTCGGCGCGCAGCTCCAAGCACGTCGTCCGCGGGCTGCGGCCGCTGCAGGCCCTCGCGCTCGGCGCCGCGAATTTCGCGCCGCTCGCGTTCGCGACGATCCCGGGCGTCGTGCAGTACGTCCCGCCGCAGTTCAACATCATCATCAGCAACGTGCCCGGGCCGTCGGAGCAGCTGTACTGGAACGGCGCCCGGCTCGACGGCGTCTACCCGGTGTCGATCGCGATGGAGGGGCTGGCGCTGAACATCACCGTCACCAGCACCGCCGACCACGTGAACTTCGGGCTGATCGGCGCCCGCGCCCAGCTCCCGCGCCTCCAGCGCCTGCTCACGCACCTCGACACCGCTCTCGAAGAGCTCGAGAAGGTCGCCCACACCCGGTGACGGATACCCACCAGCGGGACCGGAATGCGATCCCCCACACCCTGACTCGACAGTAAGTTACTCGTGAGTATCATCCTGGGTGGAACAGACCAGCAGGTATTAGGCCAACCTTGCGAGCGCTGCATGAACGTGAGGAATTACGGTTACCTGTAGTACACCGCCCTGCGGGACAGCCCTGCGCACCCTGTGTGCCCCCGCAGAGGCGGACGACCTAGACGAAAGGCCGGTACGCGCCCGTGACAGCCACGACGATTGCCATCGGCACCACCGCTGCGGTGATCAGCCTCTTCTGCTGGTACCTCTTCCTCCGCGGCGTGGTGAAGATGTTCCGCACCATCCGCCTGGGCCAGAAGGTCCCCAGCTCCCGGATCTGGCCGTTCTTCCCGCGCCTGTGGACGATGATCAAGGAGTTCATCGCCCACACCCGCATGGTGAAGTTCCGCTCGGTCGGCTGGGCCCACTGGCTCGTCATGATCGGCTTCATGGGCGGCGCCCTACTGTGGTTCGAGGCCTACGGACAGTCGATCGACCCGGAGTTCCACTGGCCGCTGTTCGGTGACACGTTCGCGTGGCATCTGTGGGACGAGCTACTGGGCATCGGCACCGTGGTCGGCATCCTGGCGCTGATCGCGATCCGCCAGCTGAACCACCCGCGCGTCCCCGAGCGCCTGTCGCGCTTCTCGGGTTCGCGCTTCGGCGCGGCCTACTTCGTCGAGGCCGTCGTCCTCCTCGAGGGCCTGGGCATGATCCTCGTGAAGTCGTCGAAGATCGCGACATATGGGCACTCGAACACCGCATCGGACTTCTTCACCGAGCAGGTCGCCAAGATCCTGCCCGCGTCCCCGACCCTGGTGTCGATCTTCGCGGTGATCAAGCTGATGAGCGGCATGGTGTGGCTGGCCGTGGTCGGCCTCAACACCGACTGGGGCGTGGCATGGCACCGCTTCTCGGCGTTCTTCAACATCTACTTCAAGCGTGAGCCCGACGGCGGCGTCGCCCTCGGCGCGGCCAAGCCGATGATGTCCAACGGCAAGGTCCTCGACATGGAGACCGCCGATCCCGACGTCGACGCCTTCGGCGCGGGCAAGATCGAGGACTTCTCCTGGAAGGCCTGGCTGGACTTCACCACGTGTACCGAGTGTGGCCGCTGCCAGTCGCAGTGCCCGGCGTGGAACACCGGCAAGCCGCTGAGCCCGAAGCTGCTCATCATGTCGCTGCGCGACCACGGCAACGCCAAGGCCCCCTACCTGCTGGCGGGTGGCCGCAAGGACATGGGCGGCGACGAGGTCGGCCTGGTCGACGCCGACGGCAACGTCCTGGAAGACAAGCTCAACGCGATCCCCGCGGCCGCCCGTGCCGAGGCCGCCCGCAAGCTCGTCGGTGAGTCGAAGGGCAGGATCGGGGGCGGCGAGGGCGTCTCGGCCACCGAGGGCGAGTTCGATCCCGAGGATCTCGGTGCGGTCATCGACACCGAGACCCTGTGGAGCTGCACCACCTGTGGTGCCTGCGTCGAGCAGTGCCCCGTCGACATCGAGCACGTCGACCACATCCTCGACATGCGTCGCTACCAGGTCCTGATCGAGTCGGACTTCCCGACCGAGCTGGCCGGTATGTTCAAGAACCTCGAGAACAAGGGCAACCCGTGGGGCCAGAACGCCTCCGCGCGTACCGCCTGGATCGACGAGATGGACATCGACATCCCGGTGTTCGGCAAGGACGTCGAGTCGTTCGAGGGCTTCGAGTACCTGTTCTGGGTCGGTTGTGCCGGCGCCTACGAGGACCGCGCGAAGAAGACCACCAAGGCCGTCGCCGAGCTCCTCGACATGGCCGCGGTGAATTTCCTGGTCCTCGGCGAGGGCGAGACCTGCACCGGCGACTCGGCTCGCCGCGCGGGCAACGAGTTCCTGTTCCAGATGCTGGCACAGCAGAACATCGAGATGCTGGGCGAGGTCTTCTCCACCGCGCCCGAACAGCGCAAGAAGATCGTCGTCACCTGTGCGCACTGCTTCAACGCTCTCGGCAACGAGTACCCGCAGCTGGGCGCCAAGTACGAGGTCGTCCACCACACCCAGCTGCTGAACCGTCTCGTCCGCGAGAAGCGCCTGGTCCCGGTCGCCCCGATCGGCGGCGAGAGCGTGACCTACCACGACCCGTGCTACCTGGGCCGTCACAACAAGGTCTACGACGCCCCGCGTGAGCTGATGGGCGCGTCGGGCTCGACCCTCACCGAGATGCCGCGTCACGGCGAACGGTCCATGTGCTGTGGTGCCGGTGGTGCACGCATGTGGATGGAAGAGCAGATCGGCAAGCGCATCAACATCGACCGGGTCGACGAGGCGCTCGGCACCCTGGGCGCCGGGAGCGCAGCGAGCGGGCCCAATGGGCGCGGGGATACGAGCGGCGAGCAGGTCAAGAAGGTCGCCACCGGCTGCCCGTTCTGCCGCGTCATGCTCACCGACGGCGTCACCGCACGGACCTCCGGCACCGAGTCCGAGGGCAAGGTCGAGGTCGTCGACGTCGCCCAGCTGCTGCTCGAGTCGGTCAAGCGCGGCTCGAACGCCGAGGTCAAGCTCGGTGGCCGCTACCTCGGCCCGCGTCCGGCCGCTCCCGAGCCGGAGCCGGAACCCGAGCCCGAGCCCGTCAAGGCCCCCGCTGCGGCGGCCGCCACGACGACCGAGGCGGCTCCGAAGCCGAAGGTCGGCCTGGGCATGAAGGGCGGCAAGAAGCCGGGCGCCGCGGCCAAGACCGCAGCACCGGCCGAGGGATCGGCCCCCGCCGAGACCGTCGAGAAGAAGCCCGCCGCGAAGGGCTTCGGCATGAAGGGCGGCAAGAAGCCGGGTGCCGCGGCCAAGACCGCCGCGCCGGCCCCGGCCGAGGCCGAGTCGTCGCAGGCCGTCCAGGCCGAGGCGGCGACCTCCGCACCGGCCACCGAGGCGAAGCCGGCCAAGGCGAAGGGCTTCGGCATGGCCGCGGGCAAGAAGCGCCCGGGCGCCAAGTCGACGCCGAACGCGGCCGCCGCCGACGCCGGGGTGACCGCACCGGCCGAGTCCAAGGTCGCCGAGGCCACTTCGGCTCCGGAGGCCGCGCCGACAGCCGACACCGCGTCGGCTGCCACCGCCGCGTCCGCCGCCACCGAGGCGAAGCCGGCCAAGGCGAAGGGCTTCGGCATGGCCGCGGGCAAGAAGCGCCCGGGCGGCATCGGCAAGGCCACTCCGAGGCCGGCCGCCGAGACCGCTGCTCCGGCGGCACCGGCCGAGGCCGCCCAGGCAGAGGCCCCCGCCCGGGCAGAGGCTCCGGCTCCCGCGGAGACCCCATCGGACGCCGGTTCGGCCACCGCGGTGACCGAGGCGAAGCCGGCCAAGGCGAAGGGCTTCGGCATGGCCGCGGGCAAGAAGCGCCCGGGCGGCATCGGCAAGGCCGCTCCGAGGCCGGCCGCCGAGACCGCTGCTCCGGCGGCACCGGCCGAGGCCGCCCAGGCAGAGGCCCCCGCCCAGGCAGAGACTCCGGAACCCGAGGCCCCGGCCGCGGAGGCTCCCGCCACCGAGGCCCCGGCCCCGGCCGCGCCGTCGAACAACGGCTCGGGTGACTCGCGCACCATCACCGAGACCGGTGCGTCGAGGGCCAAGGGCTTCGGCATCGCCGCGGGCAAGAAGCGGCCCGGCCACAAGTAGTCGCCTACCGTGACACGAAAACGGGCCCCGACCACACGGTCGGGGCCCGTTTTCGTGTCCGAATCGGGTGTGACCAGCGTCGCTGCACCAGCACCGCCGAAAACGCATTTGCGCCGGGCTGCGACAATCGACTCGTGAGTAGGCCCCATGTTTCGCATATAAACCTCAATCTCAAGCCGCTGGACCAGTCGCTCAAGCTGCAGAACGTCTGTTACGAGATCCGCGGTCCGGTGCACGAGCACGCGCAGCGGCTCGAGGCGGAGGGCCACCGGATCCTCAAGCTGAACATCGGCAATCCCGCCCTCTTCGGCTTCGAGGCCCCCGACGTGATCATGCGCGACATGATCCACGCGCTCCCCTACTCACAGGGATACTCGGAGTCCGCGGGTGTGCTGTCGGCGCGGCGCGCGGTGGTGACGCGCTACGAGCTCATCCCCGACTTCCCGTACTTCGACGTCGACGACGTCATCCTGGGCAACGGCGTCTCCGAGCTCATCACGATGACGATGCAGGCACTGCTGAACGACGGCGACGAGGTGCTGATTCCGGCTCCGGACTATCCGCTGTGGACGGCGATGACCTCACTCGCCGGCGGAACCCCCGTCCACTACCGCTGCGACGAGGCCAATGACTGGAACCCCGACATCGCCGACATCGAGTCGAAGATCACCGATCGCACCAAGGCGATAGTGGTCATCAACCCGAACAACCCGACGGGTGCGGTCTACTCACGCGAGGTCCTCGAGCAGATCGTCGAGTTGGCGCGGCGGCATTCGCTGCTGATCCTTGCCGACGAGATCTACGACAAGATCCTCTACGACGACGCGAAGCACATCAACATCGCGTCGCTGGCACCCGATCTGCTGGTGCTGACGTTCAACGGCCTGTCCAAGGCGTACCGCGTGTGCGGTTACCGCGCCGGCTGGGTGGTGTTCACCGGCCCGAAGGACCACGCCAAGGGATTCCTCGAGGGTATGAACATCCTCGCCTCCACCCGTCTGTGCGCGAACGTGCCGGGCCAGCACGCGATCCAGGTGGCCCTCGGCGGCTACCAATCGATCGAGGCGTTGGTGTCGCCGGGCGGGCGGCTCTACGAACAGCGCAACGTCACCTGGGAGAAGCTCAACGAGATCCCCGGCGTCAGTTGCGTGAAGCCGATGGGCGCACTCTACGCGTTCCCGCGCCTCGACCCCGAGGTCCACGAGATCCACAACGACGAACTGTTCGTCCAGGACCTGTTGCTGCAGGAGAAGATCCTCGTGGTGCAGGGTTCGGGCTTCAACCTCGACGACACCAATCACTTCCGCATCGTCACGCTGCCATGGTCGCGCGACCTCTCCGATGCAATCGAGCGGATCGGCAATTTCCTGTCGTCGTACCGACAGTAGGTCCCGCGCACCGGCCGCAATTGCCGCGCGGCCGCCGAAACAGCCGTTGCGCGCGGATTCCACGAAGGCCTGCCACACCACCGCGAAGGACCCGGGCTCCATCGGAGACGGGTCCTTCGCGCATCCGGCCCGGAAATCGCCTCCCCGCAGGGTCTGGACTTTCGTGTAACCGTTGGTAACGTGTATCTCCATCGGGGGATACAACGAGGTGACACTGATGGCTGAACAGGCACAACAGGTTCGTCCGGACTGGCGTCGGGGATCGGTGACCAGTGACGGCGTGCGGCTGGCGACCTTCGAACTCGGCGACTCGTCGAATCCGACGGTCCTGCTCGTGCACGGCTGGCCCGACACCCATCACCTGTGGACCCACGTCGCCCCACGGCTGGCGGAGGAGTACCACGTCGTCGCGTACGACTGTCGCGGGTTCGGGGAGAGCGACCGCCCGCGCGGGGTGAAGCCCTATCGGCTGAGCGAACTCGCCGACGACCTGTTCGCCGTCGCCGAGGCGGTCAGCCCCGACGCCCCGGTGCACGTGGTCGGCCACGACTGGGGATCGGTGCAGGCGTGGGAGGCGGTGAGCCGCCCGCGGGCGCACACGCGGATCGCATCGTTCGTCTCGGTGTCCGGGCCCAACCTCGACCATCTGGGCCGAATGCTCCACGACGGTGTCGCCCGACCGACGCCGCATGATCTGCGAACCATTGCGACACAATCACTCTCGTCGTCGTACACCGGACTCTTCCAGCTTCCGGTGCTGCCGAACATCCTGCTGACCGCGATGGGCGCCCCCGCGGCGTGGAAGCGGTTCCTGCGGACGGTCGAGGGCACGCCGCCGGAGAACGTCGTCGTCGCCGACACGCTGCGGCGCGACATGATCTCCGGACTCGCCCTGTACCGGGCCAACATCCGGCAGAAACTGAGCCACCCGAACCCCCGGATCACGACCGTCCCGGTGCTGCAGGTGGTCAACGAGCGTGACATCGCACTGCGGCCCGCGATCTACGAGAACACCCCGACCTACGCGTCCAAGCTGTGGCGCCGCGACACCCCGACCGGCCACTGGTTGCCGTACACGCATCCGGCGTACCTGACCGAGGTCGTCTCGGACTTCCTTGCGGCGCAGTCCGAGACCGCCGAGACACCGGCGTCGGTCGAGCGGGCCCGGGTGTTCGCCGCGCCGCGTCGCCTCGCCGGCAAGCTGGTCGTGATCACCGGTGCCGGCAGCGGGATCGGCCGGGAGACCGCGCTGGCCCTGGCCGAACGCGGATGCGAGCTGGTGCTCGCCGACCTCAGACCGGAGACCGCCGAACAGACCGCGCAGGCCTGCAAGTCGGCCGGGGCATCCGCGCACGCCTACGAGCTCGACGTGGCCGACACCGAGGCGTTCGTCGCATTCGCCGCCACCGTGCGCGAGCGGCACGGCGTCCCCGACATCGTGGTCAACAACGCGGGGATCGCTGTCGCCGGTGCCGCGCTCGACGCCACCGACGAGCAGGTCGACCGGCTCTTCGACGTCAACCTGCGCGGCGTCGTCACCGGAAGCCGCGAATTCGGACGACAGATGGTCGAACGCGGTGTCGGCGGACACATCGTCAACATCTCCTCGGCCGCGGCGTTCACGCCGTCGCGCAGCCTCGGCCTGTACTCCGCGTCGAAGGCGGGCGTACTGCTGTTCTCAGAGTCGCTGCGGGCCGAACTCGCCGAGCACCGCATCGGCGTCACCGCGATCTGTCCGGGCATCGTGGACACGAACATCGTGTCGTCGACGCCGATCGCTGGACTCGACCCGGAAACCGAACGGAGCCAACGGGATCGGTTGGACAACTTCTACAAGCGCCGTGGCTTCGGCCCCGACCGGGTCGCCGCCGAGATCGTCTCGGCCATCGAGCACAACAAGGCCGTCGTCCCGGTGACCCCCGAGGCCAAGGTCGGTTATCGCGTCTATCGGTTCGCGCCGTGGCTGTCACGCATCGGCGCCCGACGGAAGGTGGCCGGATGAATATCGCCGAATCCCACATCGACACAACGATCCCCGCGGTCCTCGACGAGTCCGACCCGGGTCCGGTCGAGCTGCACGCACGCAACGTGGCCTTCGACTGGACCGGCGTCCCGCTGCACTGGATTCCGGGGCACCCGGTGGCGTCGAACTTCATCAGCGTGCTGAATCTGCTCCTCCCCGAGGGAGAACGCTGGTTCGTCCAGACCTACAACGAAGCCCTCCCGCTGGTCGCCGACGCAGAACTCGCCGCCCGGATGCGCGGTTTCATCGGACAGGAGGCCATGCACGCCGAGGCGCACGATCACGTGCTGTGGGAGTTCCTCGACCATCACGGCATCGACCCGCGCCCGTACCAGCTGCAGATGGAATGGATCTTCCGCAAGGTCCTCGGACCGGCGACGAAGGGCAGCCCGGCGGCGCGACGCAAGCACCTCATCGAACGGTTGTGGCTCATCGCCGCGCTCGAGCACTACACCGCCGTCCTGGGTGACTTCGCGTTGAACAACAGGTGGCTCGAGGCCGGCGCCCATCCGATGATGGCCGACCTGTTCATGTGGCACGGTGCCGAAGAGGTCGAGCACCGTGCGGTGGCGCACGACGTCGCCGCCTACTTCGGCGACAGCTATCTGCGCCGCGGACGCGCGATGCTGCTGGTGCTGCCGATCCTGCTGTTCCTGGTGCAGCGCGGCTACCGCTTCATCATGAAACAGGACACGTCGGTGTCCTACAACTACTTCCAGAAGAAGTGGCAGTACCACCGCGGGGTGAGGGCGAAGCTCCTACCGCGGATCAGCACCGTCGTCCTCTCCACCTTCAGCTACTTCCGTCCCGGCTTCCGGCCGGAGGAGATCGGCAACACCGCGCAGGCCGTCGCCTACCTGGCGAAGTCGCCTGCGGCCCGCAACGCCGCATGAGGATCGCGATGAACCAACGCGCACATCCCCATTCGACACCCCTCACCGCTCCCCCGCCCCATCTGTACGGGCGGTGGAAGCGCGATCCACTCCTGACGGTGGGCACCGCGGTCATGCGGGCGTGGTTCCCGGCGTGGCGTCCGCTGGCACCGTTGCGGCCGACACCGGTCGACGACGGCATCACAAGGGTGCGGATCGTCGGCCGCGAGGTCGTCGCCCAGGACGAGAACGTCATCGCGCTGACCCTGGCCGCCGCCGAGGGGGACACGCTGCCGCCGTGGCGCGCCGGTGCGCACATCGACCTCCTCCTGCCGTCGGGCCGGATGCGGGAGTACTCGCTGTGCGGTGATCCCGCCGACCGCGACCGGTATCGGATCGCGGTGCGGCGTATCCCCGATGGCGGTGGCGGGTCGATCGAGGTCCACGACGCCCTGCGGGTCGGGGACATACTCTCGATCAAGGGGCCGCGCAACGCCTTTCCGCTCGCAGTCCCGGGACACGGGTCTCCGGCGCGCCGAATCCGGTTTGTCGCGGCGGGGATCGGCATCACCCCGATCCTGCCGATGGTGACCGTGGCCGAGCGTTTGGGCCTCGACTGGTCGATGATCTACACCGGCCGCAGCACGGAGTCGATCCCGTTCCTCGACGAGGTGGCGCGGTTCGGTGATCGGATCACCATCCGCACCGACGACGTGCACGGACTGCCGACGATGACCGAACTGGTCGGGCCGGTCCCGGACCGCGACGCCGACC
This sequence comes from Gordonia aurantiaca, assembly GCF_039939235.1. Lineage (NCBI taxonomy): Bacteria > Bacillati > Actinomycetota > Actinomycetes > Mycobacteriales > Gordoniaceae > Gordonia > Gordonia aurantiaca. The sequence goes on along the minus strand of NZ_JBDUUF010000001.1, from coordinate 176,910 downwards.
TCGCCGTGTACTGCTGCGGCCCGGTGCCGATGCTGGAGAGCCTGCGTCGGCATCTGGCCGACCGCAACGACATCGAGCTGCACTACGAGCGGTTCAGTCCGCCGCCGGTGGAGGACGGATCGCCGTTCACCGTCACCCTGGCCTCGACAGGCGAGCGGGTGGAGGTGGCCGCCGACGAGTCGGCGTTGGCCGCGATCCGTCGGATCCGGCCGTCGGTGCCCTACTCCTGTCGGCAGGGGTTCTGCGGAACGTGCAAGGTCAGGACGTTGTCCGGCGACATCGATCACCGGGACAACATCCTCACCGAGCCCGAACGCGAGGCCGGCATCATGCTGACCTGCGTGTCACGGAGTGCGGGCGGGAACCTCACCCTCGATCTCTGAGGCCGATCTCCGAGGCGGCGGGAGCGAGGACGACCATCTCGTCGACGACGGTTGCACCGTCCTTCTCGGATGCGCCCGAACCCGAATCGACCTGATCCGCGTGGCGTCCGGCACCGGCCCCCCGGAGCAGGAACAGCGCCGACACGCCGGCCGCCGCGGTGATCGCCACGGCCGCCCACACCGCGTCGTGCAGTCCCTCCATGAAGACCTCCTGGACCGCGACCCGCACAGCGTCCCCGAGTGCGCCGGGCAGAACTCGGGCCACCTCGACACCGGCCATCACCGACTGCTCGGCGATCTCGACCGCCTCACGGGGCATCCCGCTGCCGGACAGTCGGTCTGCGATGCCCGCGACATAGGTCGAGGTGAGGATCGAACCGAGCACCGCGACGCCGAGGGTGCCGCCGATCTCACGGGTGGTGTCGTTGACCGCGCTGCCCGCGCCCGCCTGCTCCGGACGCAGGGCATCCATGATGAGCTGCGTGCACGGACCGGAGATGAACGCCAGCCCGGCGGCCATCAGCGACATCGCCCAGATGATCAGCTGCCAGTATCCCGAGTCCCGCGCGGAGAGTTCGACCAGCGCGAACCCTCCCGACATCAGGAACGCACCGACGACCGCGACATACCGCGGCCCGAATCGATGGGACAAGATCATCGCGACCGGGGACAGCGCCGCCATGACGATCGCGAACGGCAACGTCCGCACGCCCGCCGCCAGCGGCCCGTAGCCCTTGACCGCCTGGAAGAACTGGGTGATCAGGAAGATGAAACCGAACAGCGCGAAGAACGCGATGCTGATCATCCCGGCGGCCGTCGCGAACCGCCGGTTCGCGAACAGTCGGACGTCGAGGATCGGATGGGCGATCCGCAACTGGGTGATCACGAAGACCGTCATGATCGCCAGCGCCGCGAGGATTCCGACGACCGTGCGCGCCTCCCCCCAACCGACATGCGGGGCCTCGATCAGGGTGTAGGTGAGCAGGCCGAGCCCGGCCACCGACAAAGCCACGCCCGCGATGTCGAAGCGCGGCACCGCGAGTGGCCGCGTTCCGGGAACCACCGCCAGGATCGCGGCGAGCGTCGCCAGCCCGAACGGGATGTTCACCCAGAACACCGATGTCCACGAGAAGTGCTCGAGGAGCCAGCCGCCCAGCACGGGTCCGATGGCGACCGCGACACCCGAGGTCGCCGCCCAGATCCCGACCGCTGCCGAACGTTCCTTGGCGTCGGTGAAGATCGAGGTGATGATCGCCAGCGTCGCCGGGAAGACGAGCGCGGCGAACAGACCCAGACCACCGCGTGCGGCGATCAGTTGCTCGAGGTTCTGCGCCGACGCGGCCAGCGCCGACACGGCCATGAACCCCACGACACCGGTGATGAGCATGCGCCGGTGCCCGAACCGGTCTCCGAGATAGCCGCCGGTCAGCAGCAGGCCCGCGAAGACCAGCGTGTACGCGTCGACGATCCACTGCAGGCCAGAGATCCCGGCATCGAGATCACGGGCGAGCGTCGGGAGCGCGACGTTGACGATCGTGTTGTCGATCATCACGAGAAGTTCGGCGAAGCTGAGCGCGCCGAGCGCCCACCAGCGTGCCGCTGTGTTTGCAGTACGCATCGGCATCCTCCTGTCTGTGAAGTGGAGATTCTTCGGATGTTTAGAACGCCGTGCCACAGTTATAGAACAACGTTCTACCCAAGAAGAACACTGTTCTAGTACGTTGTCAATATGTCCCCTGCGAAACCGCGCACCCGCACGTCCGCCGCCGAAGTCCGTTCCGCCCTCCTCCGCGCCGGACGCACCATCCTCGAGCGCGACGGCGAGGCCGGGCTGACCGTGCGGGCGGTCGCCGCGGAGGCGAAGGTCGCGCCGATGGGGGTCTACAACCACTTCGACGGCCGGGACGGGCTACTGGACGCACTGGTCACCGACGGATATGCCGAGCTCGCGCGCGCCGTCGCGAACACCGACGCCGACGCGGCCACACGCCTGCGGAACTCCGGTCGCGGATACCGCCGGTTCGCTCTCGGCAGCCCGGTGATCTACGGATTGATGTTCTCCGCACAATGCAAGCCCGACATCGAGGTCGCGGCGCACGCGTTCGACGTGCTCGTCGACGTCATCCGTTACGGCCAGGTCGCCGGAGTGGTCCTCGAGGGCGATCCGGTCGCACTCGCCATGCAGACGTGGGCCGCGGTGCACGGGGCGGTGAGCCTGGAACTCACCGGGGCGCTGCACCCTGCGGTCGATCCGGAGCAGAACTACGAAAACGTGCTGGACTTCGTGGCACGGGCGCTGCGGCCGTGACCGCCAGACCCGCGAAAGTCGTTGTGCACCTTGAGGTCAGGGCAGGACGATCGGCGGGAGACCCGGGATCGGATTCGGGATGGTGACACCGCGCTGCGGGCGTTGCTGGCGTGGCCGCGGTCGAGGTGCGGGCGCCGGCGCGTCGGCGGTCTCGGGCGGCGGAGGCGGCGGCGTGTATCGCCGGGCGGGTTGCCGGGCCTCGGCGTAGATGGCCGGATCCGCATACTCGGGGCCGGTGGATGTCGCGGTCGTCCGCGGTGCCGGCGAGGCGACGGGCTCCGTTGCGTCGTCGGACACCGCCAGCACCACGGCGACACCGATGACCGCGAGTGCGCACGCCAGCGCCAGGGCGACGAGCGCACGCTTGAGCTTGCGACCCTCGCGAGCTGCCGGTCGTGACGCCGGGTCCCGCGTTCCCTCGGGAATCTCCTCGTGGACACCGGGACCGAAGTCCACCGGCGACACCGACACCCGTTCGCCCGGACGCTCGGCGACCCGGCTGTCGACGAGCGGAAAGTCCTGTGCCGGTGGCGGTTCGGACCGCTCGTCGAACGAGGCAGTCGCCGCCACCACGGGAGGCCCGGGTCGGAGCGCCCTGTCGGTTCCGACCTCGGAGGTGTACGCGGTGAGCGCGCCGAATGCGGTGACGGGCTGTGCCGCAGCGGTTTCTGGGTGCGCGGTTTCTGGGTGCGCGGTTTCTGGGTGCGCGGGCTCTGGGTGCGCGGTTTCTGGGTGCGCGGTTTCTGGGTGCGCGGTTTCTGGGTGCGCGAGCTCTGACCGGGCCGGATCCGACTGCACGAGTTCCGACTGGACTGGTTCCGGCCGGGCTGGTTCCGGCTGGGCTGGTTCTGGCTGCACGGGTTCTGGCTGCACGGGTTCTGGCTGCACGGATCGCTCGACGACGTCGACGGCCGGGAAGTCCGCCGAACCGACGGGAACGCTGCCGAGACCGGGCCCGACCAGTGGGGTCGCGAACTCGACGGTGTCGGTGAGGTCGGGGTTCGGCGTGCGCGCCCGAGCGATCGGCTCCGGAACCAGCGGATCGCAGGTCATCGACCCAGGGATCATCGACTCAGGGATCATCGACTCAGGGGCGGTCGGCCGGGAGTCGGCCGGTACCGGTTCGGCCTGCGCCGGTTCAGCGGCGACGGCGTGGGCGGCGTGGGCGGCAGAGGTCTCGGAGGAGACAGGAGAGTCGGAAGAGTCGGGGGTGTCGGCGGGCGACGGTGCGGGAACGGTCGGGCGGGCGTCGGTCGGCACCGACTCGGCCCTATCCCGATCGGCCGGTTCCCCGTCGGCTGCGTCCGGTTCCACCGGCGTCACCACATCCGCCTCGACCACACCCGGCGCAGCATCCGCCGACCCCCCAGCAGTCGGCGCAGCACCCGAACCGGCGGCACCGGTCTGCACAGCATCGGTCGGCACGGCACCGGTCGGCACGGCATCGGTCGGCACGGCATCGGTCGGCACGCTGTCACCCGACCCCGCACCGGCCGTTACGACACCGACCTGCACGGCACCGGTCGCCTCCACGTCCGACTCCCCCGGGGCCGGCTCCGGTGCGGTGCCACCCAGCGCCGCGTCTGCCGGGGCGCCCTGAGCCGACTCCCCGGTACGCGAACCGTCGACCGGAGATCGCCCGGCATCGACCGCTGCGCCGGGAGAATCGGGTACCGCAGGACTCGGTGCGTGCGAGTCCGGTTCGGCCGCAACATCGTCGGTCCGCACGGCATCGGTGGGCGCGGCAACCGCACGTACCGCCGGTTCGGCCGGCGCGTGCGCCGCGTCGGCCACGGATTCGGCGCGGTCCGCCACCTCGACCCGGCCCGCGTTCTCCGCATCGGCGCCCGCATCCGGGGCGGCCACCGTAGGGGCGACCTCCGTCGGGGTGTTTGCGCCCGAGGTGTTCTCCGCGGCCACAACCGGCGCCGCCCCGCCGGGACGCCCTCGGCCATCCCATTCCACGTCGATGACCGGTACCCGGACTGTGCGTGCGATGTGGTCGCGGAGCCCTGGCCAGACACCGACCGAGTGAGTTATGACGACCGCGGGCGCCGCGGTTCCGGCGACCGCGGCACGGGCGAGCTCCTCGGCGCGTGCGATGAGTGCCGACCCCGCCTCCATGACGTCGCGTCGGGTCACGCGGATGAGACGGATGTGGCGGCTGCCCATCAGAAACGTGCCCTCGGCGTCCTGCAGACGTGCACGCCCGCGGGCGATGAGGTCGAGGAGTTCGGCCTGCCACTCCGGGGTCTCGGGCGCTGCGACGCGGCCGATGCGAATCAAGTGGTCGGCGACGACCCGGTCGAGCGCATCGAGCGCGAGCGCCGGATCGGCGTAGATGTCCGCGACCACCCCACGCGACAGTTCGAGACGCCCGACCGACACCCGCGAATCGGGACCGAGTCCGAGCAGCACGACCTGCCCGTCGTCGGCCAGCGCGCGGTGCCGCATTTTGGTCCGCACGTCGTCGACAACAGCCGCGTCGAGCACGACCTCCGCCGCAACAGAGGCGGCCCCCGAGGCCGAATCGGCCACCGTATCGGTCATCAGATGGTTCCTGCACTTGTCGTGCACCTCGCCCAGCACGCCCCCACGGCGAGAAGGTGCCCCCGTCAATCGGGAATCAACCTAGCATGTCCGCACCTATGGTCGCCCGCTTCACGAATCCGTCAACCTGCGTGAACGATTCGAGCGGGACGCCTTTCGGGCTGGTCACGGCGCCGCCGAGCGCGCGATGGTCCCAGCCGGCCGCCCGCCACATCTGCGGGTCGAGACAACGCCTCGCGTCCACGATCCGCCGCTGCCGGACGACGGGCGTGAGCTCGTCGGGCGACATGTGCACGAACTCGGCCCATTCGGTGGCGACCACGACCACATCCGCACGATCACACGCCTCTCGGGCGGTGGCGGCGTACCCGAGCGACGGCTGGAGTCGACGCGAGTTCTCCATCGCCTGTGGGTCGAAGACGGTGACCAGCGCGCCGTCGAGAGCGAGACGACCTGCGACGGCAAGAGCCGGGGAGTCACGGACGTCGTCGCTCTCGGGTTTGAACGCCGTGCCGAGGACCGCGACGTTGCGTCCGAGCACCTCACCGCCGAGCGCCTCGGTCACGAGGTCCACGGCCGCGGCGCGCCGTCGCATGTTGATGGCGTCGACCTCGCGGAGGAAACCAACCGCGCGCGCCGCGCCCATGTCCTCGCCCCGTGCCGCCAGAGCCCGGATGTCCTTGGGCAGGCAGCCTCCGCCGAATCCCAAGCCCGCGTCGAGGAATCGCCGACCGATACGGGGATCGTGGCCGATGGCGTCGGCGAGCGTCCCGACGTCGGCGCCGGCGATCTCACACAATTCGCTCATCGCGTTGATGAACGAGATCTTGGTCGCGAGGAACGCGTTGGCCGACACTTTGACGAGTTCTGCCGTGGCCCAGTCGGTTTCGATGAACGGAACCCCGGTGTCGAGGATCTCGCGATAGATCTCGCGCAGGACCGTGCCTGCCGTCGCAGCATCGGGCCCCCGGCCTGCGGTGGCCGACCGAACATCCGTTCCGACGACGAGCCGATCGGGTCGGAGTGTGTCCTCGACGGCGAAGCCCTCGCGCAGGAACTCCGGACTCCACGACAGTTCGACGTCGGCGCCCGGAGCACTCAGCGACGAGATGCGCTGCGCCAGTGCCGCGCACGTCCCGACCGGAACGGTGGACTTGCCGATGAGGAGGTGCCGGCCGCGGAGGTCCGGGACCAGGGCGTCGATGGCGGAGTGCACGTGGGACAGGTCGGCACCGTGCCCGCGTGGCTCCTGCGGTGTGCCGACGCCGATGAAGTGGATGGTGGCGTGCTCGGCGGCGGCGTGGTGGTCGGTGGTGAAGCGGAGTCGCCCGGCCTCGAGGTTGCGGCGGAGGATGTCGGAGAGCCCGGGCTCGAAGAAGGGCACCTCACCGGATTGCAACCGCTCGACCTTGGCGGCGTCTACGTCCACACCCAGCACGTCGTGTCCGAGTTCGGCCATGCAGGCCGCATGTGTCGCGCCGAGGTAGCCGCAGCCGATGACCGTGAGCTTCATGGTCGCCACGGTTACCCATGGAGTTGTCGGGTGAACCCACCGTGGGTTGCGACCGGCGATCGAGTCGGTGAACGCTCGGCGTTCCCGCCCCACCCGCGAGGCCCGCATTGCCGAGGCCGCCGAGGCGGCTGCGGCCCCCGGCGCGGCCTCGAAGGGATGCCCGGTCGCCCCCGTCCCACCCCACTCGACGCACTGGCGGCCGAACTCACCGCGTGGTCGGGTGGCGTCGACCGAACGCAGCGAGCGGCACCGCGTATCGAGGGCTCCGTCGGTCCCGGATGAGGTCCCGGTCCCGGATGAGGTCTCAGTCCCGGATGAAGTTCAGGTACGCCTTCGACGGCGTCGGGCCGCGCTGGCCCTGGTACTTGGACCCGACCTTCTCGCTGCCGTAGGGGTTCTCGGCCGGGCTGGTCAGGCGGAACAGGCACAGCTGCCCGATCTTCATGCCGGGCCACAGGGTGATCGGCAGGTTGGCCACGTTCGACAGCTCGAGGGTGATGTGCCCGGAGAAACCGGGGTCGATGAAGCCCGCGGTGGAGTGCGTGAGCAGCCCGAGGCGCCCCAGCGACGACTTGCCTTCCAGGCGGCCGGCGAGATCGTCGGGCAGGGTGCACACCTCGAGGGTGGAACCCAGCACGAACTCACCCGGGTGCAGCACGAACGGCTCGCCCTCGGCGGGTTCGACGAGGGTGGTCAGTTCGTCCTGACGCTGCGCCGGGTCGATGTGGGTGTACCGGGTGTTGTTGAACACCCGGAACAGGCTGTCGAGCCGGACGTCGACGCTCGAGGGCTGGACGAGGCCGGGATCGAACGGGTCAATCGCGAGGCGCCCGCCAGCGATCTCGGAGCGGATGTCGCGGTCGGAGAGCAGCACGTGTCGAGGTTATCGAATGATCAGGGCGGATCTGCGCCGGTGTCGTCGCGTTCGGTGGTGTCGGGACGTCCGAGCCGGCGCCGCAGCCGTCGACGGGCCTCGGCCCGCATCCGGTCGAGGATGGCGTCCGTGCGGTGCGCGTGGTTGATCCGCGGCGCCCGATCGGGATGCGATCGCGGCGGGTGCCACACCGCGCGACCTGCGTCGATGCCCTCGGCCTCGATCGTCGTGGACCACTGGTCGTCGCCGTGTCCGACCGACCGGTTGTGGGGCCCGCACGCCATCGTGAGCAGGTCGATGTCGGTGGGTCCGTTGTCGGCTTTCCACTCGACGACATGGTGCATCTCCGACTCGAAGGCCGACCGGGTGCAGGCGGGGCCGGTGCATCCGCCGTCACGACCCACCGCGGCGATCCGCTGGGCACGCGACGCGAACCGCTTGGCGCGCCCGAGGTAGAGGACCTCGCTCGTGTGGTCGCGGAAGACCTCGAGGTACTCCTGCGCCTCGGCGGCCATCTCGACCGCGTCCTTGATCGGGACGAGGGTGCCCGTCGCGGTCCGGGCCGGCGCCCCGGCCTGTTCACGCAGCGCGGATTCGCTGATGGTGATGATCAGGTGTGGCGGCAGGCCGTGATGCGACCTGCCGAGTGCGCCGCCGTCCAGTGCGTACCGGAGCAGCGCGGTGAAGGCGTCGTGGTTGCGCTTGGCCTGGGAGCGGTCGTCGCGATCGGCGGCGGCCGCGAGCACCTCCGGGTCCGCGGCCGCGGGGTCACCGGCGGGCGATTCCGGGTCGTCGGGATTGTTCATGCCCTTCGCCGCCCACACGGCCAGCACGACGTCGAGCATGGCCCGGGTCTTGGGGTCGAGGGTGGCGGTCAGCCTGGACATCAGCCGGCTGTCCTGGGGTCCGAGCCGCATACCGCGCATGCGAGCACGGTCGCGGTCATCGGTCAGCGTCCCGTCGGGATCGAGATGCGCGAGGATCTGCGCACCCAACCGGCGCAACGACGACGGATCGTAGTCGCACGCGTAGTGCGCGAGGGTCGCCTCGGCGGCCTCCTTGTCGACGGTGTCGGCAGAGGACGGGATCTTCTGCATCGTCTCGATGATCACGTCGACGTGTCGACCCGATATCGCACCTTCCGCAACACCTTTGGCGGTCTCCGGGTAACGGGCCCCGTTCAGCTCGCCTTGGAGGTCGTGGAACCTGCCGAGCGCCCACACCCGGTTCGCGAGCCGATTCGCCTCGCCGTGCCGGCCGAGCTGATGGATGAGGAACTTGGTGACGTTCTGACAACCGGCGTGCCGATACGCCGAACGTTCCTCGATCTCCACCATGGTGTCGGTGAAGATCGCAAGCATGCGCCGTTCGGCACGCTCGTGCTGGATCGCGGCCTCGAGCAGCTGCGTCTCGGAGCATTCTCCGGACCGCGTGCGGGTGATCTCGTCCAGGAGCGCATGGAGACGCTCGTACTGGTCGAGAAGAAGTGGTGTAGGTGTTGCAGACGGCTCGACGAAAGCCATGATCTGTCCCCCATCATCATGGCCAACTCGAATGTACGTTCGATTCTACCGGCGTTTTACCTGGTGCGCAACCGAAAGAGGCGGAATCGCGACACCCTCCGTGAAGGACGGGGAAGGGTTTGCTAGGCTTTCGCTCGCGAGGTGAAGACCTCGCACGCCGATGTAGTTCAATGGTAGAACATCAGCTTCCCAAGCTGAGAACGCGGGTTCGATTCCCGTCATCGGCTCCACTCGAAACCCGCTCTGAGACAGGGTTTCTGACGCACACCATCGATGCCGGTCGGCCGTCGCCGCCGATGCTGCACGCGCACTTCACCCCTTCACACGACCGCGCACCTTGTCGACCGCGTCGACCACCGCATCGGGGCGCTGGTTCTGGATGCGGTGGGTGGTCCCCGGCACCGTGGTCAGCTCCGCGTCGGGCAGGCTCGCGGCAAAGGCCGCCTTGGCCCTAGGCCAGGCGTCGGCCAGCGCCCGGTAGTCGTCCGCGTACTCCGGCGGCGGGTCGAGCATCGGCGCCTCCCGGCCGCGGACGAGGACGGCGACCGGCACCGACGGCAGCGGTCCACCTCGTCGAGAAGCGTGTCCATCGAGTAGCTTTCGGCGATGTACTCCTCCGGATAGGTGCCCGGCGCGAGCTTCGGGTGGGCGATGATTTCCCACTGGTCCGGGGTCACGCTGTCACGGAGCTCCGCATGGGCGCGTCGACGAGGACGAGCCCGGCCGTCTCGTCCGGGTAGGTGGCGGCGCAGAGCGCCTGCAACGGGCCGCCCATCGAATGCCCGACCAGCAGGTACGGCCCCGCCTTACCGGCAGCGTCCGACAATTCGTGCAGTTCGGCGACGACCTCGGCCGGGTCTCGCGGCATCGGAACCTGATCGCTGCGCGCAGGCTCGGTCCGACCGGAATCGGTGACCTCCCCCGTCGTCGACGGTGATGGTGACGAGCGAGTGGGGCGACCCGTCGTATCCTCGGCTCGACGCCTGCGACGTCGAGCCGATGCGAAGAACCAGGGGGAACGATGCGACGAGATCGGGAGCGCCGGCGCGGAACCTGCGCCCGGTGAGGCCGGAATGAGCGAGTCGCCCCCGCCCACCGGCTCTGGCGCGGGCAGACCGGGGACTCGGACAACTGCGGTCGCCACACGGGACATCACGAACCGGATGGGCCGGACGTATTACCTCGATCAGCCACTGGTGTGGCTGGTGCTCATCCCGGCCATCGTCATCGTCCCGACCGCCTCACTCGTGTTCGACGCGATCGGGGAACCCCTCTCGAAGGTGCTCCTCACGCTCGCCCTAGGCGCCTTGGGCGGTCTCGCGCTTGCGGGCCTGTTCACCTGGGGATTCCTCTACCGGGCCGCCGCGCGCGAGTGGGCCCAGAAGGTCCCCGAGGGCACGTCGATGACAGCCGAGTTCCGGCCCGACGAGATCTCGACGGGCTGGGCCGGCAACGTCTCGACGGTCCCGGTCGACGGCATCCGATGGGTCCGGTATCGCGATAGGATTGCGACATTCACCATCGCCGGCTTCGGGACGCGGCTGATCATCCCCGACGAGTTGATGCCGCCCGAGATCCGCGACGACCTGCTGAAGAGATGCGAGGGGCGCCGTCCGTTCTCCTGCCGCTCCCTCGGCACGACGGTGTCCGCCGAATCCGCCGGGCCCCCGCCCCGGATGTCCCGGAGGGTCGATCACGTCGACGACGCCATCCGCGTCGAGTACATCGCCGACGAAGGGCTGGCCGACCGGCTGCGACGCTCCATGCTCAGGCCCTTCACGATCGGATTGTTCTACCTCGCGTGTCTCGTTCCCCTCGTCGCACTGCTCACCGTCGAGGCGTATGCGATGGCCGCGCTCCCCGGAGCGGCGATCGTGGCGATGTCCCTGTTGTTCTTCACGCCGTTCTTCGGCCGCTGGTGGCTCCGGCGGACCGCGCCGCCCGGCACCCCGGTGAGCGCCGAGTACGGGCCCGATCGAATCCGGTTGCGACTCGGCACGTACGACCGCACGCTCGATCGTGCCTCGATCCGTCGGGTCGGACGGCTCGGTACCTCCCTTCGGGTGACCTCGCGGACCTCGACCGACGTGCTGCTCATCCCGGACGAGTTGCTGACGCCGGAGATCGCGACCGGACTTCTCGAGGAATTCGGACGTCCGCCCTGGTGGCGGCGGCTGGTCGACGCCCTGCGCCGACGCCTGAGGGCCTCGGCCTGATCGGGTCTCTCGCGTCACACCCACCTCTCCACACGGAATGGACCGTCCCACCGCGTCGTTGCGCCGGAGGTCAATCCATCGCCGAACAGAGGGTGCAACAGTGAAGATCGGGATCATCGGAGCAGGATTCATCGGCGGCGCACTGACCCGTCGTCTCACCGAGCTGGGACACGAGGTGCGGGTCGCCAATTCCCGCGCCCCCGAGACACTCGCCGACCTCGCGGCAGAAACCGGGGCGACCCCCGTCTGGGCGGCCGAGGCGGCCGAGGACGCCGACCTCGTCATCGTCTCCATCCCGCAGAAGAACGTGCCCGACCTGGCGCCGGGCATCCTCGACGCCCGCAAGGCGGGTGCGCCCGTGATCGAGACGAACAACTACTACCCGCAGCAACGCGACGGACTCATCGAGGCGATCGAGAGCGGGATGCCCGAGAGCGTCTGGGTGTCGGAGGAGATCGGCGCGCCGGTCTTCAAGGTGTTCAACGGGATCTACTGGAAGCACTTGCTGAAGAAGGGTCTCCCGGCCGGCGCCGAGGGACGCATCGCACTGCCGGTCGCCGGTGACGATCCCGAGCACAAGAAGATCGTGTTCGCGATCGTCGACGAACTCGGTTTCGACCCCGTCGATGCCGGTCCGCTCGTCGAGTCGTGGCGTCAGCAGCCGGGAACACCGGTGTACGGCAAGGACTTCGGCGTCGCCGACACGATCGCCGCACTCGCCGACGCCTCGCCGGAACGCACGGCGGAGTGGCGGGCGGTCTGAGTCACCGGCTCATCCGTCCCGGCCCCGGTCCGTTTGCTGTCGGTCCGGCTTCCGGGCACGACAGCCAACGGATGTCACGCGCCATCCCCCAGTAACCCGTCCACGATCGCCCGCGCGGTCGGCACCGCCGTCTCGTCACCGATCCGCGCACCCGTGTTCGCGGCCGCGACCAGCGCGTCGAGTTGGAACGCCAGTGCATGCGGGTCGTGGCCGCCCAGATGGCCCTCATCCTGGGCGCGTCGGATCTCCTTCTCCAGCAACGTGAGCCAGTCCCGTCGATCCGCGGCGATGGCGTCGCGCACCGCACCCTCCCGGCTGTCGAACTCGACCGTCGTCGCCACACGGAAACACCCACCCGGCATCACCGGTTCGGCGATGTAGTCCAACCACCGGTCGACCAGCGCGCGTAGGCGCCGGATGCCTGCCGGTTCCCCCGACGTCGGCTTCACCACATGCTCGACGAACACCTCGCGCGCGGTCTGCACCGCCGCCAGTTGCAGGTTCTCCTTGCTCCCGAACAGCGTGGCGACGCCGCTCTTGCTCACCCCCAGATCGGCGGCGAGCTTGCCGAGACTCAGGTTCGTCAGCCCCTCCACCGAGGCCACGTCGACGGCGTGCCGCGCGATCGTCGCGCGGGCCTTCGCCCCCTTGATCAGGCGCTGATCCGAGGTCTGCGTTGGGTCAACCACGTCTCCATGATGACACCAAGGCCTTGCGAAGTCGAACGAACGGTCGTACGTTGAACAATACGCACGACCGTACGTACTTCTATCGAGGAGCCGACGATGACCATCGAACAGACCCGCGCCACCGCACCCCTGACCGAGGCCGACGACCCGATGCTGCTGACCTCCGACGAGGCTCGCGCCCACCTGACCGGCCTACCGTGGCGACGGTTCGTCGTCATGGGCGACTCGGTCGCCGCCGGCACCGGCGACCCCTGGCCCGGATACGAGGATGTCCCCTGGGCCGACCGGCTCGCCGCGACGATGAGCGAGGTACGACCCGACCTCGCCTACCTCAACACCGGCGCATTCGGCGCGACGATCGATCAGGTTCGGCGCGAACAACTTTCGACGGTCCTGGACTTCGAACCCGATCTGATCCACCTCTCCGCGGGCGCGAACGACCTGCTCTCCGGCGCAGACCTCGACGACGTCGAGCACGATCTCGACACGCTGTGCGCCGTCCTCGCCGCGAGTGGGGCCCAACTGTCGATGTTCACCCTCGCCGACGCCTTCACCGACCGTCTGGTGCGGTTCCGTCCCACGTTCGCAGCCTATGCCGACATCGTCCGACGGGTCGCCGCCCACCACGGCGCGATCCTCACCGAGTTCTGGGCCCACCCCGCCCGCCTACGGGACAATTGGCTCAGCGCAGACCGCATCCACCTGACGAAAGCCGGCCACGCGGTGGTCGCGAGCGAGATGACGCGATCGCTGTCGCGTGCCCTCCGCGACCGCCCGGGTCGCTCGGACGGCCACAGCCGCTAGACAACCGGTGTGGCCTCGGCCGCAGGGCAGCCCCATCCGCCGGACCACCCGAACCACCCGGACCAGGCAGCGAGCCCCGTGGCGGCGTAGCACGTCCATCGACCAAACGTCGATCACCGGCGCTTGGGACGGCCCCCCGTCCTCCTGCGCGCGCCCTTGCCCGGGATCTTCCCGGCCGCCTCGCGCGCGGCCCGCTTCGCGGCGGCCTTCTCCTTCGCCGAACGCTTGGGCGCCGGTTCGGCCCGCCCCCGTGACGAGGTCGCCTTTCGGCCCCGCACTATCCCGATGAACTCGTCGGCGAGTTCACTCGTCGGCTGCGGCCACAGCAACCCGACCCGGCCCGTCGGCGCGTCGGTCACCGGCCGGTACACGAGGTCCTTGCGGTGATGCAGCCGCGCGAGCGACATCGGCACCACCAGGAGACCGATCCCAGCGGCGACGAGTTCGATTGCGTCGCCGACGGTTTCGGGACGGTGTTCGATCGGGGTCCCGGGGCGTTCGGTGACCGCGAGCGGCTCGTCGAGCGGCCACAGGAACTGCTCGTCGGCGAGGTCGTCGAGGGTCAGCTCATCGCCCGCGGTCAGCACGTGGTCCCTCGGAACCACGACGACGGTGGTCTCCTCGTACAGCTCGATAGTGTGATGCGGCCCGGCATCGCCGTGACCCAGCGCGTCGGGGAGGCGCGTGATCGCCATCTGCACCCGGCCCTGCCCGACCGCGTCGGCGCATTCGGCGACGTCGAGTGCGACCAACTCGAGCGGTACGTCGGGTAACCGCTCCTCCCAGATACGGACCCATTTGCCCGGGGTCACGCCGGGGACGTACGCCAGGCGGAACGTCGGGGCGTCGGGTGTGATCACGCCCAAAGGCTACCGCCCGATACCCTGGGGGAATGAGCTCGCAGTCGATGAAGCCGGCCACCGCCGCCAAGAAGCTGGACGTGTACCTGCCGGCGACCCCTGCCGAGTTCCGGGAGGGCACCATCACCCGCGAGGAGCTCGCCGCCCTCCAGGCCGATCCACCGGAGTGGCTGCGCACACTGCGCGCCGAGGGCCCGCATCCCAAGAACCTGGTCGCCGCCAAGCTTGGTGTCTCCAACTCCGCGCTGGTCCGCAACGGGATCACCGAGGCGTTGACGACCACGCAGATCAACGAGCTGCTGGCCGAGATGCCGGAGTGGCTGTCCGCCGAACAGGCCAAGCAGGTCGAGGTGCGCCGCGAGCAGCGTCGCATCAAGTCACTGCGTGAGGACAAGCGGCGCGAGCGCGAAGAGGCCGAGAACTCCGACGACTGACCGCGGTCATCTCGGCGTCCCGGCGGTCACGGGACGGTGAGCACGTTCAGTCCCGGGATCGCGTCGATCGCCATGGGCGGCCGGTCGAGGTTGTCCCGCATGATCCGCACCGTCGCCGCGACCGCACCCGAACCGGTCTCGGCCACCGCCGACGTCGGCAGCGTCGACGGGTACCCGTCGGAGTTGGTCGTCTTCCGCCAGTGCCGGAGGCGCACCACACCCGACTTGCCCGTGACGACGTTGCGCCACGCGACCTCCAGGAACCGGGACTCGTACTGATACTTGTATGCGGCAGGCGCCGGGACGACGAACTCGACCGCCCCGGGCGGCGGCGGATACTGCAGCGTCCGGATCGCCGGCCTCGCGACGACCCGCACCGGCGAGAACGTCCCGCCCGCGACGTCGGGCGGGATCTCCAGTCCGTTGAGCGCCGGGATGTCGAAGCCCAGCGACGGCAAGGCCGCCGGTCTGGAACCCGGCTCGGCCCCGGCGGCCGCAATGCCGCCGAGGGCGAGCGCCAGCGTTGCGAGGACTGTCACGGACGTGCGGACGATGAAGTGCATGAGCATCTTTCGGTCGCTGGTCGTGGCTCGTCCCTCGACCGTCGCACAACCCATCACCGCGTGCAAGGACCCCGGATCCCGCAGTGCGCACCGAACACCAGGGATCACTCGCGCGTCGACGCCGAATCCGACTGTCCCCCGGACCGGTCCACGAGATCGTCGTCCGCGGCGTCGGCCGGCGTCCCTGCCCGCGTCGGCCACCAGAACCAGCGGCCGGAGAAGATCGACAGCGACGGCACCACCAACGGGGCCACGGCGAGCGACGCCAGCAATACACCCACCGCGACGCCGGCGCCGAGCTCGACCAGGTTGTCCAGGCCGGTCAGCATCAGCGAAGCGAAGGTGAGCGCCAGGATCGTGCCGGCCACCGCCACCGTCGCGACGTCGTGCCGCACGGCCCGGAACGCGGCGTCGCGCGGGGATCGTCCGTGTTTGAACTCCTCCCGCAACCGGGATGCGATCAGGATGTTGTAGTCGGTGCCGATCGCGACGACGAACAGGTACAGCACGATCGGCGTCGACGCGTCGACACCCGGCAACGACAGCGCGTCCTGGAAGATCAGCACCACCAGCCCCATCGTGGCGCTGAAGGTCAACGCCACGCACGCGAGCAGCGACAACGGCGCGAGGATCGCGAGCAACAGCACCCCGAGAATCACCAGCACGACGGCGAGCGCGGCCGGGAACACGTGCCGCGTGTCGGAGCGCAGCTGATCCCGCACCTCCGCCAACGACGCCGTCTGCCCTCCCACGTACCCGTCGACGCCGGGCAGCGCCGAATGCACCGCGTCGCGCAGGGGTCCGTCGATGAGATCCAGAGCCGCTGAGCCATAGGGGTTCTCGTCGAGGATCACGGTGAAGAGCGCCCTGGTCCCGTCGGGTGTGACGGTGGGCGCGGACACCGACGCGACGTCGGGCACGGCGGCGAGCTCGTCGTGCGCGGTCTGCATCTGCTGCTGGTTCATCGGTGCGCCGGCCACGAAGTACACCTGCGTCGGACTGAGTGCACCCTGCGGGAACGATTCGGCCATCAGATCGTACGCCTGCTGCGACGGCGTGTCCGACGGCAGTTCGCCGAGCGTGTCGTAGGTCGGCTTGTAACCCGGCGCGAATGCGGTGAACACCGCCAGGATCGCGATGATCACGACCACGATCACCAGCGGTCTCGTCGACACCGTGTGCGCCACGCCTTCGGACACCCGGTCCGGTCCCGGCTCTCGAAGACCCCACGGCCAGAACAGCTGTCGGCCGAGGATCGCGAAGAGCGCCGGGACCGCGGTCAGCGCCGTGACCAGCATGAGCAGGACCGAGATCACCAGCCCGGGCGCCATCGTCCACAGGGAGCCGAGTTTCGCGACAGACAGCACCGCGAACGCCCCGACCACGGTCAGCGCCGACGACGCCACGACCTCCCCGACGATCGACACCGATCGCTCGATCGCCTCGTGGCCCTTTCGACCCGCGCGCATCTCCTCGCGATAGCGGAACAGCAGGAACACGATGTAATCGGTGCCCACGCCGAACAACACGACGACGAGGATCGCGTCGAGCGACGAACTCACCTGGAAGTCGAACAGTGCGGCGGCCGCGGCGGTCAGACCGCGCGCCGCGGTGTAGACGATGCCGATCAGCAACAGGGGCAGCACCGCGATGAGCAGGCTGCGGAAGGCGATCCCGAGCAGCACGATGATCACCAGGACCGTCGCGATCGTGATGATGTTCTCCGCGGAGTCGTAGGCCGAGGCCGTGTCGACGAGAATCGCCGCATTGCCGGTGAGGCCGGACGTCAGGTCGCCGCCGCGCAGCTGGTAATCGGCCGTGTTGCGCACCTGCCCCACCGCCGTGTCGACGTCCTCGTCTCCGGGCTGCCCGGTGAACGCGACGGCGATCACCGCGAGTCTGCCGTCCTTCGACAACGACTGCGGTCCCATGGTCGCCGACGCGACTCCGGCGACCGAGCCGTCGCCGAGCCGTTCGGCGAGTTGCTGCGCCTGCTGCTGATCCGCCGTCGTCAGCGGCCCGCCGTCGACCCGGGAGACCACCAGGCTCCCTGACGCCCCGCTGCTCTGCGGGAAGGCATCGCTGCCGATCGACTGCGCGGTCACCGACTCGAAGTCGTCGGGCAGGAACGCCGCCTGATTGCCGGTGGAGTGGTCGTCGAGATCCGGTGTCGCCACGATGATCACACCCATCGCGACAATCCACGCGGCCAGCACGTACCACGGCTTGCCCAACACGGTCCGCGCGATCGCAGCGAACATGGCGACACCTCCCTGGAGTTCACATGTCGACCCCCGGCGAGGACACGTTCGGCGACGTCGAGCCGGCGCGCACACCGCACCGGCGACACCCAACGACCGTGCACTGGCCGCCCCACGACATAGGGAAGCACGATCCCGCGACGCCCGCTCGATCTCGCACAGACTTCTCGGCCGAGGTCGGTAACAAAAACGACAAAACGCCACAGCAGCCCCACGTGGCACAGTGTGCCGAGATTCGTTACCAACACGAATGATTGTGCGGCACAACCTGATGCCTCGATCACGCGCACGAGCTCCGCCGAGCGGCTACGCTCCCTCCAAACTTGCCGACGTGCATCCATACGCCGTCGCGCCGGGCACGCCTCAAGGAGTTCTCTTGCGACTTCGTCGGATTCCGGTCACCCTGTTGGGAATCGCAAGCGCGGTCATCGCACTGTGCGTCGCCGTCACCCCCGAGTCCGACGCCGCGCCGCAGGACGGCATCGTCGGCGCCGTCACCACCGCGGGGGCGCCCCGCGCCTGGGATGTGCAGGCCTGGATCACCGGCACCGACGCAACCGGGGCTCGCAGGGCCGGAGGGGTCCGCACCGATCGGTCCGGTCGCTTCCGCCTGCACCCCACCGCACAACCGGGCCCCGACGAGGCGTTCTACGTGACGGCATCCCCGGCCGGGCAACAGAACTCGTTCGTCACCCTCGCCGCGGTGACCCCGATCGTTCCCCGACACCTCACAGTCAACGAGAAGACCACCGTCGCAACCGGTTACGCGATGGCACAGTTCCTCGACGGCACGGCCATCCGGGGCCGGGCCCCGGGCGTCCGCGACGCGTCGATGATGGCGGGAAACCTGGCCGATCCCATCAGCGGCCGTCTCGGCGCCACACTCACCTCACCGCCGAACGGTTCGCAGACCTCCACGCTCGCCGCGTTCATCTCCCTCACCGACGCACTCGCCGCCTGCACCACCGGATCCGACGGGTGCGCCGCGCTCCGTGCGGCCACCACCACCCCGCTGAGCGGACGTCCGTCGAACCTGATCGAGTCGATGGCGAACACGGCCAAGTCCCCCGAACACGATCCGGCGGGCCTCTTCGGCGTCGCCCTGCGCCGTCCCGTCCGCCCGGGCGGCCTCCCGCTGCCACCGATCGCCTGGACCCTCGCCCTCCGATTCGACGGCGGCGGCGGGCTTCTCGACGGGCCGGGCAATTTCGTGATCGGCGCCGACGGCGACATCTGGGTCAACTCGAACTACGAGTACGGCGCCGATCCCCGAGTCCCGGTCTGTGGCAGCAAGTACCTGTTCCGGTTCGCACCCGACGGCAGACTCCGTGGCGGACGGCCACTCACCGGCGGCGGATTGTCCGGCGCCGGCTACGGCATCACCCGCGACCACGACGGCAAGATCTGGGTCGCCAACTTCGGCTTCGCCGCCCCCGAGCCCGGTTGTCCCGCGAACCGGCAGCCACCGCACAACTCGCTGTCGAGGTTCGGGCCGCAGGGTGAACCCCGGTCGCCCGCACAGGGATTCACCCAGGGTGCGTTGGACTGGCCGCAAGGGATGACCACCGACCGCACCGGTTCGATCTGGGCGGCCAACTGCGCATCGGACTCACTGACCGTCTACCCCGACGGCGATCCGGGCCGGGCGCGCAACATCAAGGTCGGGGTGAAGCAGCCGTTCCACCTCGTCGACAACGGTCGCGCACTCTTCGTCAGCGGAGTCGAATCCAGTTCCATCGCGATGCTCGACCTCACCGGTCGCCCGCTACGCGCACCGATCACCGGCCGCACGTCGACAACCCGCTCGGCCTTGCCACCGACGACCGCGGCAACGTGTGGATCGCCAACTCGGGCGTCATCACGATGCCGTGCCCGGACCGGCCGACGGGCACCGGATCGTACGGCTCGGTGGCCGCCCTCGATCCGACCGGCAAGCGACTCGTCGGGCCGTTGCGCGGCGGCGGCATCACCATCCCGTGGGGCATCACCACAGACGGCGACGGCAACGTCTGGGTCGGCAACTTCGCGGGCAAGCGCGTCTCCAAGTTCTGCGGCGCGAACGCCGCCACCTGCCCTCCCGGCAAGCGCACCGGGGATGCGATCTCGCCCGACGTGACCGGTTACCATTTCGACGGCCTGGCCCGCACCACCGGCCTCATCGTGGACACCTCCGGCAACGTCTGGGTGACCAACAACTGGAAGGAGCTCCCGGTCCAGACCGACCCGGGGGGCCTGCACATCGTCGCCCTGGTGGGAGCCGCCGCACCCAAACCCCTGAAGTGATCCCGGACACGGTGCCGATGCCGAGGCTGGGAAAAGTGGAACCCGGTGCCTACTGTTAGTGACTAACACATTGGCGCAGGGCGCCAAGTGCAGTCGTTGCCCCACGTGCCGGCAGGCTCCACCGGCGCGGGTCCGAGACACCGAAAGGGTTCACCACGCCATGGCGTCACTTCTGTTCAACCTCGGAAGGTTCTCCTTCCGTCACAAATGGGTCGTGATCGCGGCCTGGCTGGCCGCCATGATCGCGGTCATCTCGCTGGTCGGAGCCCTGCAGCCGAAGTTCGCCCAGGACTTCAGCCTGCCCGGCACCGACTCGGGTACCGCGACCGAACAGGTCGAGAAATACTTCCCACAGGTGATGGAGCAGCAGAAGCGCGCCTCCACGAGCGTCCTCGTGGCCGCCGACGACGGCCTGGCCGACCACACCGAGCAGATCGACAAGCTCGCCGAGGACCTGCGCACCCTGCCCGACGTCATCGAACCGGAGACCGTGGTCAATCCGCTGGTCGCGGCGGCCGTCGACCCCGCGCTCGCGAAGTCGGTGCTCGGCGACGAGGGGCGGGTCGGCCTGATCCAGGTTCGTCAGGACATCAACGTCATGGACCTGACCACCGAGAACAAGGATCAGCTCGTCAAGATCATCGACGAGAACCGCAGAAACGGCCTGCAGATCGAGGCCACCGGCTCGCTGATGCAGGTGATGGACGAGGGCGGCGCCGCCGAGATGATCGGTTTCGCCATCGCGTTCGTGGTCATGATCGTCGCCTTCGGTGCACTGATCGCCGCGTTCATCCCGCTGGTCACCGCCATCGTGGGCGTGGCCATCACCATCATGCTGCTCACGCTGTCGGCAGAGGTGCTGTCGATCAACCAGTCGGCCACCGCCATCGTCACGATGCTCGGCATCGCCGTCTCGATCGACTATGCGCTGTTCATCGTCTCCCGCTACCGCGCGGAGCTGGCCCGGGGCGGTGAGGCGGCCGATGCCGCCGGCCGGGCCGTGGGCACCGCGGGTTCCGCAGTCGTCTTCGCCGGCCTGACCGTGATCATCGCGGTCGTCGCGCTGGTGGTCATCGGCATCCCGATCATCACCCAGATGGGCGCGGGCGCCGCCGTCGCCGTCCTCATCGCGGTCCTCGCCGCGCTCACGCTGATCCCCGCCCTGCTCGGCGCGTTCGGCCGCTTCGCGTTCCGCCCGCGCATCCCGTGGATCAGGCACGCCGAGCAGTCGGACGGCGGGGACACGCTCGGCACCCGACTGGGCCGCACGGTCGTCAGGCGTCCGCTGCCGTTCATCCTGGTCGGTCTGGTCATGCTCGCCGTCGCGGCCATCCCCACGACCAAGATGGAACTGGGCCTGTCGCTGTCCACCGAGGACGAGGCCGCCGCGCAGGCGTTGCTGGCCAAGGGCTTCGGCGAGGGCATCAACGGCCCGCTGCTGGTCGTCCTGCACGACGACGACGCCGAGATCGCACCCATCGCGAACGAGGCGGTCAAGCACATCGCGTCCCTCAAGGACGTGGCCAACCCCCAGGCGCTGACCTGGATGGGCAACGCCGGCGGTCGGCAGGGCGACACCGCGCTGATCACCGTGACACCCGAGTCGGCCCCGTCGTCGGAGGCGACCCACCGACTGATGGAGAACATCCGGGCCTACACGCCCACCGTCGAGAGGCAGGGCGCCGAGCTGCATGTCGGCGGCCAGACCGCGATCATGTCGGACCTCTCGCAGAAGCTCGACGACGCGCTGATCCCCTACCTGATCGTGGTGGTCGGCCTCGCCTTCCTGATCATGATCGGCGTCTTTCGATCGCTGTGGGTGCCGCTGATCGGCACGCTCGGCTTCATCTTCTCGGTGCTCGCGACCTTCGGCATCACCGTCGCGATCTTCCAGGAGGGCTGGCTGAACCTGATCAGCAACACGCAGCCGATCATCTCCTTCCTGCCGATCTTCCTGATCGGCGTGGTCTTCGGCCTGGCCATGGACTACCAGGTATTCCTGGTGACCCGCATGCGCGAGGAGTACATCCACGGCATGACCGCCAAGGACGCCATCGTGGCCGGATACCGCCACGGCGCCCGCGTGGTCAGTTCCGCGGCGATCATCATGATCAGCGTCTTCGCCGCGTTCATGCTGTCTCCGGAGACGACCGCCAAGATGATGGGCTTCGCGCTCGCCACGGCAGTACTGTTCGACGCCTTCGTGATCCGCATGCTCGTCGTGCCGGCCGTCATCGCGCTGCTCGGCGACCGCGCCTGGGGCCTCCCGCGCTGGCTCGACAAGCTGGTGATCAACTTCGACATCGAGGGCGAGTCGGTCCGCCACCGCGGTCTCCCCGAGCCCGATGCCGGCGACCCCGGCGCCGATGAGAAGACGCCGGTCCCGGCGAGCTGAGCAGTGGCGACGGCACGTATCGGTTCCGACGCCCCGGGCACACGCCCGGGGCGTCGCATCGGCCTGCGTGAGCAGCACAAGCAACGCACCCGCAAGGCGATCCGCGAGGCGGCCGTACGACTGTTCGCCGAACAGGGGTACACGAAGACGACCGTGGAACAGATCGCCGAGGCCGCCGGCGTCTCCCACACCACGTTCTTTCGCTACTTCCCCACCAAGGAACAGGTGGTCATCGGCGGTGAGCAATTCGAGGACGAGGCCCGGGAGATCATGGCCTCGATGCCGCCGGGGCTGAGTCACTTCGACCTCATCCGGCAGTTGTTCGTCGAACTCCACCGCCTCTCCGCCGACGATCCCTGGACCGGAAACCCGCTGCGAATGCAGTTGATTCGGTCCGAGCCGTTGCTGCAGAAAACCTTTCAGGCGGAGTCCGAGCGGATGATGGCGGGCATCACCGCGCTCATCGCCGACTATCTCGGACGAGACGCGGACGACTTCGCGCTCAAGGTCTTTCTCGACGCGGTCGCCGGGGTGACCTTCCATCTCGCCGCCGAGGCGCAGAGCGTCGACGCCGAACCCTCGATCGAGACGACCCTGCGCGCCATCGACCTGCTCGAGCGCGGTCTCCCGCTCGACTGAACGACCGCCGGACTTTCCTGAGACAAACCTGAGACGCGGGTCGGCGATTCCGCCATCGCGACACCCTCCCGACGCCTACCATCGGCTGATCCGCGTGCAGGAGGTCCCAGAATGCGCATCCGCCCGATCGGTGTCCGGCCAACCGCCCGAACCCTCTCCATCGCTCTGCTGACCCTCGTCCTGACCACGGCCCTGACCGCCACCGGCCTGCTCGTGGCATCGCCGCCGAAGGCGCGGGCGTTCGCCGAGGACGTCTGCTATACCCCCGGCGCACCGCCGCACAGTTGCGCACCACTGCCGTTCGCCTGTCCGCCGAGCGACGCCCACGACCCGATCTGCGGCGCGCGGGCGTTCTTCCGCTACGGCTACACGCTGCGCCAGCCGCTCGGCGGGCGCAGCCTCGTGCACACCGATTCGACCTACATCATGGCGCGCAAGATCGGGTTCTCACTGCAGGACGCCTACTGGATCGCGGCGTACAGCGAGGCCACCGATCTCGGCACCTTCCGACCCCGCGACATGCGCGGCAACCCGGTCCCGAACGCGGCGGCGTTGACCACCAAGGACATCAGCGGTCTCGTCCGCACCCACTTCGAGACCGGCGGTTTCCTCTTCCACTTCCTGCCTACGATGCGCGGACCCCGCTCGCCACTGCCGAACGGCCTGCGCCCCGACGTCGACGATCCGCGGCACGAGGTGATGCTCACCCACATCCGACGCTGGGCCATGGAAGGCCCCGGAAGCAACGCGCCGCTGTGCACCGGCGGCTTCACCGACCGCACCGCCCGCGGCGACTATGCCACCGGCACAACGTGTTACGGCGGACCGAACCCAGTCCCGATCAACGGCGAGTACAGCCTCGTCGACCCGATCCCCATCCCCTTCCAGAACGTCACCGGCCGCCAGGTCATCACCGACGGGGTGACCTCCGAGCGCTTCGACGCCCACGTCGGTCCGCAGTCGGCCAACGCGCGGATCGGCATCTACGTCCACGCGCTCGGGGACCGGATCTCGCACCACGAGTGCACCGACGAGGGCACGATCGCCCCACCCGCCCAGGGGCGCCGCAGCTTCGACATCGATCTGCTGCAACCCGATTGCGACCAGGGCCCGCACGCCGTTCGCCATGAGTACGAGACCGGCGTCGACTTCCACAGCCTCGATCCGCACGACCGGACCACCGAGGCCGCGTTGTCGATGGTCTACGACGAGCTGGTCGAGTTCGCCCGCGTCCGCGGCGTGCTGAACCCGGAAGCCACCACCCCCGCCGCGAAGGCCGCCGTCGTCGCCAACGGCCTGCTGCCCGCGCTCGAGCGCCGTAACCCGGAGGCCCGGGTCCGGGCGGTCACCGCGGTCGGGTGCCGGCTGGGCGTCCCGGCCTTCCCCGGAAGCCCCTCCTGCTGAGGGTTATTCGGCAGACGCGAGGCCGCCCTCGGCGGTGTCCTCCTCGCGGAGCAACGCGCGCACGCGCACGTCCCTGGTCCGCTGCAGGTGGCCGGTGATGAGCTCCCGTGCCCGGTCCACGGCCCGCTCACGCATCGCCTCGATGATGTGCAGATGCTCGTCGTGGCTGTGTGAGAGGTTGTCCGCCTCTGCCAGCGAACGGGTTTCGTACGTCGCGAGCTGAGAGGTCAAGCGGTCGAGGACCTCACAGATGGTGTCGTTGCGCGACGCGGCGGCGAGCACCCGGTGCCACCGCCGGTGAAGTTCGCGTGCACGTTGCGGATCGCTTTCGGCCACGGCGTTCTCGTGCACGAGCGTCAATCGGGCGAAGTCGAGTTCGGTGGCGTGGCGGATCGCCGACTCCACCGCCTCGGCCTCGAGCGCGATGCGCACCTGATAGATGTTGAAGATCTCCTCCGGGGTCCGCACCCGGACGACCGCGCCCCGCGGTCCGCGTTCGACGAGCCCCTCCGCCTCGAGTCGGAGCAGCGCATCCCGCACCGGGGCCCGGGACACCCCGTGCCGGTTGCTCAGCGCGACCTCCTGGAGCGCGCCGCCGGGCGGCGGGTTCCCGGACAGGATCTCCTGCCGGATCACCTGATACAGCGCGCCACGACCGCCGGTCGAGTCGTTCGCCGGTTCGATCTCTGCCGGCTCGAGGCCTTCTCGCGGCACATGCCCTCCTCTGGCGACGTCGTGGCGTGGTCTCACGCCGGCGAACGCGGCACCGCCGGTGCGGTGCGTACGACCACGCCGATCACTGCTTCTACCCGATCGACATCCGTATCACGAAACCGCGCCCCGACAAATGTTCACGCTGCGCAGAAGTCTTGTCGGGCCCGATGCTACCGCCGTATGAATACGTCTGTCGACATGTGTAGACACATGTTGACAACAAGCTCCACCAGCGGTTTTCCGCTGAACCCCCACCCGATCGAGGACAGTCAGAGGAGACGGACCCGTGACCACACCGCGTGAGGATCGCACATCGCGCGACTCCCTGAT
The DNA here is from genome assembly GCF_039939235.1 of Gordonia aurantiaca. NCBI lineage: Bacteria > Bacillati > Actinomycetota > Actinomycetes > Mycobacteriales > Gordoniaceae > Gordonia > Gordonia aurantiaca. The sequence continues at coordinate 151,404 of NZ_JBDUUF010000001.1, read as the reverse complement.
CCTCATCACCACCGCGATGGGCGTCGGGATGCACCTCGGCGCGTGGCGCTACCGCGTGGGCGACGCCTTCGACTACCTCGACCTCGAGTTCTACGAGCGGATCGCGAAGACGGCGGAGCGAGGCGTCCTGCACGGGTTGTTCCTCGCAGACACGCTCGCCCTGTCGGAGGAGAACCTCGAACGCCCCAACCTCGGGGCCCTCGACCCGATCGTCGTCCTCTCCGCGCTGGCGTCGGTGACCGACCGGCTCGGACTCGTCGCGACGAGCTCGACGACGTTCAACGAGCCGTTCAATCTCGCCCGCCGGTTCTCCGCACTCGACCATCTCAGCGGCGGACGCGCAGGTTTCAACGTCGTGACGACCTTCGTGCCCGACGTCGCCGCGAATTTCGGCGCCGACGATCTCCCCCGGCACGACAATCGATATGCCCGGGCGGAAGAGGCGATGGACGTCATCACCGCCCTCTGGAACAGCTGGGACGACGATGCGCTCGTCGGAGACAAGGCGACCGGCGTCTTTGTCGACCGCGACAAGGTGCGACCCATCGACCATGTGGGAGAACACTTCTCGGTCCGCGGACCACTCACCCTGCCGCGTACGCGCCAGGGACGTCCGGTGGTGTTCCAGGCCGGCGCCTCCGAGGCGGGCCGCCGGCTCGCCGCCCGCACCGCGGACGCCGTCTTCACCGTGCAGAACACCCGGTCGGCGGCGATAGAGTTCCGTGCCGACATACGCAATCGCGCCGCTGGTTTCGGCCGCGACCCGGACTCCGTCAAGGTCCTGCCCGGACTCGTCCCCGTTCTCGGCGCCACGCGCGACGAGGCCCGCGAACGCAAACTCATGCTCGACGACCTCAGCGCCGACGCCGAGCTCCGCAAGCTCGCGTTGCGCGTGGGGGTTCCGGTGGACGCACTCGAGCTCGACCGGCCGCTGCCCGTGGACCTCATCCGTGCCGATCCCTCGTTCAACGCGTCGCACGGTTTCCGCGACGCGGTGATCCGCCTCGCCGTCGAGGAGGACCTCACCGTGCGGGAGATCCTTTACCGCAACGGCGGCGGACACGTTCAGGTCATCGGCACACCCGACGACGTCGCCGAGCTCATCGAGGACTGGTACCGGGCCGGGGCCGTCGACGGGTTCAACCTCATGATCGACGTCCTTCCCGAGGGCCTCGAGGACTTCGTCGACGAGGTGGTCCCCCGCCTGCAGGACCGCGGGGTCTTCCGCACCGAGTACCGCGGCGGCACCTTCCGCGAGGACCTGGGACTCGCCGCCGCCCTGCAACGCACCGCCTGACGTCCCCTGCCGAACACAGCACCGACTCAACAGCACCGACATCACAGCTTCCGACGACTTCTCGCTACACCCCCAAAAGGAGAACCCATGCTGCAGATTTCCCGGATCGACCTCGCCGAGGCGAGAGCCCTGATCTCCGCCGCGACCGAACGGTCGCTGGAGATCGGTGTGCCGATGTGTATCGCGGTGGTCGACGAGAGCGGCCACCTCGTCGCCTTCGAGCGCATGGACACCGCCAAGATCACGAGCGTCTCCATCGCCATCGACAAGGCCTTCACCGCGGCCGGCGCGCGCAACCACACCTCGTTCTACGCCAAGGTCTCCACCCCGGGCGCTCCCGCCTGGGGTATCAACCAGACCAACGACGGCCACTTCAACGTGATCCCCGGCGGCATCCCGATCATCGTGGACGGCGTCGTGATCGGTGGCATCGGCATCAGCGGCGGCAACTCGGCCCAGGACGACGACGTGGCCGCCCACGCCGTCAACCGTGCCGCGATCAGCGAGCCCGTCGAGCTGCCCGCCGCGGCAGGGGCACACTGATGGCGCACGGGACTCCCCCGGCCGGCGTCATCGGCGCCGCGTTGACCCCGTTCACCGACGACAACCGTGTGGATCTCGCGCGACTCGAGCCGCAGCTCGACTTCATGGTCGACCACTGCGATGCGGTGTCACTGTTGGGCGCCGAGGTCTCCGAATACCAGGTCCTCGGTGACTCCGACCGCGTCGAGACCCTCCGCACGGCGATCGACACCGTCGGCGGCCGCGTGCCGGTGCTCGCCGGTGCGTCGTCACCCGACGTCGCCGAGGTCCTGCGGCTCGCCGACTCGGCCGCGACCGCGGGCGCGGACTTCATCCAGGTCCTGATGCCCCGCCATCCCGGCGGCAATCCCGCGCGGGTGAGCGACCTGGTCGCCTACTTCGAGAAGATCGCGGCATCGTCCCCGCTGCCGGTCATCGCCTACCACAACCCTTCTCAGGGCACCGACACCGACGCGGCCACCATGGTCGAGCTCGCCGGTATCGACGGCGTGGTCGGCTTCAAGGAGAGCTCGCGAGACCTCACCAAGATCGGCCGGTTGTGCGCCGAGATCGACTCGGCCGGTCACGCCCGCTATTACACGACGATGCAGCCGTTGCTCACCACGCTTCAGTTGGGTGGTTCGGGCGCGATGATGCCGCCGCCCGGAACCCTCATCGGCGCGCAGGTCGTCGCCGCTCTGCGCGACGGCGACCACGACCGGGCCGCCCGGTGGCAACGCCACTTCCGACTGTTCCCGAGCCGCTGGACCCGCTACGGACTGACCACCACGATGAAGGCCGCCATGGCGATCCTCGGCTACGACCTGGGTGGTCCCGCCGCGCCGTTCGGACCGATGCCGGACGCCGACACCGAACTCCTCGCCGGACAACTCGAATCCTTCGACCTCCCCTCACTTCTCCCGGTTCCGGCCACCACCGGGGCCACCGCGAAAGGCCAATCCGCATGACCCAGACACTCACTCCCCCGGTCATCGAGACCACCGAACAGCGCAACGGCAGACGCCACGCCTTCGCCGGTGCGTACCTGGGCTGGATGTTCGACGGCTACGAGACGTTCGCGACGGTGCTCGTGGCGTCGTTCGTCGTCACCGACCTCGTCGGCAAGGACGCCTCGCCGTACTACGTCGGCGCCATCCTCGCCATCACCCTGCTGTCCTGGGCGATCGGCGGTCTCGCGTCCGGCGTGCTCGCCGACCGGTTCGGCCGTCGTCGCGTCATGATCGTCTCCATCCTCTGGTACGCGGTCTGTGCCGGGCTCACCGCGCTGTCACCCAACTACGCCTTCCTGCTGGTACTGCGCTTCCTCACCGGCCTCGGCATGGGCGCCGAATGGGGCGGTGGCAGTTCGCTGGTCGCCGAGACCGCACCGCCCAACCGGCGCGGCCTGCGGCTCGCGTTCCTGCAGAGCGGCTTCGGCATCGGCTTCCTCGTCGCCACCGGTGTCTGGCAGGTGGTCAACAACGGCAACCCGGGTGACTGGCGCTGGATGTATGCGATCGGCGTCGTCCCCGCGCTCCTGGTGCTCTACATCCGCCGTCTCGCCAGCGATTCGCCGTTGTGGGAGAAGGTCGACGCGCAGCGTCGTGCGCTGACGGCGGCGGTGTCGGAGGGTCTGCGTGACGCGAAGGCCGCCGAGCTGCTGAAGCCGTCCATCAGCCAGGTCTTCTCGCACCCGGTCTACCGCCGCCGCGTCCTCATGCTCACCATCGGTGCGCTCGCGTCCATGATCGGGTGGTGGGCGGTCTCCACCTGGATCCCGGCCTACGCCCGCACCGTCCTGGTCGGTACCGCCGACGACGTGCCCAGCGCCGTCACCCTGGTCGTGTTCAGCTACAACGCCGCCGGCGTGGTCGGTTACCTCGTCAACGGCTGGCTCGCCGACATCGTCGGACGCAAGCCGGTGATCTTCGCCTTCTTCGTCGCGTCCGTCGCCCTGACCCCGTGCATGTTCCTGATCCCGGACAGCAAGGGCTCCCTGGTCTTCTGGGCCGCGCTGAACGGTTTCTTCACCCTCGGCCAGATGACCTGGCTGGCGCTGTACCCCAGCGAGCTGTTTCCGACGAACGTACGCGCCACCGGCATGACCCTGGTCTTCAACCTGGCGCGCTTCCCTGCGGCCATCTGCGCCTTCGTCAGCGCCTCGCTGATCACCGCCTTCGGTTCCATCCCCGATGCCGCCATCGTGATCGGTTGCGCGGGATACGGTCTCGGCGTCCTCGTCGCCTGGTTCCTCGGGCCGGAGACCCGCGGCACCGCCCTGCCCGCACCGGTCGCCATCACCGAACTCACGGAAGGAAGGACCCGATGACCTCCGCTGAGATCACGTCGGATCGTGCGGCGCTGCATCGCCCGCCGTCACCGCTGGAGGACCCGTCGAGCCCGTTGTCCCGGATCGCCCGGCAGCCGCTCATGCTGGGGTTGTTCCTGCCCACGCAGACCGGAGCATTCTCCCAGTCGACGTACCCGCGCGACACGCGCTGGGACTTCGAGTACAACCGCGAACTCGCCCTGCGGGCCGAGGCCCACGGGCTGGACTTCGCGTTCAGCCTGCAGCAGTGGATCCGCAAGGGCGGCTTCGGCGGTGAGACCCACTACCGGGAGAACTTCCTGGACCCGTTCATCACCTCCGTCGCACTCGCCCCGCTGATGTCGCGGCTGGTCACGATCTCGACCGTCCACGTGCTGTACGGATCGCTGCATCCGCTCTACCTGGCGCGGTTCGCGGCGACCGCCGATCACGTGGCGCAGGGACGGTTCGGCCTCAACATCGTGACCGGATACGACGCCCGCGAGCCGCGGATGTTCGGTATGGACCGCCCCGAGCATGACGAACGGTACGCCCGCGCGGACGAATTCGCCGCCATCATGGAGGACCTGTGGGCCGGCGAGGAGAATCTGACCTACCACGGCAGGTGGTACGACCTCGAGGAGGCGTACGTGTCTCCGCGCCCGACGCACGGACGGCCGATCATGGTGTCGGCCAGCGCCTCTGCGGCCGGGTTCGCCTACGCGGCCGACCACTCCGACATCGTGTTCACCTCGAGCCGCTCGGGCGCCCCGTACCAGGATGCGATGCAGTCGATCCCGACGATCACCAAGGAGATCGACGAGGCGTACGAGCGGACCGGGCGACAGCACAAGACGATCATCTTCCCGATGGTCGTCTGCAAGGAGACCCGCGAGGAGGCCTACGCCTACCGCGACGCCATCACCGCCCACGCCGACAAGGAGTCGATCGTCAACTACGACGCGCGGCATCGTGCCGGCGATGCACAGGGCTGGCCCAAGCACGTGGCGTCCGACCGCGTCCTGGGCGGGCACATCCAGATCATCGGCAACCCCACCGATGTGGCGGATCAGCTCGAGGGACTCCACGAGGCCGGAATCGACGGCGTGCAGCTCGGATTCTACGACTACGGGCCGGAACTCGAGTTCTTCGCCGAGGCGGTCATCCCCATCCTCGAGCAGCGCGGTCTCCGCGTCCCCGATCCGGTGGTCGCCGCGCCGCAGGAGACGGTGGCCGCCCGATGACCACCACCTCCGCACTGGTCCGCGTCGGGCACGAGGGCCCCGTGACGACCGTCACCTTCGCCGCTCCGGATCGCGCCAACGCGCTGACCTTCGCGGCGATGCAACAGTTCATCGCAGGCCTGCGAGCAGCCCATCAGCAGAAATCGCTGCTTCTCGTCATCCGCGCCGAGGGCGAGGACTTCTGCGTCGGCCGGGACCAGAAGGAGAGGGTCCCGGGCGTCACGCGGGCACGGTCGCTCGGGCTGATCCTGGAGGCCAACGAACTGCTCCGCGGCTTCCCCGGCATCAGCGTGAGCGTCATCCGCGGCCGTGCGCTCGGATTCGGCAGCGGCGTCGCGGTGCAGTCGGACCTGAGCATCGCCGCCGACACCGCCACGCTCGGCTTCGACGAGATCCGCCACGGTCTCGCACCGCTCGTCGTCGCCGAGTACCTGCCCGGCCTGGTCGGCCACCGCGCGACGGCCGACCTCATCTACACCGGACGCCTGCTGCCGGCGGACGAGGCGTTGCGGATCGGCCTGGTCAGCCGCGTCGTGCCCGAGGCCGTCCTCGACGACGAGGCGCAGCGCCTGTGCGACGGGCTCGCCGCGAGCGAGCACGGCGCCCTGCGGCTGATGAAGAGCTACTCGGCCCGACTGCGTGCCGGCGCGATCGACGAACCGCAGGCCGCTGCGATCGCCGAACTCGACGCCTGGCTCACCGACGGCCGACCGGAGCATCCCGACATCCCCGTCCACGCCCCGGTCGGCTGACCGCGTCGGCGCCCGCCCACCTCATCCCCGGTCGGCGGGCGCCGGCGCACCTCGCGATCGTCGCGCAGCGCACCACCTAGGATCGAGGGGTGATCTCGGACCGCGTCGACGACCAGCCCCGCCCGGCCCACCCCCGTTGCTCTCGCCCCCGTTGCTCCCGGCCCCGCATCCTGTCCCGGCTGGTGGCACCGGCCGTCGCCGCCGCGGCAGCGGTCACCGCAACCCTCACCCTGGTCGCACCCGCGCAGGCCGCACCGGCCGAGCCGACGCCCGCCCCGTTCCCGATCACCGACCTCGCGCGGCTCTATCCGTCGGATGTCTCGTCGTATCCGGGCGGCAGCTACATGCGCGTCGTGGACTCGTTCACCGAGGTGCGCCGGGATCACCCCGAGATCATGCGGGCCAACCTCGCGAAGGTCATCGCCGTCAACAACGGCGCCGCCGACGACCCGGCACTGCAGCGCCGTGCCCTCGCCGACGCGCACGACGACCCGCTCTGGACGATGTCGGACGCCTTCGGAGACGAGCTGGGACGCCACTTCCGCGACGCGCTCGCCGCGGGCAGGCTCCCCAAGACCACCGCACTCTTCAGCGACTACCTCGCGCGTGCCGGCGGGGTCGCGAGCGCGACCCTCGTCGAGAAGTACATGTTCGACAACCCGCGCCCGTTCATCGTCGCGCCGACGAGGATCCGCAAGTACATGCGCGCCGGGGCGAGCGAGTACGACGCGCTGGGCAGCAACCCCTCGTACCCGTCGGGCCACGCCGCACTCTTCTTCTGGCGCGGAACGCTGTTCGCGTCGATGTTCCCGGATCTCGCGCCGCAGTTCCTGGCCCGTGCCGCCGAGGGCGGCTACCACCGCGTCGTCCTCGGCGTGCACTATCCGCTCGACGTCATCGGCGGCGCGATGGTCGGCCAGGCCGCGGCCGCCGACCGGTGGAACGACCCCGGGTTCCGCCGCCTCCTGCGCCAGTCCGCGAGCGAGATCCGGCGTGAACTCGAATGGCGCTGCGGTGCAGAGCTTTCCGTGTGCATCGCCAACGACACCCCGTATCTCGACGACGCGACGGCCGAGCGCGTCTACGCCGAACGGCTGACCTACGGCCTCCCCCGCATCGGCAACCCGGACCATGAGATGGTGGTGCCACAGCTGGCCGTCGACCTGATCGCACCGGCCTTCCCGTCGCTGACCGACGAGCAGCGCCGCCAGGTACTGGTCGCGACCGCGCTGCCCGCGGGGCACCCGCTCGACGACCAGCGTCCGGGGCGCAAATCGTGGCAGCGCCTCGATCTCGTACGGGCGTACAACGCGAAGGTCGGCGTGAGCGACGACGGCCGCGTCGTCGTGCGCTGAACCGACAGGTTCTTTCGCGTCTCGAATCTCGTTGCGCCAGTGAATCGTTTGTCCCACTGGCCGGGCACCCGCACACCCTGCCACGCGGGCCCGTCCTCGTGTCCAATTTGCCGGAACAGCTTGACACCGCCGTAAGGACGACGTTAGTTTGCGGGTGGTCCACATCACATCCGAGGTGGGCTCACCGCCGTGACCAGGGCGGACGGTGCCGACTCTCGCACCCAGACAGACGACTGGGTTAACGAACTCAATCACTTTCAGGCCCCGCCGGGGCCATGTCGTCGTGCCCTGCTCCGGGGCACCGGCACCAGCGCCCCGGACCACATCGGGAAAGGCAGTCGAAACATGCGTTGGTCCAACACTCGAAGAGCCCGACGGCTGGCGGCGGCCGCCGTCGCCGCTGCGTGTGTCTTCTCGGTCGTCTCGTGCAGCAGCGACGACGGCGGATCGGACGGCTCCGCCGCGGATGCCGGCGGCACCAAGGCCACCGGCGAGCCGATCAAGATCGGTCTGTTCAACCCGTCGAAGGGACCGGGCATCCAGCCAGGTGTCACGACCGGCAAGCAGGCCGCGCTCGACTACATCAACAATCAGATCGGCGGCATCAACGGCCGGCCGATCGAGATCATCGACTGCGGCATCGACCAGACCGCACCGGAGTCGACGGTGTCGTGCGCCAACCAGTTCGTCGAGGCCGGCGTCGTCGCCGCGATCGATGCCTTCAACTCCGAATCCGCCGCGGCCGTACCGATCCTGGGCGCGGCCAAGATCCCGCTGGTCGGCGAGATCCCGTACAGCACCATCACCGGCGCCTCGGCGGAGAACCGCGTGTACTTCGGCCCGCCCCCGGCGGCCTTCCTCGTCGGCTTCATGCAGCAGCTGAAGGCCGACGGTAAGGACTCGCTGACGCTCGCGAACGCCGATCTACCGCAGGCACATCAGGTCTTCGACGGCCTCATGAAGCCTCTCGGCGCAGGGCTCGGCATCGACGTCAAGGGCGTCTACTACCCGCCGGCCGGCCCGAACTTCACGCAGCTGGCCAGCCAGCTCGCAGAGGGCAATCCGTCCGCGGCCGGCCTGATGACCTCACCCAACGACAACACCTGCACCAAGCTGGCCCAGTCGCTGCGCTCGGTGAACTACGAGGGCACCGTATTCCTGGCCGCCTGCACCGAGTTCATCGACACCCTCGGTGAGCAGGCGGTCGGCGCCCAGACGTATTCGCCGTTCTGGCAGACCCCGGCCCTCGACTCCACCCCGGCCGAGGTGAAGGGCAATCTGGAGACCGCGCAGAAGTTCATCGACGAGCAGGACGGCACCAAGGGCTTCTACGCCTACGGCACCTTCTCGATCCTGGCGGACTTCACCAGGATCCTCACCGACGCGAACCTGACCGAGTACACCGGGCCGAGCATCCTCGGTGCGCTGAAGGCGGTCAGGGACTATCAGTCCTTCATCGGCCCGAAGCTCGACTGCGGCAAGCCGACGACCCCGAACTGCACCACCGAGATGCTGCTGTTCAACGTGGTCGGCGACAAGAAGACCGAGCCCGCCACCGGCGGCTTCATCACCCCGAACCCGGCTGCGCTCCAGCGCATCCCGGGCGCCTACTGATCCGCCTCTGCCCGATCACAGGCTCGCGGTGGGGTGGGTCCCGCGCAGGGTCCACCCCACCGCACCCGGTCCGCCGCGACGAACGCCGTCTCCCGTCCGCCCGAACGAATGAGTCCGCCACATGGCCCAATTCCTCAATTTCGCCTTCCTCGGGTTGTCCCTGGGCGCCATCTACTCGGTGCTCGCGTCCTCCCTGGTCGGCATCTACGCCGCCACCGGCATCATCAACTTCGCACAGGGCGCCATCGGTCTCTATTCGGTCTACCTCGTCGCGACCCTGCGCACGGACGGCACCCTCGTCCTGCCCATCGGCTCGCTGAGCCTCGGCAGTGACGACAACCCCACCTCGATGGAACTCGCGATCGTCCTCGGCGTGGTGAGCGCGATCATCTGGGCGCTGCTCGCCCACTTCCTGGTCTTCCGGCCGTTGCGCCACGCGCCCGTCCTCGCACAGGTGGTGGCATCGATCGGTCTCATGCTGTTCCTACAGGCCCTCGTCCAGCTGCGGTTCGACACCGAGAATCTCTTCGCCCTGACGATCCTGCCGGAGGACACCGTCGAGGTCGGCGGAGCCGTCGTCAACGTCTCGGACCTCATCCTCGCCGGCGTCGCCATCGCGATCGCGGCGCTGATGTGGGCCTACTTCCGGCTCACCACCCTCGGTGTCGCGACGCGCGCCGGGTCCGAGGACGAGCTCGCCGCACGGCTGACCGGATACTCCCCCGATCGTCTGGCGGCGATCGTGTGGATCATCACGGGCGCGGCGACGGGACTGATCGTCGTCCTGGCGTCGTTCACCGTAGGCCTGACCGTCACCAGTTACACCTTCTACGTGATCCCCGCGCTCGCGGTCGCACTGGTCGGCCGGCTCACCTCGTTCGGGATCGCCTGTGCCGCAGGACTGGTGCTCGGCGTGTTCCAGTCGGTCATCCAGTGGCTGGCCACCAAGAGCTGGTGGCCGGAGTGGGCGCAGGCCGGTCTCGGCGACGCGCTGCCGTTCGTGATCGTGGTGGTCGCGCTGTTCCTGCTCGGCGGGCGCATCCCATCGCGCGGCTCGCTGGGCGAGGTGCGCATGCCGGCCGTCCGGATCCCGCGAATCCGGATCCTGCCGGCCGCGGCGATCATCGCGGCGGTGGTCGTCGCCATCGTCCTCACCGAGGGGACGTGGCGCTACGGCGTGGTCACCTCTGTGATCCTCTCGCTGATCGCGCTGTCCCTCGTGCTCCTCACCGGGTACCTGGGTCAGATCTCGTTGGCGTCCATGGCCTTTGCCGGCGCGGCCGGGTTCGCGTTGTCGAAGCTGACGACGAACTGGAGCGTGCCGTTTCCGTTCGACATGCTGTTCTCCGCGCTCATCGCGACCGGACTCGGCATCCTGGTCGGTGTCCCCGCCCTCCGCATTCGCGGCGCCCAGCTCGCAGTGGTCACCCTGGCCGCGGCGTTGGCCATCCAGAACTTCGTGTTCAACAATCCCGCGATCACGAAGTTCGAGGGCAACCTGATCGAGGACCCGTCGATCTTCGGCATCTCGCTCGGCGTGCGGGACGGCACCGATCTGGTCACCCTCCGCTTCGCCCTGATGGTGCTCGTCGTCGTCGCGATCGCCACCCTCGTGGTGCTGCGCTTCATGGGCGGTTCCACCGGACGCGCCTTCCTCGCGGTGCGATCCAACGAGCGCGCCGCGGCCTCGGTCGGGATCAACGTCGCCGCAACCAAACTGCTCGGCTTCGCGCTGTCGGCATTCCTCGCCGGCATCGGCGGCTGCCTCATCGGCTACAGCCGCGGCCAGTTGTCCGCGGGGTCGTTCACGGTGATGATCGGCCTGACACTCCTCGCCATGACCTATGTCGGCGGCATCACGTCCTTCGCGGGCGCGGTGATCGCGGGCGTCATCGGCCCGCTCGGCATCGGCTACGTGTTCCTCAACCAGACGCTGTCGCTCGGCGAGTATTACGAACTCATCGCCGCGGGCAGCCTGCTGCTGATGGCCATCCTCAACCCGGTCGGCGTGGCGGGCGCGTTCTCCGAACTCTTCGAGAGGCTCAGGGCCGGCATGCACCGACCGGAACCCGGGCCCGAGGCGCCCGGTGCCGCCCAGAACGCCCAGGCAGGTGCTCATGTCTGACATGTCCCCATCCCCGGTACACCCTCGGGCAGCCCAGGCCGATTCCCGCACCGCGGGTTCCGTGCTCGACCGTGCACCGCTCCTCGAGACGCGTGGGCTGTCGGTGCGGTACGGCGGCGTCAGCGCCAACACCGACATCGATCTCACGGTCGCGACGGGCGAGATCGTCGGTCTCATCGGCCCCAACGGCGCGGGCAAGACCACCTTCGTCGACGCGGTCACCGGGTTCACGCGCGCGAGCGGCACCGTGACCCTCCGCGGAGAGCACCTCGAGAAGACGCCTCCCCACCGCCGGCGCCGAGCCGGACTGGCCCGGACCTGGCAGGCCGGTGAGCTCTTCGCCGACCTCACCGTCGCCCAGAACCTCGCCGTCGCAGTGCAACCCGTCGGTCTGCGCGCCATGCTCGCCGATGTCCTCACCGGTTCGCGGCCACCGGCAGACGCGATCGACAAGGCTCTCGACCTCGTCGGCCTGCGCGATGCCGCCGACCAGTTCCCCCGCGAACTCACACTGGGACAACAGAAACTGGTCGGTGTCGCCCGTGCCCTCGTCGGCGGCACACAACTCGTCCTGCTCGACGAACCGGCCGCCGGTCTCGACACGCACGAGAGCCGCGACTTCGGCGTCGAGTTGCGGCGCATCGCGTCCACCGGGATCGGCATCCTGCTCATCGACCACGACATGTCGCTGGTCCTCGATGTCTGCGACCGTCTGTACGTACTCGACTTCGGCAAGGTCATCGCCAGTGGCACACCGGCCGAGATCTCCGACGACCCGGCCGTCATCGCCGCCTACCTCGGGTCGCCCGAGGTGGACCCGGGCGCCGTCGCCGAACTCGAGGCATCCGGCGCGCTGGACCCGCCGACCGATCCCATCGCCGGTCCCGAGGTCGAAGAGTCGGGGGACCACGAGCCCGGGACCACCACCGAGCCCGAGGAGAACCGATGAGCGACAAGGACGAAGCGGTACTCGTACTCGACGACATCACCGTCGGCTACGGCGGTGTACCCGCTGTGCGCGGCCTGTCCGTCCGAGTGCGTCCGGGAGAGATCCTCGCCCTGCTCGGCCCCAACGGCGCGGGAAAGACGACCACCCTGCTCGCCACGGTCGGCGCCCTGCCGCTCATGTCGGGAACGGTCACCGCGCTCGGTGAGCCGGTTGATCGCCGCGTCGAACGCAATGCCCGACGGGGGATCACGCTCGTCCCCGACTCGCGCGGCCTGTTCCACAAGCTCTCGGTGGCGGACAACCTCCGGCTCGCCAAGCGCCGGAACGGTACCGACCTCGACACGGTCTACTCGTACTTTCCGAGGCTCAAGACGATGCGGTCGCGGCAGTGCGGCAACCTCTCCGGCGGCGAGCAGCAGATGCTCGCCCTCGCCAAGGCATTGCTCGCCGGCCCCAAGGTGCTGCTCATCGACGAGATGAGTCTCGGGTTGTCGCCGGTCGCCGTGCAGGACCTGCTGCCCCGCCTGCGGTCGATCGCCGACGAGCACCAGATGGCCGTCGTCCTGGTGGAGCAGCATATCGACCTCGCGCTCGGCATCGCCGATTCGGCGGTCGTGCTGCATCACGGCCGTGTCGCGTTGTCGGCGAGTGCCGCCGAGCTGCGCAGCAACCGCGACCGGGTCGAGGCGGCGTACTTCGGCCGGACCATCGACGACCCGGTGTCCTGAATCCCGGCCGGTACCAACGGACCTGCGACGGAGCCGTCGATGGCCACACCGGACGACGAGAGCGCGAACGAGGCGGGCACGTCAGGAGCGGGCACGTCAGGAGCGGGCACGTCAGGAGCGGGCACGGACGACCGGGCCCCGAGGTCCCGAGCGGGCCGCAGCACCCGCAACCGACCCTCCGACGACGAGCTGCTCGATGCGGCGTGTGAGGTGATCGCCGAGGTCGGCGCCGAGCGCGCGACGATGACCGCCATCGCCGAGCATGGCGGCACCACACGCGTCACCCTGTACGCGCATTTCGGGTCTCGCGACGCGCTCGTCTCCCAGGTGATCTCGCGGGAGCTCGACACGTTCACATCGTTCATGTTCCGCATCTACGACGAGAGCGACGACATGGCCTACGGGGCTCGTGCCCGCCATTCGGTGCAGGGCCTGTTCGACTATGCGCGACGCCACCCCGCCGGCCTCAGGGTGCTGATGGGCCAAACCGAGAATGGCGACGGCAACCGCCGGCTGTACGCCGCACTCGAACCCCGGATCGCGGCGCGCCTGCGCGAGAACTACGCCGAGCAGGGCGCCCGGATCGCCGCCGGGGCCGACACCTTGGCGTCGCTGCTGCTCGGCATGAGCCTGCACGTCGCCCACCGCGCACTGATCGTCGACGGCGCCGGTATCGACGAGGCCTGCGACATCGCGATCACCGCCACCCTCGCCGTGCTCCGCGACGTCCGGCCCGAGCAACTCCAAGCGCTCGACGCCTCACTTGAACGCCGCTGACCTCGGCATTCGTCGGCGAATCAAGTCGCTCCGTCCCACTTGCACGTACACGGCGCCTCGCCGGGCAAGCCGACCCCAAGCGCCCCGCAAGCGCCCGTCACGATCCTTTCTCTCGTCACCGCCCCTTCGGCCCGAGCGCCCCACAACCCCGGAGCCGGTCCGCCCACCGAGAGGAACAGACCAGATGTCCAGCCCGCAGAGCATCCGGCCCGAACACGACGCACCCGGCAACCGCCCGCGCATCGACATCCAGACCGAGATCGGGCCCGGTCCCGGGCCCCGACGTCCGCTGTGGCAGATCGGCCGCCGCGCCGGCGTCATCGTGGCCTGCATGGGCTTCGGAGCCCTCGCGGCATGCGGCCTCTCGCTCGGCACCCAGACCGTGCAGGAGGCCGGCGACATCGACGTGGGCGAGTGCCTGCAGATCGGCGAGGAGGCCGGCGAGGGCAGGGTCGAGGCAACCAAGGAGAAGTGTGAGGGTGTCGACGGCCTGACCTTCTACGCGGCGGCCAAGGTCGACGCGTCGGCGGAGTGCACCGCCGACCACACCTCGAGCCTCACCTTCGCCAATGGCGACCAGAAACTCTGTCTCACGCCGAATCTCACCGCCGGAACCTGCTACCAGATCCCGGTGAACGGCGGCAGGCTCGCCGACTACAAGGAAGTCGAGTGCGGAACCACGGCCGCGGAGAACACCGTGGTCGCCGAGACCGTCGGGCGCGGCGATGCATCGATCACCTGCGCTGCGGACCAGACCAGATGGACCTTCACCGAGCCCGAGGCGATCGGCTACTGCCTCGCCGAGGACGTCGCCGCCGCGGGCCGGTTCGGGGGATGATCCCGAGCGGTGGGCATCACGACATCGACGCCGGCTGACCGGATCTCCCGGCGTCGGGGGCCGTGTCGACCAGGTCTGCGCTGGTACGGTACAACTTCCGCATCCGCGCCATCTCCTCGTCACGCACGCGATAGGCCTTCTCGATCCGTGCCCGCGCACGGCGCCCGCCGCCGAGCCGCTGCGCACGACTCACCAGTGACAGGACCGGCCCGATCCGCGATAGCACGTGCTTCATCTTCACGTCGGGGATACCCAGTGCGTCGGCATCATGATCGCCGATGAACACCCGCTGCAGGCCATGCATCGTGGTGGTGGCCATCCGTCGCCGCCAGCTCTGCGGTCCCGGAAGGACATTCGCCAACTCGGGCACGAGATAGTCGTCGGTGAGCGCGACGACGAAGTCGCGGTCGTCCTGCTCCGGCCCGGGCGAGGTCAGCCGGTACAGCTCCTCGATGCGCACGTGGTCGGCCTCGCACGTCGGATTGAGTTCGGGGCTCATGCCGATCACGTGGCCGACATAGCGCCACAGGTGGTAGATGTCCTCGAGTTCCCGGTCGGTGAACCGCACACCGAGCGTGTGCATCGCGTCGATGGCGATATGCCCGAACTCTGCCATCGTGAACGCCATGTAGGGTTGCGGAATCGGTACGCCCCAAGCATTTTCGTCCCAGTCACCGCGCCGCCACAACATCTGCCGGACGTGCGCATGGATCATCCGCACGCGGACGGTGTAGGCGAATCCCGCACCGTGACGGCGCATCCCGCCAGGAGTGATCACCTGGCTCAGCCATTCTCCGACCTCGACCGACCGGACCGCCGGCTGGGAGACGTAGCGTCCGGTGACGGCGAGCGGCTTGGCCGCGATGGTGTTGCCCGCACCGCGCACCAGCGACGCCGCACCCAGGACGATCCCGAGCGGCGCGGTGTTGACGATCAGCGCATCCGCGGCGCGGGCCATGCGGTCGTGGTCGACCCAGTCGGGTTCGTCGTCGAGGAAGGCGAACAGGGCGCGCATCGACGCGGTCGGTTCGTCGAGCGCGTCGATCCCGTGCGCGAGCGCGGTCTGCAGCAGGGAGATCACCGAACCGCCCGGGTGGGTGTCGGCGGCGACCGAGTCGGCCAACGGATCGGCGAGCCACATCTGGTCGAGCCACACACGGCCCGCCTCGCCGTACCGCGACACGGCGAGGTCGGCGTTCACCAGATCGGTGGGGATCCGTTTCATGAAACCAGGAGAACACGAGGCGGACTCACTTACCATTCACTTTTCGTGAGCCCCTCGACCCCGGCGAAAAGACCTTCTCGACAAGCACGGAAGTCGCCGCGCCAGGAACGCAGCCGGGAGATGCGACAACGCCTGCTCACGTCCACCCTCACGCTGCTGGAGCGTCATCCCGAGCGGCGGCCCACCACCGCCGAGCTCGCCCGGACCGCGCACGTGAGCATCGGGACCGTCTACCGGTACTTCGCCGACATGGACGCGATCGTCGAGGAGTTGCGCCTGGCCGCGGTCCATGACATCACCGCGACGCTCGCCGGCGGCATCGGTCGTGCCATGGATCAAGAGCCGCTCGACGCGATGATCACGGTGGTCGACACCCTTGTCACGGCTTTCGAATCCCACGCGGCGGTGCTGCGTGCCGCTCTCGAACTGCAGAACGTCGGCTTCGGGGAGGCATGGGGCGAGGTCGAGCGGCCGCTGCTGCCCCTCGCCCGCATCCTGCCGTCTCGGTTGCGCCCCGACCTCGACGACCGGGCCATCGACGACCTGGTGTTCCTCACCATGGGCGCGACCGCGAGCCTGTGCCTGCGCATCGCCCTGCTGCGCCCGGCGGACGCCGATCGTGACTCGCTGATCGCGATGGCGGCGCGGATGTTGCTGGCGGCCTTCGACGTTCCCGCTCGCGAGTCCTGACGACGGCTCCCGCCCGGGCGTGCGCAGGATCGGTCCGGTGTGGATCAGGCCGCGACCGCGGAACGCTCGCGCACCTTGCGTGCGTACACCTGGCGACGCACCCGCGCGACGACCACGCCCCGCTCGTCGACGATCTCGGTCTCGAACCAGGTGAGGCTCTTGTCTCCGGCGGCGGTCTCGGCGCGGACCTGCTCGACATCGGCGGGATCCACCCGCATCGTCGCGGTGAGCAGTCCGCGTCCCGGGCTGAGGTAGTCGATCTCGCCCGCGGCGTCCCACACGACGTAGCCCTTGCCCAGCTGGTGCATGAGCAGCAAGGCGAAGAACGGGTCGGTCATCGACGAGAGTGTCCCGCCGAACGCGGTGCCGAAGGCGTTCCGGTTCAGCTTGGTGACGCGATGGGTGACCGTCGCCGACGACCAGTCGTCGGCGATGTGCTTCACGCGCACTCCCGCGCCGAGGAACGGAGGCCAGAGGTTCATCCCGAACCGCAGCTTCTTCGCGGTCATCCGCATGCTCGTTCTCCTCGCCCTATGTCGACCTACATATGCCGATCCACATAGGAGAAGAAATCAGGTGGCATCGCGCGTGGTCAAGACCGGGCGCCCGGGTGTGACGAGAGCCACCATCACCCTGCCGACGAGAGCGTGCGCTGCCTCGCGTACTCGGCCATGGCCTGCTTCTCGGCGTCGTGCTTGGGATAGAAGACGAACACGATCAGCGCGCCGAGCAGCACGATTCCCGCCGCGGCACCATAGGCGGCCCGGTCGCCGTGCACGAACGCGTCGCGGGCGGCGGCGATGATCTCCTCGGCGTACTGCGGGTATCGCTCGGCGAGGACCTCGGCACTCGAGAACGACTTGGTCAGTGCGTTCTCGGTCTGCTGCGTGACCTGTCCGGCCTGCGGCGAGTTCTCGATGGCCTCGTGCAGGTTCTTGGCGTAGCCGGCGGTCAGGATCGCACCCAGCGTCGACTGCAGGATCGCGCCGCCGAGGTCACGCTGCAGATCCGACATACTCGACGCCATGCCCGCGCGCTGCACCGGCACCGACCCCGTCAGCGACTGCGACGCGGGCGTACCGGCCAGCCCGACCCCGATGCCGACGAGGACGTACACCATCACCACGACCCAGAAGCTCGCGTGGTCGTCCCAGGTGAACATGGCGCCCAGCAACCCGGCCACGATGAAGGCGTAGCCGAGCAGCAGCGTGAACCGCGACCCCATGCTGTGCACCAGGCGGGCCGAATGCGGGGCGACGACGACCATCGCGGCGGCGGACGGCAGGATCGTGGCGCCGGCGACGAGCGTCGAGTAGCCGAGCACGTTCTGCATGTACTGCTGGCCGATGTACATCGCGCCCATGAGGGTGCCGAAGACGATGATGCCGCCGAGCGCGGCCACCCAGAACGTGCGTCGCGCGGCGATCCGCAGGTCGAACAGCGGCACGCGAACCCGCAACTGCCGCACCACGAATCCCGCCCCGGCGACGATCGCGACCGCCGCGAGGACATAGACCTGCAATCGCTGGTCGGAGTCCGGAGCGAAGTTGATGGCGAGCACGAGTGAACCGACCATGACGATCGACACGATCCCCCCGACGTTGTCGACCACCGCCGCGGCGTCTCCGTCGTCGGTGGGTACCAGCCACCATGCCGCCGCGAGCGCGAGGACCGCCAGCGGCAGCGTCGCGAGGAACACCGCATGCCATTCGGCCACCTCGAGCAACGCGCCCGCGAGCAGCGGACCGAGCGCGGATATCGCCCCGCCGAACGCCGACCACGCCGCGATCGCCCTGGTGCGCTTGGCGCCGGTCCACAACGCGGTGATGATCGCGAGCGTCGTGGGATAGGCGAGACCGGCCGCGACGCCGCCGACGAGACGTGCACCGAACAGGACCTCGACGTTCGGCGCGAACCCGGCGAACACGGAGGCCGGGATCGACAGGCACATGCCGGTGACGAGCAGGCGCTTGCGGCCGTGCCGGTCACCGAGTGCGCCGAAGTACAGGACGGACGCCGCGAGCCCCAGCGAATAGCCGACGGCGACGAGATTGAGCTGCGTCGAACTGGCGTCGAGGTCCTTGCCGATGTCGGGCAGCGCGACGTTGGCGACCGCGAGGTTGATGTTGGCGACACCCGCCACGAGGATGAGCGCGATGATGACCGCGCGGGCGCGTGACGGCGAGGTTCCCTCTTCGACCCGGGTAGTCGTCGACGTCATCGGGAAATCGTACGTGCGTGCCGGTGACCTGCGCGAGGAGTGCGCACGTCACCGGCACGGATTTGGCTCGTGTGCCGCCAGGGGAACCGGAGCGGAACCCCTAGAAGCAGATGTCGACGTCGGCCGAACCGACCGGCAGGTCGATGCAGATCGACGCGGAGCCGACCGCCGGGTGCGGCTGCACGAACAGCGGCGCCGCCTGTGCTGCGGAGGCACCGGCGAACCCGAGTCCGGCCGCCGCGAAGAGCGTGACGGCACCGATGGTCAGACGACGGTTGATCTTCTTCATGTCTCAGCTTTCTCCTGGAGCAACGGTTTCCACCCCCGGCTCTGTCGGCGACCCCTCGTCGCCACAGCTGACGAGGGCCGAGTCTACCCGGCGCAGGCGCCGTTCCGTGTCGATCCGGAAGACGAACCACTGTCCGTGTCGAGAACCCGATCGCGGCGAACCAGGGGATCTCGCAAGACGTCGGGGGTGTCAGAGACTGACGTCAGGGGTTTCAGAGACTGATGCGCAGGCCGTCCCACTCGTGATCGTGCATGAAGCCCTCGGCGAGACCGACCCTGTACTTCGCACAGCTGCGGAGGATGCCCGCGTAGGCGAACGGCAGCATCACGGCCGGCGTCTGGTCGCCGGAGCGGGTGATGACATCCTGCGACCGACGGAAGTCGCGGGCGAACTGCCGCATGGAGCGGCCCCGCCGCGAGGGTGCGCGCCAGCCGTAGAGAAGCATGCCGATGCCGATCATCCGGTCCACGTCCGGCGCGGGGGTGATGATCTCTACGTCGGGGTCGTTGGTGCCGAGGAATGCGCGGTCGACGCGGTCCTCGGGCGAGAACATCATGATTCCGCTGGTCGCCCGCGGATTGCACTCGATGCAGAACAGATCCCTGTCCGGACCGTCCTCGATGAAGTCGAAGCCGATCTGTCCGGTGAAGTTGACGCGCTTCACGATGTCGGCGACCCACGCCTGGATGCGCGGATGGTCGACGGACTTGAAGTTGAGGCACGAGCTGCCGTCGATGGCGTAGTCGACCGGGTAGGTGGCGTGCGCGTGGACGCGGCCCTCATGACACACCGAGTAGGTGCAGTACTTGTCGCCCGACGCCCACTCCTGGGCCACCCAGGGGTTGAGTTCGTCGTGCTCGAGCCAGGTCAGCGGATCGCCGGGCTGGACCTTGTGCACCTTCTGCGAACCGCGCGAGTAGCTGCGCTTGAGCGCGAACGGCTTGTCGAAGTCGAGTGTCGCGGCGTCCTCGGGGCCGGTCACCCGCGCGAACTTGCGGGTCGGGATTCCGAGTTCGACCAGCAGTCGCTGGAACTCGTATTTGTGATGCAAGCGGTTCTCGAGGTCGAAATCGGAGAGGAACAACCGGCATTTCGGGGGGAACAGCTCCGCGAGCATCGCGATGATGTCCGTTTCCTCATGCACCGGGATCACCATGTCGACGTCGTTCTCGGCGACGATCTTCGCGACGGCCTGGCAGTACTCGAGCGGCTCGAACTTGGGCGGCGGAACACGGTGGAATTCGTCGACGGCGTTGGAGAAACGGCTGATCACGACCGGTATCGAGTCGACCACGGTGACCCGGTGGCCGCCCGCCGCCAGCAGTCGCGCGAGGTTCAGGGAAAGGAACGATCGGGCGAATGTGATGAGTACATGGGCTCTGCCGGCGCTGTCCACCCGATGCAGTGTAGTGCGGGCGATCCACACCGGATCGTCGGTCTCGACACGGACCCGGTGTTGAATGAATCCGGACACTGCGGGAATATTCGCTATCGAAATGTCGGTTCGTCCTGTTAGTTTGCGCACGATCGGGCAGAACGCCCTGATCGGTGTCGTGACGCAGGAGGTTGACTGGTCGTCGGGCCGGTTCTCCGTCCCCGGGGGTCACTCGCGGGCGGGACGACGGCCCGGAGTTGGAGGAGGCATGCAACTGTTCGTCGTCGGTGTGATCGCCGCATGCCTTGCCGCCGTCGCCTACGGGATGTCGACGGTGCTTCGTGCGCTCGGTGCACGCCGGGTCGCCGCGGCCGCGGCCGAGGAGGGCAAGGACTTCAAGAACGACGCCGGTGCCCCGACGGTCTCCTCGACGATGTCCACCTTCGTCGACCCCGCGTTCATCCTCGGCACCACGATGGTCGTGTTCGGCTTCGCCGGCGGCGCCCTCGCCGCCCGGTTCCTGCCGCTGTTCCTCTCGCAGACCATCGTCTCGGCGAATCTCGTGGTGACCGCACTGCTCGGCGGGATCATCCTCAACATCGCGCTGCACACCCGTGAATGGGTCGCCATCTGGCTCGTCGTGCTGTCGCTGTGCTTCCTGGGGATGTCCTCGTCGCATCAGACGGGTGGCGGCGAGGAGATCGGCTTCCACTGGGGGCTGTTCCTGGCGACCGTCGCGCTGTGCGCATTCGCGCTCTTCGGTGTCTACAACCTCGGCTCGGCGGCGGGTGCGATCGTCGGCGGCGCGTGCGCCGGACTCCTCTTCGGCATCATCGCGATCGCCGTGCGCATCCTCGACGGCCTGCAGCCGTTCAACCTCGTCGAGCTGCTCACCGACCCGGCCGCCTGGACCATCGCGGTCGCCGGCGCCGTCGGCTTCTACGTGCACACCGTGGCGCTGCAACTCGGCGCCGTCAACGGCGTCACCGCGGTCCTGGTCGTCGGTGAGACCGCCGGACCGAGCCTCGTCGGCGTCATGTTCCTCGGCGACACCGCCAAGCCGGGGCTCGGCTGGCTGGCCACCCTCGGCTTCGTCGGCGCCGTCGTCGGCGCGGTCCTCGTCGCCTGGTACGGCTCGGTCGATCCCGATCACCTCGGTGAGGCCCCGCCGATGAAGGGCGGCTGGAAGCGCGGCCGTGAGGAGCCCGAGGAGGCGCCCGAGCCCGAGGGCCTCGAGGAGCTCGAGACCCGCTGCTCCTCCGGCGAGATCGACACCAAGCTCGGCCCCGACCGGTTCCACCACGGCCGTCCGCGCACCGACATCGACACCGGAACCCGCGACGGGTCCCCGGATCCGCAGCGCGGCACCGAATCCGGGGACCGCTCGGTCGGCAGCCGCGACACCCGCCGCAACTGACGGTCGTCGGCCCCGCGGCGAACGGCACATCCGAGTCGCGCGCCGGCAAGTGGTTGACACACGTCACACCTCTGGCGAAGGTGGGGTGATGACATCCCCCACCTCGGAGTCAACCCGTACGGAATCCGTCTCCCGCCTCGCCTACGAGACGCTCGAACCGTTCCACGTCCTCGCCTACTTCAACCCGGGACTCGGCCGCGCCCAGGAGGACACCGGTCTCGACGGGCACGCCTTCTACGTCGGCGCTCGCGGGGCCCCGCTGGGCCCCTGCTCGCCCTCGGTGGTCACCGCGACCTTCTACAACTTCAAGCCGGAACTGATCGCCAAGTCGTGGGCGACTGCCTGCAACGTCGGCCTGGAGAAGGTACACGAGCGCCGCAACGCGATGCTCGACGACTCGCTCCGCGAGATCCTCGGTGACGCCTTCGACGACGCCCTGCTCGACGACCTGGCCTCGCGCTACACCGAACTCGCCTCACGCCTACCACTTTCCGGACGTCCCCTCGCGGCCGCCTGGGCGTCGGTCCCGGCTCCCGACACGCCGCGCCTGCGGCTGTGGCAGGCGATCGCGGTGCTGCGCGAGTGGCGCGGCGACAACCACATCGCTGCGCTGGTCCTCAACGGGCTCAACGGGTTCGACGCGGCGGTCTTCCACGAGGCCCAGTTGCCCGACCCGACCGTGCGCCGCCGGGTGATGGGCAAGCGGGTCGTACTGCTGACCCGCGGCCACTCCGACCAGGATTGGGAGGACAGCGTCGACCGACTGGTGGAGGCGGGCCTCGCCGAACGAGTCGACGACGGACCGGTCGGTCATCGCCTGACCGCCCGCGGGGCCGCCGTGTACGACGACATCGAGGCCACCACCGACGCCGCGGGCGAATCGGTGTGGGCGGGATCGGAGGAACTCCTCGAGCGAACCCGACCGATCGTGAAGACCGTCATCGAAGCGGGAGTACTCCCGGGAACGAGGAACAGATGAGCCAGTCGATGGAAGCCACTCCCACCGACCTCTCCGCAGATCTGCGCGAGATCGAGACCCTGAAGTACCGCTACCTCCGGGCTCTCGACACCAAGGACTGGGCGACGTTCGAGTCGACGCTCACCGAGGACGTGACCGGGAACTACGGGGAGAGCCTGACCTTCGCCGACCGGACGGAACTGGTCGGGTACATGCGTGCCAACGTCGGCCCCGCGGTGATCACCGAACACCGCGTCGCCCACCCCGAGATCGAGATCGCCGGCGACACTGCCCGCGGGCGTTGGTATCTGCAGGACCGGGTGATCGTGACCGAGTTCTCGTTCATGCTCATCGGCGCCGCTTTCTACGAGGACACCTACCGGCGCACCGCCGACGGCTGGCGCATCTCCTCGACCGGGTACGACCGCACCTACGAGGCCACCGTGTCCCTGGCCGACCTGCCGAGTTTCTCGCTCAAGGTCGGCCCCGCCGTTCATCTCTGAGGCCTCCGGATGTCGTCGCGCGTGTTCCCCGACCGGCGGACCGCGGGACGCCGCCTCGGTGGCCGCGTCGGCGTGGTGTTGCGGGAACGCCCCGATCTCGCGCCCACCAGGCCGGTGGTCATCGGGCTGGCACGCGGCGGCGTGCCGGTGGCCGGGGAGGTCGCCGACGCGATCGGCGGAGACCTGGATGCACTGGTGGTACGCAAGATCGGCGCGCCCGGGCACGAGGAGTTCGCCATGGGCGCCATCACCGCCGATCACCTGGTGGTCAACGACGACGTCCCCAACCGGCTCGGGGTGTCGCGGGCACAGTTCGACGCGGTCGTCGCACGCGAACGGCGAATCCTGCACGAGCGGGAGGACATGTACCGCGGCGGACGGCCGCGGATCGACGTCGCCGGGCGACCTGTGATCCTCGTCGACGACGGGCTCGCCACCGGATCGACGATGGCGGTCGCGGTGGACTCGGTGAGCGAGGCCGGCGCCTCGAAGGTCATCGTGGCGGTGCCGACCGCGCCGTCGGATGCGGTCGGGCCGTTGCTCGACCGCGGCGTCGACGAGGTCATCGTCCTGACGATGCCCGAACCGTTCGAGGCGGTCGGACTGTCCTACGAGGACTTCGGCCAGGTCGACGACGACGAGGTGATCGAGTGCCTCCAGCGGTGATCCGGAACCGTCGAACCGACCGCCGCCGAGGCACGCCGAGCAGGCGACGAGTGCCTCGGTTGCCGAGGTGGCCTCAGCCCGCCGGATGCCGGTCTGCTCCCGGTGACGACGCCTGCGCCCAGAACCGCTTGGGAATCCTGCCCGCGGTCGCGGCCAGACGCCCGGCGACCACGGCGTGACGCATCGCCGCCGCCATCCGCTCCGGGTCGTCCGCGCGAGTCACCGCGGTGGCGAGCAGCACTCCGTCACAACCGAGTTCCATCGCCAGGGCCGCGTCGCTCGCGGTGCCGATACCGGCGTCCAGGATGACGGGCAGCGGGTCGTCGTAGGCGGTCGAGCAGTGGTCGACGATCATCTCGATGTTGTGCGGGTTGAGGATCCCCAGTCCGGTGCCGATCGGTGCGCCGAGCGGCATCACCGCGGCGACGCCGAGATCGGCCAGCCGGGCGGCGAGCACCGGGTCGTCGTTGGTGTAGGCCAACACGGTGAACCCGTCGGCCACCAGCGCCGCGGCGGCATCGACGAGCTCGATGGCGTCGGGCATGAGGGTGCGCTCGTCGGCCACGACCTCGAGCTTGACCCAGTCGGTCTCGAATGCCTCCCGCGCGAGCTGGGCGGTGAGCACCGCCTCCGCGGTGGTGTGACATCCGGCGGTGTTGGGCAGCACGGAGATACCCAGGCGGACCAGCAGATCGAAGACCCCGGTACCGGAGGCGGCGTCGACGCGCCGGACCGCGACCGTGGTGAGTTCGGTTCCCGACGCGACGAGCGCGCGTTCGAGGGTCGCGAGGTTCGTCGCCCCGCCGGTGCCGGTGATCAGCCGCGAGGTGAACTCACGACCGCCGATCCGCAGCGGGTCGGCGCCGTGGATGTCGGGATTCTGCTCAGCCACCCTGCACCGCCGTGACGATCTCGACGACGGCACCCGCGGCCACGGTCTCGGTGTTCCAACTCCCGCGCGGGACCACCGCGCCGTCGACGGCGACCGCGATGCCGCGGTCGGGAAGGCCGAGTCGGGTCACGACGTCGGCCACCGACACGTCGCCGGTGACGTCGAGGGGTTCTCCGTTGACGGTGATGGTCACTGGTGCTCTCCTTCCAGGATGTCGACGACCCGCTCGGCGGTGATCGGGGCGAGGACGATGCCGTTGCGGCCGTGTCCGGTCGCGACCACGGTGTTCGCGTCGACGCGCGCGATGACCGGCAGGCCGTCGGCGGTGCAGGGACGCAGACCCGCGGCCGCCTCGACGAGTTCGTAGGTGCGCAGACCGGGCATGACCTCGATCGCGTCCGCCAGCAGATCGGCGACCCCGCCGGCCTGCGGTGTGCGGTCGGAGAAGTCGCCGGTCTCGTATTGCGTTGCGCCGACGACGATCCCGTCGGCGCGGGGCACCAGGTAGACGGCGCGCCCATGGACACGGGCGCGGACGACGTGCGTCGGCGGCGGCACCGACAGCCGGGTGCGGCGCAGACGCAGGATCTCACCCTTGGCGGCGTGCAGCCGGAGCTCGCGCATCAGTGTCGCCGAAACCAGTGCGAGACTGCCCAATCCGGCGGCCACCAGCAGTTGCGCGGCCGGCCCGAGGTCCGCGCGGAGGTCGGCGAGCGACTCCACCCGAGCATCGACGACCTGCACGCCGGCGGCCTCGGCGGTGCGTCGCAGCGCGAACAGCAGCAGCCGGTTGTCGACCGACCACTCCCCGACCGCGCGATACCCGCCGACGAGGCGCGAACTGAGCGCTGGCTCGAGGGCGCGGATCTCACGACCGGTCACCGCGCTCAACGTCGAATCGGTGCGCGGCTGGTGCGCCCACACGAAATCGGCCAGGTGGCGCAGGTATTCGGCGTCCGCTGCACCGGTCGCGACGAACAGCGAATCGGTGGCGGTGACGACGGCCGGTTCGTCGAGTCGTTTCACGAGGGCAGGCCAGCGGCGGACCGACTCGACCGACAGCTCGAGTGCGGCCTCCTCACCGGGCTGCCCCTCCCCGAGCGACCCGAGCATGCCGCCGGCGACCCAGGACGCGCGTTCGGCGTGCCCGGCATCGAGGACCCGCACCCGCCAGCCGGCGTCTGCGGCGGCGAGCGCACAGGTCAGGCCGATGACCCCGCCGCCGACGACGGTGAGTGCACGCGTCCCGCGGTCTGGATCATCGACCCGGTTCGCGTGCTGATCCTGATGGCTCACGCCGTGTTGATTCTGGTGGCTCACGCCGTGTTGATTCTGGTGGCTCACGCCAGGATTCACCTTCCTTCGCCGGAATGACCCGGATCAGGTTCGACGGTCAGCGGAGAATCGGTCCGCACTCTCAGCCCGGCCGCCCGGACTCCCGTGTGTTCTCGCCGACCACCATACGCCCGCGGTCACGGCCCGCCGCTAGCCTGGTCGCCGTGGGTTCCCCTTCGTCGCAGTCTCCGTCAGCGCTCCGTACCGACCGGCTCCGTCGCCTCGGGTCGGCCCGGCTCTACCTGTGCACCGACGCCCGGCGGGAACGCGGCGACCTGTTCGAGTTCGTCGACGCGGCGCTGTCCGGGGGTGTCGGCATCGTGCAACTCCGGGACAAGGGATCGCCCGGCGAGAAGCAATTCGGTGTGCTCGAGGCACGTGAGGAACTGGCACTGCTGGCCGAGCTCCGCCGGGTCGTCGACGCGCACGGTGCGCTGCTCGCGGTGAACGATCGCGCCGACATCGCAGCGCTGTCCGGGGCCGATGTCCTGCACGTCGGCCAAGGAGACCTGCCGCCGGAACAGGCCCGCCGGATCGTCGGACCCGACGTGATCATCGGGGCGTCGACCCACGCCCCGGGCGAGGCCGCCGCTGCCTCCGCCGACCCGCATGTCGACTACTTCTGCACCGGCCCCTGTTGGACCACGCCCACCAAACCCGGGCGCGCGGCCGCCGGACTCGACCTCGTCGACAGCACGGCCGCCGCGGCGCCGTCGAAGCCGTGGTTCGCGATCGGCGGCATCGATGCGGCGCGCGTGCCCGAGGTGACCGCGCGGGGTGCGCAGCGCATCGTCGTGGTCCGCGCGATCACCGCCGCCGACGATCCGGCGGGGGCCGCGCGGGAACTCCTCGGTCTGCTGTAGGCCGTTCGGACGCCCGAGGCTTCGGGCGTCCCGTTCGATGCCCTCCCCGCATTCCCCGCGGTCGCGCGAAGAACCGGAGAAAAACCGTTTGCGGGCCGACCGCCGGTGGGTCTACCCTGGGCGGACCATGTGCATCAAGAGCGCTCTCCTCGTAACCCGCCGCAGCGGGGTCTGATCCAGACCGACCCCCCGCTGCGGGTTCGGTTTGCGCTCTTCTCGTCGGTCATCCGTTCTTCGAACGAAATCGACCTCCATGATGCATCTCCTTCGACTTCCACCGGCATTCTCACCTCGTGGCGAGCTCACGAGGGGTCCCGCGCATGACGATCGCGCGGCATGCGGCGACCCGTTCATGACCAGGTTCGCCCGCCCGCTCCCGAGCGGAATGCGCGAGGAGGCCCGCGGCATGAGCTGGCAACGATTCACCGACGAGTACGCCGCGAGCGGCGCCATCCGCCTGGGCTCGTGGTCGGTCACGCCGGCGCGCGGCGACCTGGTCGAGTGCCGCGCGACCATCGCCGTCGCCGACCGGATCATGTCGTGCAGCGCGACCGCGGCCGGCCCGATGGGCGCGATGACCTCGATCCTCTGCGATCTGGGTGCACCCGTCCAGATCAACCGGCTGCACCAGCGCCGACTCGACGACGGCGCGGTCGCGACCTTCCTGCTCTGCGAGAACGAAGGGCGTCAGGCCTGGGCGTACGGACAGGGAGCCACCGGCGACGAGGCGAACATCGCGGCACTGATCGCGGGCGCGAACCGGTTGATGGGCTGAACCCGGCCACACGCGTGGGGCGTGCGCCTGCGGTTCTGTGTCAGCCCTGCGGGCCTGTGTCAGCCCTGCGGGTCCAGGGCGGCGATGCGCTCCCGCAGCATCGGCCAGGCAGAGCCGAACGCGGGGTGCAGCGGCAGCTGGTGGACGTGACGCTCGTCCACCCACCGCAGTTCCGTCGACTCGAAATTGGCGACCGTCGCGATCGGCTCGTCGGTCTCGGCGATGACGGTCGTGTAGGTCCAGCCGCTGGGGGCCTCGTGGGTGACGACGGCCGCGATGACGCGCAGTTCGTCGCGGTTGATGCCGGCCTCCTCCTCGGCCTCGCGGATCGCCGTGTCGACCGGGCCCTCGTGCGAGTCCCGGGCTCCGCCGGGCAGTGCCCAGGTGCCGCCCTGGTGTGACCATGCTGCGCGGTGCTGCAACAGGACGCCCGTGGCCCCCTCGGGCAGCGGGGCGCGCAGCAGCAGTCCCGCCGCACCGTGAACACCCCAATACCGTGAACCATCGGGATCGATCACCCAGCCGTCGCCGTCTCCGCGCACCACGCCTCCTAGCGGCCCGCCCCTGCCATCGGGCCGGACTCATTCCACCGTAAGTGAGACTCGTCCGGCCTGCCAGCGTGATCGCGAACCATCATGACGAAATGGGGCCGTCGATCGGTCCGCCGACCTGCCGGGCGATGACCGGAGGAACGCTCCGAGATGGCATAGGCTGAAACACGCACGACCCGGTGAGCGATGACACCGACAGCCTGGAGCACCGAGACGGGTCCATGTCGAGGGCTCCACGACGAGGTCGCGGGAAGCCGGAACCGACACCTCCGGTGACCCATCGACCACCGGAGACGATCCACAGCACTCTGAGAAGGGATCAGGCAGGTGACCGGCGACGCGTCCTCCGTGCGGACGGTGTTGACGCGTGGCGGTCGGACCATCCGGCCCGCCCAGTCGTCGCCGCCCATCCGGCAGGTCCTCGCCGATCGTCGCGAACTCGTCGCCGCCGCCCGCGAACGCGCGCAGTCGCCGTTCCAGACCATCCGCAACTACGCGCTCACCACGCCGGGCAAGTTGATCCTGATCTGCCTGCTCCTCGTGGCCGGGTGCGTCTCCACCGGCTGGTACGCGTCGACCGTCCTCGACGACCGCACCCACACCCTGCAGCGACTCATCGACCGAACCGAGCCGCTGGCCGAGGCGGCGCAGGTCCTCTACTCCTCCCTGTCGATCGCCGACGCGTCCGCCAACGCGGCGTTCATCTCCGGTGGCCTCGAGAGCCCGGAACTGCGGCAGCGCTACTCTGATGCGCTCGCGACCGCGGCGTCGTCGTTGATCCTCGCGACCGGCACGTCGAGCGAGCCCGGTTCGGCGACCGAGGAGGACGCCGCCGAACAGGCGCTGTCGGCCGACCTCGACACCCTGTCTACCTCGATCCCGGTCTACAGCGGCCTGGTCGAGACCGCGCGCACCAACAACCGCCTGGGCAACCCGGTCGGCTCCGCTTACCTCGGCCAGGCGTCGGCGTTGATGCAGGACAAGATCCTGCCCGCGGCGCAGCGGCTCTACGAGCGGCGGTCGATGGCGATCGCCGATCCGCAGAAGTCGCTGACCCGGCCGCCGTGGACGGTGTACATCCCGCTGCTGTTGCTGCTCACCGCGCTGGTGCTGACATCGCGCTATCTCGCGCGCAAGACGCGGCGGCGTTTCAACATCGGCATCCTCGGCGCGATCGCCGCGCTGTCGCTGGGCACGGTGTGGCTGTTGGCGTCGGGCCTGATGTCGGTCGCCGCGACCAGCGACGCCCGCAACCACGGCGCCGACCCGCTCCGGGAGCTGACCGCCGCCCGCATCCTCACCCAACAGGCCCGGTCGGCGGAGACACTGTCACTGATCCGACGCGGAGACCAGGGCGGACTCGAGCGGACGTTCTCGGCCACCACGTCGAAGATCGACGACATCATCGCCGACGTCCGCAGCACCGCCGCGGAGAGCCCGGATTCGGTGACCACCGAACAACTCGACGCGGTGAGCCGGGCGCTGGTCGACTGGAAACGCACCGACGCCGCGGTGCGCCGGTACATCCAGACCGGCGACTTCGACCGCGCGCGTCAGCTGACCGTCGGCGAGGGCCGCAACAGCTCCGCTCAGGCGTACGCAGCAGTCGACACCGCCCTCGTCGATGCGATCACCACCTCGCGCACGGCGTTCCGCGACGACATCAACACCGCGCAGCGCGTGCTCGGGTTCACCGGAACCGGCATCCTGCTGCTCTCCCTCCTGGCCGCGATCTCCGTCGTGGTCGGGCTCGTCCCCCGCATCCGGGAGTACCGATGACCGCCTCACGTCCGACCCCCGCCGACCCCACCCGATCCGGCCGGTCGCGCAGACCCTGGCTCGCCGCTGCGGTGCTGGCGTTCGTGGCCGTCGTGGCGACCGGGTGCGTCCGCTTCCCCGCCGAGGAGTCTCCGCCCCCCACCGCGACCGCGGGGCCGCTGGTGCTGCCCGGCGTGCAGACCGACGTCCCGGTCGAGCCGCCGCCGAGTTCGGAGGCGTGCAATGCGACGCAGACCCTGCGCCCGCCCGCGCAGATGCCCGAGCCCGCCCGCATGCCGCCGGGTTCCACGATGGCCGGCATATTCGAACGCGGCCGGCTGATCGTCGGGCTCGACATCGGGTCCAACCTGTTCAGCTTCCGCGACCCGATCTCCGGCGACATCCAGGGCTTCGACGTCGACATCGCCCACGAGATCGCCGCGGCGATCTTCGGTGACCCGCAGCGCGTGGAGTTCCAGGTGCTCAGTTCCGCACAGCGGATCGACGCCCTGCGCGACCGCACCGTGGACGTGGTCATCAAGACCATGTCCATCACCTGCGACCGGTTGCGCGACATCTCCTTCTCCGCGCCGTATTACGTGGCGTCGCAACGCATCATGGCGTTCCGCAACTCGAACATCGCCGGGCCCGCCCAGCTCGCCGACAAGCGGGTGTGCGCGGCCCGCGGCACCACCTCGATCGGGCGTATCCAGTCCATCCAGCCGCGGGTGCGGATGGTCAGCACGACCACGTGGGCGGACTGCCTCGTCCTCATGCAGCAGGGCCAGGTCGACGCGGTGACCAGCGACGACGCCATACTCGCAGGTCTCGCGGCGCAGGACCCGTGGGTGCGTGTCGTGGGCCCGAGCCTCGGCGAGGAGTTCTACGGCGTCGGGATCCCGAAGGGCCAGGACGACATGGTCCGCTTCGTCAACGGCGTCCTGGAGGAGATCCGCGCCTCCGGCCGCTGGCAGCAGATCCGCGACCGTTGGCTGGCCATCCTCGACGACGGGTTCGGCGCCCCGCAGCCGTCGTATCGGGATTGATGCCGATGGCTCACGCACACGAACCGGCCGACCACTCTAGTCCCGACCCACACGGGCCGGGACACGACGACCTCTCGACTCCCGAGGAGGTCGGCACACAGCGTGTCTCGCTCGCGGATCTCATGGGCGACGACACCGACACCGACCGGCACCCGCCGGGCACCCGGGACGCCGGTCGGTCGGACGACGATCCCGGGGACGCCGGGTCACGGGAGGACGGGTCGTCGGCCGGCCGTCCCGACGACGGCGACGCCGACCAGACCGTCGAGGTGGGCACCCAGAAGGCCGACCTGTCCGCCTTGATGGGCGACGACGAGGACGCCGACGCCGACGGGGACGGGGACGCGCGGACCACCGAGCCGCGCACCACCGACCCCGCGGTGGGAACGCAGCGAGCCGCACCGGATTTCACCGTCGGCATCGGCCCCCGGGAACACGGTCCGCGCGCGGACGCCGACGACCGGACCGATCGCGTCGTCCGCGCGGGACCGCCTATGCCGCACGCCGACTCCGGGCCGCTCGGACGCCGTCTCGTCCCGCGGCGCCGTCCCCCGGTGCACGAGCGACGCCTTGGTGGCGGCCTGGTCGAGATGCCCAAGATCAAGGACATCGAGCCCGAGGACGCGGTCATCGATGATCCGGTCATCGCCGAGAGCAAGCGATTCTGTTGGCGCTGCGGCAAACCCGTCGGCCGGTCGGAGGGCGAGGGGCAGGGCCCGCCGTCGGGCGACTGCCAGAACTGCGGCGCCCATTACTCGTTCGTCCCCGGCCTGGCCCCGGGCACGCTCGTCGCCGACCAGTACGAGATCGCCGGCGCGATCGCTCACGGCGGACTCGGGTGGATCTATCTGGCCATCGACCGGAACGTCAGCGACCGACCCGTGGTGCTGAAGGGCCTGCTGAACTCCTCGGATTCGGAGGCCCAGCGGGTCGCGGTGGCCGAGCGGCAGTTTCTGGCGTCGGTCAACCATCCCGGCATCGTCAAGATCTACAACTTCGTCGAGCACGTCGACGACAACGGTGAACGCTTCGGCTACATCGTGATGGAGTACATCGGCGGCCAGACGCTCAAGCAGATCACCTCCGGTGATCCCGAGAGGTCGCTGCTGTCGGTGGAACAGGCGCTCGCCTACATGCTCGAGGTGCTCCAGGCCGTGGGGTACCTGCACTCGGTCGGCCTCGTCTACAACGACGTCAAGCCGGAGAACATCATGGTCGGCAGCGACGAGGTCAAGCTCATCGACCTCGGTGCGGTGTCGCCGATCAACGGCTACGGCCACCTGTACGGCACCCCGGGTTTCCAGGCGCCGGAGATAGTCAAGACCGGACCACAGGTCGCCACCGACATCTACAGCATCGGAAGGACTCTCGCTGTCCTGACCGTGCCGATGGAGATGCGGAACGGACGCTACGTCGACGGACTGCCCTCGCCGGAGGACACCCCGGTGTTCCGGGACAACCCGTCGTTCTACCTGCTGCTGCAGCGCGCGACGGCGCCCGATCCCGCGGACCGGTTCGCCTCGGCGGAGGAGATGAGCACCCAGGTGCTCAACGTGCTGCGCGAGACGGTCGCGGTGCACACCGGCGTCCCGCGTCCCGCGCTGTCGACGGTGTTCACGCCGCAGCGGTCGACGTTCGGGACCGACCTGATGCTCGCGCCCGTCGACGGCTTCTTCGACCCCGACCAGGCGGCGTTCTACGACCCTGTCGACATCGCGAGAGCACTGCCGCTGCCGCTGGTGAACCCGCTCGACCCGGCCGCGAGCCTGCTGACCTCGGCGGCGCTGTCCGACCCGAGGCAGACTCTCGACACGATCAACACCGCGCGGGCCGAGGGCTTCGCATCGCTGTTCGGCGGACGTCCGAGCGATGACGCTCACCCGTCGCTGGAGATCGACCTGGCGGAGGCGCGCGCACATCTGCAACTCGACGACGTCGACACCGCGCTGGAGTTGCTGCGGGAAGTCCGTGTGCACCACGGCCCTTCGTGGCGCGTCGACTGGTACATGGGCATCTGCGCGCTGATGAACGACGAGCCCGAACTCGCCTACGAACGGTTCGACGAGGTCCTGCAGGCGATGCCGGGGGAGGTCGCGCCGAAGCTCGCGGTCGCCGGCACCGCCGAGCTGATCGGCCGGTGGCTGGCCGACGAGAAGGAGTCGAAGGACTCCGAGGAGAAGATCGCCCGGCTCTACGACGTCGCCCAGCACCACTACCACGACCTGTGGCTGACCGATCACAGCATCGTGACCGCGGCGTTCGGATTGGCGCGTCTGGCGGTGGCGGCCGGCGACTACGAGGGCGCGGTGCGCCCGCTCGACGAGGTGCCGCCCACCAGCAGGCATTTCAACACCGCACGGCTCACCGCGATCATGGCCCTCGTCCACGGACGACCGACGTCGGAGGTCAGCCGCGAGCAGATCGTCGAGGCCGCGCGCCGTCTCGAGCAGATCCCCGACTCCGAGCCACGCAAGCCGCGCATGCTCTTGATCGTGCTCGGCACGGCGCTGGGCTGGATCGTCGACCATCCCGAGGAGGAGTCCTCCGACAAGGAGCCGTCGACGATCCTCGGCTTCCCGTTCACCGAGTACGGGATCCGCGTCGGCACCGAGAAGTCCCTGCGGCGGCTGGCGCGTCAGACGCGCACCAACCGCGAACACCGGTTCATGCTCGTCGACCTCGCGAACTACGTACGGCCGAACACGCTGTTCTGACCCAGCCCCCGAGACCCCGCAAAATCGCAGGTTGAGCCCGGAACTGCGCGTCAGTACTCGCGATTCTGTTGCGCCCCTGGGATTTTGGTGGGCCAGCGAGCGGCGACCAACTCCGCGGCCTGCCGCGCGATCGCCAGCTCCTCGTTGGTCGGCACCACCAGCACGTCGACGACGCTGGCGTCGGCGGAGATACGCCGGGCCGCGGTGCTTTCCGAGGCGTTGCGCTCGGCGTCCACGACGATCCCGAAGTTCTCCAGGCCGGCGAGGGCGTCGGCCCGCACCCGGGCCGAGTGCTCGCCCACCCCTGCGGTGAAGGTGATGACGTCGAGCTTCCCCAGCTCGAACGTGTACGCGCCGATGTAGTGCTTGAGGCGATGGATGTACACCTCGTATGCGCGCCGGGCGTTCTCGTCACCCTCGTCGACCAGGGTGCTGATGGACCGGAAGTCGTTCTCCCCGCACAGGCCTCGCATTCCGGAGTTGTGGTTCAACAGGTCGTCGATCTCGTCGAAGCTCAGGCCTTCGACGCGGTTGAGGTGTAGAACCAGGCCTGGATCGACATCGCCGCTGCGGGTTCCCATGACCAGGCCCTCGAGCGGGGTCATGCCCATGGACGTGTCGATGGGGCGACCGCCGGCGATCGCCGACGCCGACGCCCCGTTGCCGAGATGCAACACGATCTGGTGGAGGTCGGCGAGGTCGCGACCGAGGAACTCCGCGACCTGGCCGGAGACGTACTCGTGGCTGGTGCCGTGGAATCCGTAGCGGCGGATGGCGTGTTCGGTCGCGAACCTGCGGTCGATGGCGTACGTCGCGGCCGCCGCGGGCAGGTCGTGGAAGAAAGCGGTGTCGAAGACCGCGACCGACGGCACGTCCGGCAGCAGGGCCTGCGCGGCCTCGATACCCACCAGGTTCGCCGGGTTGTGCAGCGGCGCCAGCGGTGAGACGCGCTCGATCTCCGACCGGACCCACGAATCGACGAGTTTCGGTTCGTACAGCGCACGTCCACCGTGCACCACGCGATGTCCGACGGCGGCCAGACCCGCCCGGGCGAGGTCGATGCCGTTGTCGGCGAAGAACTTCTCGGCGCGCTCGACCGCGGCCTTGTGGTCCGGCAGGGGCAGTGTCTCGGTGATCGTCTCGTTGTCCTGCTCATGCGTGATCGACGAGTCGTGGTCGCCGATCCGCTCGGCGATCCCGTCGGCGATGACCTCACCGGTATCCGGTTTCACCAGCTGGTACTTGAGCGACGAGGACCCGGCGTTGAAGACCAGGACGGCGCCCGCTGTGTCGTGGTTCATGCCTGTGCCCCTGTCTGTCCGCCACCGGTCGCCCCTCCGCCGTCCTGCTGGGCCTGGATCGCGGTGATCGCTACGGTGTTGACGATGTCGGAGACCAGCGCGCCGCGGCTGAGATCGTTGATCGGCTTGTTGAGGCCCTGCAGGACCGGACCGATGGCGACCGCGCCGGCGCTGCGCTGCACCGCCTTGTAGGTGTTGTTGCCGGTATTGAGATCGGGGAAGATCAGCACCGTCGCACGGCCGGCGACCGGCGAGTCGGGCATCTTGGTGGCCGCGACCGACGGTTCGACCGCCGCGTCGTACTGGATGGGTCCCTCGACGAGCAGTTCCGGAGCGCGTTGCCGCACGAGTTCGGTTGCGGTCTTGACCTTGTCGACGTCGGCACCCGACCCGGAGGTACCGGTCGAGTACGACAGCATGGCGACCCGGGGTTCGATGCCGAATGCCTGCGCGGTCTGCGCCGAGGAGATCGCGATGTCGGCGAGCTGCTCGGCGGTCGGATCGGGCACGATCGCGCAGTCGCCGTAGGTGAGCACTTTGTCGGCGAGGCACATGAAGAACACGCTCGACACGGTCGAGACACCGGGTTCGGTCTTGATGATCTCGAAGGCCGGCCGGATGGTGTGCGCGGTGGTGTGCGTGGCGCCGGAGACCATGCCGTCGGCGCGCCCGGTGTGCACCATCATCGTCCCGAAGTAGGAGACGTCACGCATTCTCTCCTGTGCGAGTTCGAGGTTCACGCCCTTGCTCCTGCGCAGGTCGGCATAGATCGCGGCGAACTCGTCGAGCCATTCCGAGGTGGTCGGGTCGATCACGGCGACGCCGGACAGGTCGAGGCCGAGCTCGGCGGCACGACGCCCGACGGCATCGGGGTCGCCGAGCAGCGTGAGGTCGGCGACGCCGCGGCGCACCAACCGGTCCGCAGCCCGCAGGATGCGGTCCTCGTCACCCTCCGGCAGCACGATGTGCTTGCGTTGTGACCGCGCCCGGGTGATGAGCCGGTACTCGAACATCTGCGGGGTCACCACGGTCGGCGTCGCGACGTTGAGCGTGCGCATGACCTGTTCGGCGTCGACATGGGACTCCATGAGCGACAAGGCCGCCTCGACCTTGCGCACCGACCCGGCGTGGAGCCGCCCGCGGGTGTGCGCGGCGGTCCGCGCGGTGTCGTAGGCGCCTTGGTGGCAGCTGATGATCGGGAGCGTGGGTTTCAGCCCGCGGACCAGCGCCTCGATCATCGGGTGCGGTTTGAGCCCGCCATTGAGGATGATGCCCGTCAGACGTGGGAATCCCTGTGCGGTATGCGCATTCACCAGGGCGAGCAGCACGTCGGACCGGTCCGCCGGGGTGATGACGACCGTTCCGTCGGTGAGGCGCTCGAGCACGTGTTCGACGGTCATGCTGCCGACGATCACCCGCATGGCCTCGTTGTCGAGCAGATCGGGGTCACCGCTGAACATCGTCGCGCCGAGTGCGTCCTTCAATTCCGCCATCGTGGGCGCGAACAGGATCGGCTCCTCGGGCAGGCACAGGGCCGGTAACCCGGTGCGGCGCAGCGCCGCCCGGATGTCGTCGAGTCCGGCCGGGTCGCAGCGATTGGCGACCAGCGCGACCGGGGTCGCATGCGCCGCGAGGGCCTCGGCGATGAGTCCCTCGGCGAGTTCGGCGATCTCCTCGGGGGTGCGGTCGGCAGCCTTGAGCATCAACACCATCGGGGCGGAGAGGTTGGCCGCGATCCGCGCGTTGAAGGTCAGCTCCGACGGTGTGCCGACCTCGCTGTGGTCGGAACCGACGATGACCACGCGGTCGCACCGGGCGTCCAGCGCGTGATAGCGCGTCACTATGTCGGCGAGAGCGCCCTCGGGGTCGGCATGGACCTGCTCGTGGGTGACGCCGAGACATTCCTCGTAGGGGACGTCGACGGAGTCGTGGTCGATGAGCAGGTCCAGCAGCGGGTCGCGGCCCTCGGCGCCGGACCGGGTGATCGGGCGGAACACCCCGACCCGTCCTCCGGTAGCGGCCAGCAGCGCCAGGAGTCCCAGCGCCACCGCTGATTTACCGGACTCCCCCTCTGCGGACGCCAGATAGATGCTGGTCGTCGAGTTCCCGCCCTGATCGCCGTGACCCTGATCGTCGGCAACGGGACTCGGAGCGGCAGCGTCGGTGGCCATGCGCCACAGCTTAACGGCGCGGCGCGCGCTGTTCAGGTGTGATGCTCAGAGCAGGATGCCGGGATTGCAGATGCCCGCGGGGTCCAGCGTCGCCTTGACCGCCCGCAACGCGTCGAGCGCGAGTGCGCCGATCTCGTCGTGATAGGCGGCGCGGTGATCGCGACCGATCGCGTGATGGTGGGTGATGCTGGCACCCGTGGCGCGGATCGCGTCGTTCGCGGCGGCCTTGGCCGCCGCCCACTCGGCAAGCGGATCGTCGCCGAACGGCGCCACCACGGTGAAGTACAACGACGCCCCGGCCGGGTAGACATGGCTGACGTGGCACATGACGAGCGGCGGCGTACCCGACGCGGTCAGCGTGTTCGTGATCGCGTCCGTGACCGCTGCCCGCAGGTCGTGCAGCTTCGACCAGTAGGTCACGGTCTCCAGGGTCTCCACCAGCACACCGGAGTCGAGCAACGGGTCGCGCAGATAGGGACCGGCGAAACGTCCCGTGCGCCAGGCCTCGCCGGGTGCGTCGCCGAGCCGGGTGCCGCCGCTCGCGGCGAGGACCTCCGACGCCGCGTCGCGCCGCCGTGCGACCTCGTCGAGGCGACCCTCGTAACCGGTGACGACCAGGCAGCCCGACGCGTCGGCGCCGAGCCGGCCGGGGTCGGTGAGATTGATGGCCGTCTCGACCTCGTCGGACAGACGCAGCACCGTCGGCAGCGGGCCGTCCTGCGCAAGTCGGCGCAACGCGGTTGCGCCGTCGGCGAAGGACGCGAACCGCCAGCCGTCGAACTCACGGGCCTCGGGTGCGGGCCGCACGCGCACCCGCACGCCGGTGATGACGCCGAAAACGCCTTCCGATCCGAGGACGAGCTGACGCAGATCGGGTCCGGCGGCGGACCGGGGTGCGGTGCCGACTTCGATCGTCCCGCGCGGCGTGGCCAGGACGAGTCCCTCCACCAGTTCGTCGAACCGGCCGTAGCCCGCCGAGGACTGCCCGGCCGACCGGGTGGCCGCGTAGCCGCCGATTCCGGCGCCCTCGTAGGACTGCGGGAAGTGGCCGAGCGTCCAACCGCGTTCGCGCAGCAGCGCTTCGGCGGCACTGCCCCGCAGTCCCGCCTGCAGGGTGGCCACGCGGGAGATCTCGTCGACGTCGACGAGCCGGTCGAGCCGTCGCAGGTCGAGACTGACCACGGCGGCGAATCCCGTTCGGTCGGGGGCCAATCCGCCGACGACCGACGTCCCGCCGGTGAACGGCACCACCGCGACCCGCGCCGCCGAACAGATGCGGAGGATCTCGACGACCTCCTCGTGACCGCCCGGGAAGACGACGAGATCCGGCGCGTCCGTGGCGTCACCGGACCGCAGCCGCAGCAGATCGGGGGTGGAATAGCCACGCGTGTGCTGGACCCGCGCGTCGTCGGAGTCGGCGAGATGCTCGGCGCCCACGACGTTTTCGAGGTCGGCGCGCACCCCGTCCGGCACGGCCGGGGTGGGCGGGGTGATCGTCGACGGGTCGACACCCGGGTTCTTCGGCACGTCGCCGGCGAGTGCGGCCGCCGCACCCGGGAGTTCGGTGGTCCGCTGCGGATCGCCCCAGCGGGGTCGCCGCATCTCCACGACGGGGATCAGGGTCTCGTCACCGCCGGTGCCGGGTTCATCGGGTTTCGCCATCATCGTCTCCCTGCTCGTCGGGTCGCTTGACAATCGCCCGCACGACGAGGTCGGCGATCTGCTCGTCGGTCAGCGAACTGTCCGGGATCAGCATCAGCGAGTAGATCGTCCGCACCAGGAACTCGGCCGCGGCGCGCGGTTCCGGGACCAACTGGTCCCCGATCTCCGGCGCGAGATCGGGGAGGGTCTGCTCGACGATCTGGTGGATGAGCGTCGCACCGGTGGCGTCGTCGGTGGCGACGAGGGCGCGGATGATCTCCTCCGGCTCCTTGCGCAGCACGTACTGCAGCGCCTCGTGCTCACGGATGTACGGGAGCACGTTGACGACCTGCGCGCGCACCTTGCCCGCCGCGTCGGGAGCCGAGTCCGACCACTCCCGCAGCTTCACACGCAGCAGGGAGACCTCCCGCTCGACGATCGCCGCGACCAGCGCGGTGCGGCCGCCGAACATGCGGTAGGCGGTCGCCCGGGCCACGCCGGCATGCCGTGCCACCGAGGTCAGACTCAGCGCCTTGGCGCCGAAGCGCGAGATCAGTCCCACTCCGACATCCACCATGCGGTCACGATCCATGGGAGAAACGGTATCGAACCATCAGGCGGTTCGAACCGCCGTGGTCAACGTTTCTCGACGTCACCACGAACCGGGAGAGGGAGCGACCCCTTCTACGATTCCTGAGGGGGAATCAGGAGTTCACGTGCGTGTCCGCGATGTCGAGGACACGGTCGAGGATCGCCAGACCCTCACGCACCTCGTCGTCGGAGACGGTGCACGGTGGCACCGCGTGGATGCGGTTGAAGTTGGCGAACGGGAGCAGTCCGTTCGACTTGCACGCGGCGATCACCTCGTTCATCGCCGGGCTGCTGCCGCCGTACGGCGCCAGCGGCTCCCTGGTCGCGCGGTCCGCGACCAGTTCGATGGCCCAGAAGACACCGAGACCGCGGACGTCACCCACCGACGGGTGCCGCTCGGCGAGAGCACGCAGTCCCGGTCCGAGCACCTCGTTGCCGATGCGGGCGGCGTTCTCGACGATCCTCTCGTCGGTCATCGCCTGGATCGTGGCGACCGCGGCGGCGGTGGCCAGCGGATGACCCGAGTAGGTCAGGCCGCCCGGGTAGGGGCGCTCGGCGAAGGTGGCGGCGATCTCGTCGCTGATCGCCACACCGCCGAGGGGCACATATCCGGAGTTCACGCCCTTCGCGAAGGTCAGCAGGTCCGGCACCACGTCGAAGTGATCGATGGCGAACCACTCACCGGTACGGCCGAATCCGGCCATCACCTCGTCGGCGATGAACACGATGCCGTAGCGGTCGCAGATCTCGCGGACGCCCGCCATGTACCCGGGCGGCGGAACCATGATGCCGGCGGTGCCGGGCACCGACTCGAGCACGATCGCGGCGATCGAGTCCGGGCCCTCGAAACGGATCAGCTGGTCGAGGTATGCCAGCGCCCGTTCGGTTTCCTGCTCCTGTGTTTCGGCGTGGAACTGCGAGCGATACAGGAACGGACCGTGGAAGTGCACGACACCGCTGTTGCCGTAGTCGTTCGGCCAGCGCCGCGGGTCGCCGGTCAGGTTGATCGCGGTGTCGGTGCCACCGTGGTACGAGCGGTACCGCGACAGCACCTTGTAGCGGCCGGTGTGCAGGCGCGCCATGCGAATCGCGTGCTCGTTGGCGTCCGCGCCGCCGTTGGTGAAGAACACGCGGTTCAGGCGCCCGGGGGTGCGTTCGGCGATGAGGCGGGCCGCCTCGGACCGCGCATCGTTGACATGCTGCGGGGCGATGGTGCACAGCTTGGCGGCCTGCTCCTGGATCGCCTTGACGACAGTCGGGTGCTGGTGGCCGATGTTGGTGTTGACCAGCTGGGACGAGAAGTCCAGCAGGCGGTTTCCCTCACCGTCCCAGACGTAGGAGCCCTCGGCGGCGAGGACCGTCATCGGGTTGATGAGCGACTGGGCGGACCAGGAGTGGAACACATGCGCGCGGTCGAGTTCGTAGGCGCGCTCTCCACGGGCCCTGGCGTCGTCGAGGTCTTCCCCGGTCGGCAGGGCGACACGCTCTGTCGTGGTCATGTCGGGTGCCTTTCTGCTCAGGTGGGGCGTCAGTTGTTCTGCGGGAAGCCGAGGTTGATGCCGCGCTGGCTCGGGTCCTGCCAACGGGTGGTGACGACCTTGCCGCGGGTGAAGAAGTGCACACCCTCGACACCGTGTGCGTGGGTATCGCCGAACAGCGAGTTCTTCCAACCGCCGAAGCTGTAGTAGGCGGTGGGCACCGGGATCGGGACGTTGATGCCGACCATGCCGACCTCGACCTCGTTCTGGAAGCGACGTGCCGCGCCACCGTCGTTGGTGAAGATCGCGGTGCCGTTGCCGTACGGGTTGGAGTTGATCAGGTCGAGCGCCTCGTCGTAGGTGTCGACGCGCACGACCGACAGCACCGGGCCGAAGATCTCGTCGGTGTAGACGCTCATGTCGGTGGTGACGTTGTCGAGCAGCGTCGGGCCGAGCCAGAAGCCGTCCGCCTCACCGTCGGCCCGGACGCCGCGTCCGTCGACGACCACGGTGGCGCCGGCGGCCTCGCCCGCGTCGACGTAGGACTTGACGCGATCGCGGTGGGCCTTGGTGACCAGCGGCCCCATGTCGGCGTTGCGGGTGCCGTCGCCGGTGACCAGACCGACCGTGCGCTCCTTGATCTTCGCGACCAACTCGTCGGCGATGTCGCCGACCGCGACCAGCGCGGAGATGGCCATGCAGCGCTCGCCGGCCGAACCGAAGCCCGCGTTCACCATGGCGTCGGCGGCCAGGTCCAGGTCGGCGTCGGGCAGGACGATGGCGTGGTTCTTCGCGCCGCCGAGCGCCTGCACGCGCTTACCGTGGGCGGTGCCGGTCGCGTACACGTACTCGGCGATCGGGGTGGAGCCCACGAACGAGATCGACTTGATGGCCTTGTTGGTCAGCAACTCGTCTACGGCGGTCTTGTCACCCTGGAGGACGTTGAACACACCGGCGGGAAGACCGGCCTCGGCCCACAGCTCGGCCAGCCAGATGGCGGCGGTGGGGACCTTCTCCGACGGCTTGAGGACGACGGTGTTGCCGGCCGCGATGGCGATCGGGAAGAACCACATCGGGACCATGGCCGGGAAGTTGAACGGGGCGATGATGCCGACCGGGCCGAGCGGCTGACGGATCGAGGCGACGTCGACCTTCGTCGAGGCGTTCTCGGTCATCCCGCCCTTCAACAGATGGGCGATGCCGCAGGCGAATTCGACGACCTCCTGCCCACGCGAGATCTCCCCGAGCGCGTCGGAGAGCATCTTGCCGTGCTCGGAGGTGATGATCTCGGCGAGCTCCGCCTTGCGGGCGTTCAGCAGCTCGCGGAACGCGAACAGGATCTGGGTGCGCTTGGCGATCGAGGTGTCGCGCCACGCCGGGAAGGCGGCCTTCGCGGCCGCGATGACGCGCTGGGCGTCGGCGGTGTCGGCGAGGGCGACCTGGCCGGTGACCTGGCCGGTGGCCGGATTGGTGACCGGGGCGAAACGCTCACCGGTGCCGGCGAATTCCTGATTGTCGAGCCAGTGCGAGATGGTCCGGGTGGCGACGGTCGTGGTCATGATGTCACGTCCTTTTGCTGGGTGGGGCGGGAGAGGAGATGGTGATCCGCGCGGGAGACGCCGATGCGCGTGGGTCGATTGGTCGGCCGGCCCTGACGGCGGACGAGCCTCGAGTGCGCTCGGCGGTGTCCTGGATGCTTCGCCGCGTCTGCCGACGCCTGGCTTGGCTGCGCTGCTTACAGCATGACTCCTCCGGGACCCTCAGGAGGCCGACAGAGTGTAAGACGGTGCGCCGACTCCTTTACACTCCGTAACATGAAGCCGACCGTTGCGGACGTTCTCGCCCTTCCGATCGTGCAGGACGGGCAGCCACGATTGGCCGGCGGCAGCGATCTCGACCGCGACGTGCGCTGGGTCCATGTCAGCGACCTGGCCGA
Source organism: Gordonia aurantiaca (assembly GCF_039939235.1). Lineage (NCBI taxonomy): Bacteria > Bacillati > Actinomycetota > Actinomycetes > Mycobacteriales > Gordoniaceae > Gordonia > Gordonia aurantiaca. The sequence continues at coordinate 108,499 of NZ_JBDUUF010000001.1, read as the reverse complement.
CCTGACCGATCTACTGCAGGGCGGCGAGGTGGTGCTCACGACCGGCACTGCGCTCCTCGCCGATCCCGTCGGGTATCTCGAGGGCCTCGACGCCGCCGGCGCGGTCGCTGTGATCGCCGAACTCCTCGACAACGAAGTGCCGGAATCCGTTGCGGCGACCGCGGATCGACTCGATCTTCCGGTGGTCGTGCTGCGCCGGGCGATCCGGTTCGTCGAGGTGACCGAGGAAGTGCATCGAGCGATCGTCGCGGACCAGTACGAGGAGGTCGTGTTCTCCCGTCACGTCCACGAGGTGTTCACCGGACTGGGTTTGCGCCGCGCCGGGGTACAAGAGATCGTCGGGGCCGCAGCGGAACTCATCGGTTCGGCAGTGGTGCTGGAAGACCTCACCCGCCAGGTGCTGGCCTTCGACGGGCTCGGGGCGTCGGCGAAGGACCTTCTCCGCGACTGGGAACGGCGATCCCGGCTGACCCCGGTCGCACACGAGACCACGGTGACGGGCCCGGAAGGGTGGCTCACCGCCCCGGTGGGCGCACATCGTCAGGAGTGGGGCCGACTGATCGTTCCCGAAGCCGGTGACCTGGACGAACGGGCACGGATGCCACTGGAACGCGCCGCGCAGGCCCTGGCGCTGAACCAGATGATCGAACAGAACCGCACCGAACTGGAGATGCGCGCGCAGAACGGACTGGTCGACGATCTTCGTCTGGGGCGGATCCCCGACGAGGCGGAGGCCACGGCTCGTGCTCACGCGCTCGGCCTCCAGCCGGGACTGACGTACGCGCCGTTGACGATTCGCATCATCGAGTCGACGAGTCCGGACCAGGTGCTGGCACAGGGGCGCCTGACCCGCGCCCTCGACGCGGTGCGGCACTCGGTCCGGGCGACCCGGCGCACCGCGCTGACTGCGCTCAGGCCTAACGGGCAGGTGGACCTGGTCCTGTCGCTGCCGCCGGCCCGGAACACCGAACAGGTGCTGACCGAGGTCTGCACGGCAATCCGCTCCTCGCTACGGCGTGTCGACGGCATCACCGGTGTGACCATCGGCGTCGCGTCGGATTCGACGCGCCTCGTCGACGCGGCGCGCGGGCTCGCCGAATCCTCCCATGTTGCCGAAGCGGCATTGTCACTTCCCGCCGGCGACAAGGCGTTTCATCGAACCACCGACGTCCGGCTGCGCGGCCTGATCGCGGTGATCCGATCGGACCCGCGAGTGCAGGCGTTCGCCGAGACCGAACTACGCGGGTTGCTCGAACACCATGCGCGGCACGACGATGATCTGCTCGAGACCTTGCGGAGGTTCATCGAGGTGGGTGGCAACAAGGCCGAGCTCGCCAAGGCCATGGACCTGGCGCGCCCAACGGTGTACGCGCGACTGGCCCGCATCGAACGCATCCTCGGCCTCCCGCTCGACGACGCGGAATCGAGGACATCCCTACACGCGGCACTGCTGATCCTGGACAGCCGGCTCGAACCGGCCACTCAGAAGAGCTGAGACACAGCACCACCACGGCCCGACGAGTCGCGAGCGCACTGCAGAATCGCTATGTGCAGCTCGCGATTCTGCCGCGAACCCGCAGTCCTGCGAGAGAGCGGGGCGTCACTGCGCACGCAGGTACTGGACCCACACGAGCTGCAACTCGAACTCGGCGGCGAAATCATGGGCCTCGTCGACGCCGGCCATCGTGGTCTCGTCACGCCGCGAGACCAGATCGGCGAACGCCATGATGCCGGAGAGCCCGGCACTGCGCGACAGTTCGCAGAGCTTGCGGGCGGGCCCGTAAGAATGCGCGGGGTCCTCGCCCACACCGACGACCAGAACGTGGCCGGGTCTGGTGAAGTCACCGTGCCCCAGCGACTCATCGGCCAGCGCGCGCATGGTACGCGCCCGATCGCGCGCCGAGATCCCGGTTCCCACACCGTCGATCGCATCGACCGACACCGCGAGATCGGTGGGTGCACCCGGCGTCACGGCGCTCACGGGAAGCATCGGCGGCAGCCCGAGCACCCGGCACCGGTCGACCGGCACGGTTGCCGTGACCAGGCCGGACCCGAACCGGACGACAAAGGCCATGGCCTCGGTCGTGGCGGTCTCACCGGCCAGGGCGAGGACGACGCGGCCGGTCTCGGGATCGATGACGACCACGGGGCGTCCGGCGCGCAGATCGCCGCGCACCGGATCCGGGGTGGTGGTCACCGAATCCTGTTGAGAATTGGCATGTTCGAGAGTCACGGTCATCGTGAATCCTCTCCGGCGAGAGTGGGGTCTGGAGGTGGGGCGGCCGCCGACCGGTCGGACCCATCACGATCGGTCGGCGGCCGGGTCTGTCAGGCGCGTCCGTGTCCGCAGGACCGGACTCCGGACGATCCCCGGCGAACTGCCGGGTGCCGGCCGGACCTACTGCGCACCGGCCCGTTCGGGTGCCGAGCCTTCCTCGTCGGCAGAGGCCTCTGCGGCCTTGTCCTCGAGGGCGAGGCGCTCGGCCTGCGGGACGGCGAGCCACAGGGCCAGGCCGACCGCGACCGCGCCGCCGAGCAGTTTGCCGATCAGCATCGCGGCGATCATGTTTGGCTGGAAGTTCGCGGTGAAGGCGATGTAGTCGCCGATCGCGAACGCGGCACACACCGCGAACGAGATGGTCAGCACCTTGTCGCGGGCCGGCATCAGCGGGACGACGCGGAACAATGCGAGGACGTTGGCGGCCCCGGCGAAGAAGCCCGCCATGCCCGCCTCGGAGACTCCCACCCGCTTGCCCAGCAGGGCCAACGGCTTCTCCAGCCAGGTCCGGATGGCATACACCATCGGGAACGCGCCGGCCAGCATGACACCGATGTAACCGGCTACCTCGAGCGCCCGGAACTGGTCCTCTTCGTCGGCGATGAAGGGGGCGAGCCCCCACGAGCCGAACAGCCAGGAGCAGAACCCGGTGAAGTACTCGAGCACGCCCAGCGCCAGCGACGCCGTGGTGACCGCGCGGATCAGCTGGCCGAAGGCCATGAATCCCGAGATGGACTGGCGCGGGAAGAACTTCAGCAGCACCGCCAGCACGATCATCAGCGCAACCAGCGGGATGAGGTTGAGGATGATGTCCGCGACGGGCAGGTCGAAGGGCTTGCTGGCCTCCGCCTCCATCGAGACGTCCTCCCGCAACAGCACTCCCGTCTGCGCCAGGATCAGCGTCATGAAGAAGGCGGTGAACGGGATGCCGAGCAGGCCCGTCATCACGCCGAGGGCCATGTACTTGTGGTCCTTCTTCGGCAGCATCGCCAAGCCCACGGGAACGCTGAAGGCGATGGTCGCGCCCGCGGTCATCCCGACCGCGAAGGCGAGGATCCACGCGTTGTGGCTGCCGGCCACCTCATGGGAGAGCTGGTAGGCACCCTGGTCGGCGGGGATGAACGAACTCACCGCGATCGACGGGTCGGAATGCATCCACCGGTACACCGGTGCGATCCACTTCTCGATGCCGTCCGCGAGGAACGGGATGATGCCCATCATGCCGCCGACGGGGAGGAAGATCGCGCCGATCGACATGATTCCCTCGCGGAACTCCTCCGCCAGCGGCGATCCCGGCTTGACGATGTAGGCGCCGGCGCCGAGGAGCATGAACGCCATCATGATGTAGATGATGATCTGGCCGAACAACTCCATCAGGCCGACCCCCCTTCGTGTGGTTTACGCTGCGCGCTCATGTGGTTCGCGGCCTTTCCTCGTCGTGCGGCCTCAGCGACCCGCGAGCAGGCCGCCGTCGATGAGGATCTCCGCGCCGGTGATGTACGAGGCGTCGTCGGAGGCCAGGAACGCCACGGCGGGAGCGATCTCCTCCGGCCCGGCCAGACGACCCATCGGGATGGTGGCCAGGGTGGCCTCTTCGGCGCCCTCCCCGAGCTGGGCGAACTCGTCGCGCAGCATCTGGGTGTCGATGTAACCGGGGTGGATGCTGTTGACGCGGATGCCGAACTTGCCGTAGCTCACGGCCGCGGACTTGGTCATCAGGGTCACGGCGCCCTTCGACGCGACGTAGGAGATGTAACCGTCGGCGCCGACGAGGCCGAAGATGCTCGAGGTGTTGATGACCGAGGCGTGCTTGCTCTTCTTGAGCAGCGGGATCATCGTGTGGAACGACAGGAAGATCGACTTCTGGTTGACGTTGGTGGTCTTCTCCCACGCGGCCTCGGTGGAGAGCTCCGCCGGGTGGATGTCGGCGAGAATCCCGGCGTTGTTGACCAGGATGTCGAGGTGGCCGACGGTGGACTCCAGCTCCGCGGCCAGATCCTGCCACTCTTCGATGCGGCTCACGTCCAGCTTGTGGAAGACGACCTGCAGTCCCTCCGCCTTGAGCGTGCGTTCGGTCTCGGCGCCGACCTCGGCGTTGATGTCGGCGAAGTGGACGATCGCACCTTCCTGCGCGAGGCGGCGAGTGTGCTCGAGTCCCTGACCTGCGGCGCCGCCCGTGACGAGGGCGAAGCGGCCCTGCAGGCGGGTGATTGCCGGTGCGGTGCTGCTCATGATGAATACCTTTCAGGCGTTCGTGAATCTTATGGGTCCGGTGCCGCGAGGCATCGGCGGGAGAACGTGAATCTCACGGCACTGGGAGCTCACGAGTGAAGGGCGCCATCCCCGTATCGACCAGGGAATCCTCGTCTGCTCTCGCAGGAGGGGCGGACGCGTCGGCGTTCGCCTGGGAGGGGTTGGGTTGACCTCTGCGATCGCGGAGTGGCGTCTAACGGTTGATGACGTAGAACTTGCGAACGGTCTCGAGGACCTGCCAGGTGGCGGTCTCCCCGGCGTCGAGGATGAAGGTGTCGCCGGCCCCGATCTCGTAGACCTCTTCGGAAGGATGGACGGTCACCCTGGCCCGGCCGGCGACGATGGCAACCGACTCGGGTCCCTGGACATCGCGGAGGACACCCGGGGTCATCTGCCAGATACCGTGCGTCTGACCGCCGTCGGTCCACAACGCCCTTGCGCTGATGGTCCCGGTCTCCGGATCGGTGCGCTCCCGCTCGGTGAGTTCCGCCTCGCTGATGGCGAGGTGGCGAGAGTCGACGATGTTGCCCAAGAGAGTTCGTCCTTTCGGGATGGGGATGATCGGCCCGCCGGACGCCGTTGTCCGGCGGGCCGATTCAACTGGTGGAGGTGAGATGGGGAGCGGTGTCGCGCGGATCAGCCGTTGAGGTGCGCGAGCTGCGGGGCGACCTTCTGGCCGAGCAGCTCGAAGCTGCGGCGGTATGCCTCGGGGGTGTCGGCGTACTCGTAGACGAAGCTCACGAGCGTGCCGAAGCCGCTGACAGCGTTGTAGAGCTCCTCGATGCGCGCGGCGACGGTATCCGGCGATCCGAGGATGAAGAAGTTGTCGATCATCCAGTCGATCGTGAGTTCCTCCAACGGGATCTCACCGCCGGTCAGCAGCGGACCGAGGCCGAGCCGGATGAAGTTCGGGATGTTGTACTCGCGCCAGAGCAGGCCGAGCGCACCGTTGCGCGCGATCTCCTTGGCCTCTTCGTCGGTGTCGGCGACGATGATGTCTCGGCAGACACGCCAGTCGGACTTCTGCGGGTCGTAACCGGCTTCCTTGGCCGCCGTGGAGTAGGTCTCCCAGTGGTTGATCCAGGTCTTCTCGTGCACCTGCTGGCTGAGCAGGTAGGCCCCACGCGCACCCGCGAACTTGATGGTGGAGGAGTTCTCCGACATGCCGGTGATCATGATCGGCAGCTCCTTGCCGTACGGCTTGAGATGCGGGCCGGCGATCGACTCGTCGTAGGCGGGCATGTCGACCTTGAAGTACTCGCCCTCGATCTTGAATGCGCCCTCGCGCTTGATGATCGCCTGGACGATGTCGAGGGCTTCGACCATCATCTTCTGGTTCGCGTCGCCGGTGCAGAACAGTTGCGCATCCGAGGGGTAGGCCCCCGGAGCGACGCCGGCGACATAGCGGCCGCCGGTCATGTTGTCGAGCCACAGCATGCGGTGGGCGAGCGAGATCGGGTTGTGGTACGGCAGCAGGTGCGCCGCGGCACCCAGCGTGAGGCGCTCGGTGATCTGCGAGGCTGCGGCGATCATCGCGTCAGGGGCGGGCGAGGGCTCGGCGCCCAGCGTGTAGTGCTCAGCAAAAAACGCCTCGTCCCACCCGTATTCCTCTGCCCACTTGACCATCTGGAGGTCCCATTCGATGACCTGCTTGGCGGTGCGGCGGCCGAAGGCGTAGTCGACCGAGTACGGCGCGCTGAAAATACCGAATTTCATGGGGATTCCCTACTTTCTTGTGGCCGGCGACGGGCCGGCGGGTATGCGGGGATCGCCGCCCGGCGCGTCTCGCCGGCGGTGAATTCGTTGTGGGATCTGATGATTCGTGCTGCGACGCCTGATGCGTCGCGTCAGTGGGTGTTCGAGGTCCTTCGGCTATGCCGGCGTCAACTCGGCGAGGCGACGGAAACCGCTGCGATGGAAGATGATCGGCTCAGAGGACGTCGCCTCCTCCGGCGCCCCGAGCTCGACGACCTCGCCGAGGACGATGACGTGGTCGCCCCCGTCGAGGACGTCGGCAACCTTGCAGTCGAACCAGGTAACCGCCTTGTCGACGATCGGATTCCCGGCCGAAGTGGTTGCGTATTCGAGATCTTCGAACTTGTCCGCGCCGCTGACGGCGAACCTCCGGGCGAGTTCGGAGTGTTGCTCGGCGAGCACGTTCACCGCGAACGAACCGGTCTCGGCGATGAGGGCCACGTCGTCGACGTCCGCGCCGGTGCAATCGCGATCAGCGCGGGGTCGAGCGACAGCGACATGAACGACTGAATGGTCATACCCGCAGGTCGGCCACCGTTGACGCCGGTGACGATGGTGAGCCCGCTGGGGAACTGACCGACCGCCTTCTTGAAGGCGTCATGGTCGAACGCTTGGGTTGGCAACAGTGGCCCCCTTCGGAGTTCTGAACATTTGTTGAAAGTTTGTTGGTCGTAAACCTAAAGGTGGCGCAACACACCTGTCAACGGCGAGTTCGTAAGTTTTCTTCGCTGTAACAACAGAACTCGCCAGTAACAAGCGTGCAAATAGCGCGGAATTCTAACCGTCGGAACACACCCGCCAGTGGTCGGTTTCGAGACCAAATCAACGCTTGTCACAGCTGTAGCTGAACATTCGTTGGAATCTGTATGCAGCTCCGTGCCGCGTGCGAACGCGATCGAACGTCACGGACCGCACGCGCCCGACAGGTTCGAACGACGACAACTCAGCGCCCGGATGGGCTCAGGACGACCTGCGGGACCGGCCCTTCACCTGCGGATACTCGCGCGCCTCATCGGACCGGATGATCCCGAGCACGACCTCACGGAGCTCGTCGTCGGACAGCGAGTCGTCACCGACGTTCTGCTGGACCGCCGAACCGTCCCAGATCGCCTCGAGGATGGTCGCGGTGCGGGGCGAGCAGTACATCTCGACGCCGGACTTGGCACGCTTCGACCACTTCCGGATCAGCTGGCGGTACGCGCGCTCCCGGACACCCTGGGCGTACATCTCCCACATCAGCACGACCGAGTTCGTGTCCTCCCCGAGTTTCCGGGTCATCGCGACGACGGCGTCGGCGAGGTCCTCGTCGCTTCGGACATAGGAGAACGCGCTCTCGTATTTCTCCGAGATCCGGTCCACGTAGTAGGCGAACGCGTCGAGCAACAGTTCATCGAGGTCGGCGTAGTGGTAGTTCACCGTGCCCAGCGCCAGGTTCGCCGCGCTGCACACCTTGCGGTGCGTGACGCTCTTGACCCCGCTCTCGGTGATGACCTGCAGGGCCGCTTCCATCAGCGCCACACGGGTCGCTTCCGACCGCGCGTTCTTCGCCTTCATGTGCCCTTCCGATGGGTGTTGCCGAGAAGCCACCGGACTCTCACCGGTGGCTCCGATCAGCAATTATGTCACCCTCGGGCCGCTCAGCGACGCCGACCCCGGCTCGTCGAGCCCGTCACGCGGAGCCTTCACGGCGACGGACGCACGTCGTGGACGCGGCAGGACCTGCCGCGCGATCGCGACCCCGGAGATGCACAGGAGTCCCCCCACGATGCCCAAGCCGGTCGGCAGCTCGCCGAGGAGTGCCCACGACATGACGATGACGAGCGCCGGGACGATCAGCGTCGTCGCGGCCATCGCGCCGGCGTCGGTCCGGGCCAGCGCGTACGCCCAGGTCGAGAAGGCCACGGCGGTGGGGCCGACACCGAGGTAGATCACCGCGGCGATGGCGCCAGGGGTGGCGTCGATCATCTCGGAGAGCGCCACCGGTGCAAACGGCAGGGTCGCGACGAGCCCGGCCAGGGCACCCAGCCAGGTCGCGGTGAGGACGTCGACGCTGCGCAGCGCCGACTTCTGGATCAGGACCCCGCCCGCATAGAGCACCGCCGCGGTGATCCCCAGGACGACGCCCAACCGGTCGGCGTGGGCGCCGGCACCCGCCGATCCACCGGTCGCGATCAGCACGACACCGGCGAAGGCGATCACCACCCCGACGATGAGATGCCGCGGAAAGCCTTCTCCCAGAAAAAGTCCCGCCGCCACCGCGACCAGAATCGGGGCCAGGTTGACCAGCAGCGCCGCGGTCCCGGCATCGAGGTGCTGTTCGGCCCAGTTCAGCACGACCGTGTACCCGGCGAACCAGGCCACGCCATAGGCGATCACCGATCCCAGCGCGCGTCTGCGGGGGAACCAGGGCCGGGCCCCGGCGTCGGTCCGGGCGCGCTCACGCCGCCGGATGATCAGCATGAGTGCCGTCAGTGGTACGACGGCCGACAGCAACCGCCAGAAGGCCATCGATCCCGGCGAGAACTGCTCCCCCAGTCCGCGGATGCCCACGAACGCCGAGGCCCACAGCACGACCGTGACGACTGCAGCCAGCGCGGGTGGTGACACGACGCGGGTACCGGCACCCCCGGTCGAGGAATTCGAGGCCATGCATATAGGGTCGCCCACCAGTCCATTCAGGACAAGTGAAATTTCCTTCTTCAATATTGAGCGTGACTGTAGAGTCGGTCGCATGGTCGACATCCACCGTCTCCGCGTCCTGCGCTCCGTGATCGGGGAACGCTCGATCGGCGGCGCCGCTGCCGCGCTCGGCTACACGCCGTCGGCGGTGAGCCAGCACATCGCCGCGCTCCAGCGCGAGACCGGCCTGACGCTCGTCGAACGCGACGGCCGCGGCATCGTGCCCACCGAGGCCGGCGTCATCCTCGCAACCGAGTCCGAGGCGGTCTTCGAACAGCTGGCCCGCGTCGACGGCCTCATCTCCGAACTCCGCGACGGGCGTCTCGGACAGCTCCGCATCAACTACTTCGCCTCCGCCGGCGCGGTGTGGATACCGCCGATCGTGGCGACGATCTCGCGTGAATTCCCCGGTCTCCGACTGGATCTGCGGCTCATCGAACTGCTCGACCCGGCGGCGCCGTCGCCCGACGTCGAGATCTATGTGGAGGCCGACGAGCGACGGGCCACCGACGCCCCGGGCTTCGTCAGCAGGCCACTGACCGACGACCCGTATCACGCCGTGGTGCCACAGGACTCGGAATGGGCGGACCACGAGTCGGTCACCCTGCACGAGCTCTCCCGGGTGCCGTGGGTCGACAACGACGTCGCCCGGGGCCCCTGCCGACAGGCGCTCCTGAACGCCTGTACCGCAGTCGGTTTCCGCCCCGACTTCAGCGTCGAGACGCAGGACTACCCCACCGCGATCCGGTTCGTCGCCGCAGGAATCGGACTCACCGTCGTGCCCGAGCTCGCGCTCGCCGATCTACCCCACGGAGTTGTGGCCGTCCCCATCGTCGACCCGACCCCCTCGCGCGCCATCCGGGTTCGGGTGCGCCGGTCCGCAGCCGACCTGCCACCGGTGATGCGAGTGCTCGAACTCCTCGACATGGCTGCGGCACAACAGAAGTCATCGCCCGCCGGTCGCGGCGACGCGACCTGCGGGCGATGGACCCTGCCCGGGGTCAGGCCAGCTTGCGCAGGCGCGGGGCGAGATCGCGCTCGAAGTTCTGCAGGAAGCGACGCTGGTCGTGGCCGGGCGCGTGGAAGACGAGATGGTTGAGACCGGCGTCGAGGTAGAACTTGATCTTCTCGACGGCCTCGTCCGGATCGGAGGAGACGATCCAGCGCTTGGCGACCTGCTCGATGGGCAATTCATCGGCGAGCCGCTCCATCTCGACCGAGCTGTTGACGCTGTGCTTCTGCTCCGGGGTCAGCGACAACGGCGCCCAGAAGCGCGTGTTCTCCAGGGCCAGTTCGGGATCCGGGTCGTAGGAGATCTTGATCTCGATCATCTTGTCGATGGCGTCGAAATCGCGCTCGGCCTTCTCCGCGCCCTCCTTGACCGCGGGGATCAGCTTCTCGGTGTAGAGCTCGGCGCCCTTGCCGGAGGTGCAGATGAAACCGTCACCGGCCCGGCCCGCGTAGCGGGCGACGACCGGACCGCCGGCGGCGACGTACACCGGGATCGGCTGCTCCGGAACGTCGTACATGTAGGCGCCCTGCGTGTGGTAGTACTCGCCGTCGAAGTTGACCTCTTCGCCGGTCCACAGCTCACGCATGAGCCGGATGGCCTCGCGCAGGCGCGCGAAGCGCTCCTTGAATTCCGGCCAGTCTCCCTGGAACCCGGTGGCGTACTCGTTGAGGGCCTCGCCGGTGCCGACACCGAGCATGATGCGACCCGGGTACAGGCAGCCCATCGTCGCGAACGCCTGGGCGATCACGGCGGGGTTGTAACGGAAGGTCGGGGTCATGACCGACGTGCCGATCTGGACGCGCTTGGTGCGCTCGCCGACGGCGGCCATCCATGCGAGGGAGAACGGGGCGTGTCCGCCGTTGTGCCGCCAGGGCTGGAAGTGGTCGCTCACCGCGACCGAGTCCAGGCCGTGTTCCTCGGCCGCGACCGCGATCTCCACCAACTCGCGCGGATCGAACTGCTCCGCCGATGCCTTGAAACCGAGCTTCAGTTCTGCCATGAGCCATCGCCCCTAACCGTCGGCCGTGCCGACCTCACTACCGTGGCCGATCCACTGGACGTGGTCGCCGTCTGAGACCTCTTCCACCAAACCTAGAGCATCGGTGCAATCGTTCGCGGACCGCTCGGACAATTCCGGCACCCCGAGCGCTCGACTAGACCTCAAGTGAGCTTTAAGTTCTACGCTGCTCGCATGAGCATGGAATCGGTCGCCTGGGACATGATGTACAAGTCCTCCACCTCGCCGGACAGCAAGAGACTGCGGGGTGATCGCCGCACGACGCTGCGGCGGATCGGCGACTTCGCACGCCCACATCGCCGGCGCATCGCGTTCTTCCTGCTCCTCTCGGTGTTCACGGCGGTGTTGACCGTGATCACCCCGCTGCTGGCGGGACGCGTGGTCAACCTCATCACCGGCGGCGGCTCGGAGGCGGTGATCATCGGGATCGCGGTGGCGATCGCACTCATCGCGGTCGCCGAGGCGGCCTCCGGCGTCGCAACCCGCTGGTTGTCGTCGAACATCGGCGAAGGCCTGATCTTCGACCTGCGACGCGCGGTCTTCGACCACGTTCAGAAGATGCCGGTCGCCTTCTTCACCCGTACGCGCACCGGCGCGCTGGTGAGCCGACTGAACAACGATGTGATCGGCGCGCAGCGCGCTTTCAGCGACACGCTGTCGGGCGTGGTCTCCAACTTCGTGACCCTCACGCTCACCTTGGGCGTGATGATCGCGATCAGCTGGCAGATCACCCTGCTCGCGCTGATCCTGTTGCCGGTCTTCGTGATCCCGGCGCGCCGGATGGGTCGCCGCATGGCGGCGCTGTCGCGGGAGGCCGCCGAACACAACGCACGGATGTCGACGCAGATGACCGAGCGGTTCTCCGCTCCGGGAGCGACGCTGGTGAAACTGTTCGGCCGCCCCGACCTCGAGTCGCGCGAATTCGCCGAACGCGCAGATCGCGTGCGCGACATCGGGGTTCGCCGCGCGATGCTGCAGGCGTACTTCTTCACCGCGCTCACGCTGGTGTCGGCGCTCGCGCTGGCGCTGGTCTACGGCCTCGGCGGTTGGCTGGCGGTCGACGAGCACCTGTCCGCCGGCGCCGTGGTCTCCCTCGCCCTGCTGCTGACCCGAATGTATGCCCCGCTCACCGCGCTGGCCAATGCGCGCGTCGAGATCATGAGTGCGCTGGTCAGTTTCGAGCGCGTCTTCGAGGTGCTCGATCTGCCGCCGCTCATCACCGACGCCCCCGACGCCCGCCCGGTGCCGGGCACCGAGTCCGGGAGGCCGGTGCCGATCTCGGTGCGGTTCGATGATGTCTCCTTCGCCTACCCGTCCGCCGACAAGGTTTCCCTCGCCTCCCTGGAAGAGGTTGCGCAACTGGACAACCGCGCCGGCACCACCGTCTTGCACAACGTGACCATCGACGTTCCCGCCGGCAAGATGGTCGCGCTGGTGGGCAGTTCGGGAGCGGGCAAGTCGACCATCGCGAACCTCGCCACCCGGCTGTACGACGTCGACTCCGGCTCGGTACAGCTCGCCGGCGTCGACATCCGTGATCTGCAGATCTCCTCTGTGCACCGGACCGTCGGCCTGGTGACCCAGGACGGTCACCTCTTCCACGACACCGTGCGCGCGAATCTCGTTCTGGCCCGGCCTGATGTGTCCGACGAGGAGATCTGGGACGCGTTGCGGCGCGCCCGCCTCGACGAACTCGTCGCATCGCTGCCCGACGGACTCGACACCATCGTCGGCGAACGCGGATACCGGCTGTCCGGAGGCGAACGCCAGCGTATGACGATCGCGCGATTGCTGCTCGCCCAGCCGTCGGTGGTCATCCTCGACGAGGCGACCGCACACCTGGACTCCACGTCGGAGGCGGCGGTGCAGGAGGCCCTCGCCGAAGCGCTGGAGGGCCGGACGTCGATCGTCATCGCCCACCGGTTGTCCACGATCCGTGCGGCCGACGAGATCGTCGTACTCGAAGGCGGTCGGGTCGTCGAACGCGGCGATCACCCGACCCTGCTCGCACGAGGCGGCCGCTACGCCGAGCTCTACCGGACGCAGTTCGCGGTCGGGGAAGAGTGCGCCGGCGAGGAGGACACCCTCAGCGCGTAAGGCCTACTGCTCGTCTTCCAGATCGTCGAAGTTGTCGATCAGGCCGCGGCGGGGCCGCTTGGTCTCGTCGGCGCGCTGCATGCGGCGCCGCCGGAATTGCATGACGATCAGCACGATGTTGACGACGATGATGGCGATCCCGACGGCAACCCAGAACCAGCGGCCGTCACGCCACCAGTCGACGGTCAGCCAACCGAGGCAGACGATGAGGATGGCCGCGCCGATGGTGGTCATCGTCGTCGACACTGTCTGCGCGCCGCGTGCGAAGTCGGGGCCGGTACTCACGAGAACTCCTGGTGTGGACGATAGTGGCTGGCGATCTACATCCGGGCCCGGGCGGGTCCGTACCCGGTCAGGTCTGGAGGACGACCACGACCGCGATCAGGATTGCCACCACCACTATCGCAGTCACGACGTAGAGAATCGGGGCCGGGCCCGGCATCCGGCCACCGCTCAGGAGGACGCGCATGGTGCGCCGCCACCGCCAGGCGCCGACGAGCGCGAAGCTGCAACCCAGCCCGACGAGTACCAGGCCCAGGATGACCTCGAGGACCGGGTGCTCGAGGTCGGGCGCGAGGTAGACGATCGCCATGCCCGCCGCCATGAACCCGAGCGCGGTGCGGATCCACGCGAGCAGGGTGCGTTCGGCGGCAAGGGTGAACCGGGCGTCGACGGCGCCGGGCGGCACGGCAGGTGCGGGCACCTGTGGGTTTCCGGGAGCCGGCACGGGCCCTGTGGAGGACGGTCGGGACGCAGTCGTCGCGGCGTCCGACCGCACGCCCTCAGACGGCCCGCTTTCCCTCTCGGTCGTCAGCGTCCTTGCCCTCTCGTATCGCCCGCCTCGCGAAGTCGGCGGTCGCCTCGATCGCGTGCATCGTCTCCGGGTGATGGGAGTTCAGCACCGGAAACGCGTGTACCTGCCAAGCGTAACTGTGCGCGACGGCCTCGACGCCCGCATCGTCGAGCCGCTCGACGAGCTCGATGACGTCGGGTTCGAGCATCTCGTCCTCGGCGGTCACCATCGCCGTCGGCGGGAAGATCTCGGGGTCGAGGTCGGCGATGCGGCGGACCCCCGACAGTGGCACCGGCCCCTTGTCGAACCGGGGCGCGAGTGTGGCCATCTTGGATTTGGGGAGGTATGCGTCGTGCTCGCTGGTCCGGTCAGGGTTGGTGCCGAGGTCGACGTCGAGCAGCGGTGAGAATCCGATGAGCGCGGCGGGCGCGGGCAGCCCGCGGTCGGCGACGGCCTCGACGACCTTCGCCGCGAGATAGCCGCCCGCCGAGTCGCCGGCGACGACGACCCGGCGGAAGCCGCGTTCGTTGATCAGCTCGGCATAGGCGGCGACGGCGTCGGCCACCGACGTTCCCACGCCCACGTCGGGCAACTGGCGGTATTCGAGGGAGAACACCGGGATCTCGCAGGCCCGGGACAGCCGCGCGGCGACCGAGCGGTGCGTGCCGAGACCGCACATGATGAAGGCGCCGCCGTGGAGGTAGAGCATCGCGGTGTCGCTGTCGCGACGCGACGGCCCGACCGGGAGGATCAGTTCCGCCGAGCACCCGCCGAGCGTGAGCTGCTCACGCATCACGCCGCGGGGCTTGGGACCGACCGCGACGATCCGGTCGATGAGGAACAGGGCGGACAGGCCCGGCTTGTTGATCGGCCAGACGGAGAAGACCGGCTTCAGGAAGACACGGGCGCCGAACCACAACGGATACGACAGGAGGCTCGGCCGCCGGTGGTGGACGATGGGCATTCGGGGTTCCTCCTGGTCTCAGCCGAAGCTACACCCCGGCGCCGTTGAATAACCCGTGAACGGATTGCAAAACATCCGACCGTTCGACGCGAAGTGTGCTCGGCCGATCCCGGAGCCCGCTATATTCTCGATCCCGTGATGAGACGGTGGGTGTGACACGCGTGCAGATCCTCCCTCAGTTCCTGCTGTCCGCGCAGGCAGACGAGCCGCGGACCCTGTGCGATGTTCTCACCGCGACCGCCCGTGCGCATCCCGACGCCGCGGCCGTCGACGACGGTGACGTGGTCCTCACCTACAGCCAACTGCTGGCGCTGATCCGGCGCACGACGTCGCGCCTCGCCGAGGTCGGCGTCGGCCACGGCAGCCGCGTCGGAATCCGGATGCCGTCCGGTTCGCGCGATCTGTACGTCTCGATCCTGGCGACGCTGTTCGCCGGCGCCGCCTACGTGCCGGTCGACGCCGACGATCCGGACGAGCGCGCCGAACTGGTCTTCGGCGAGGCGCGGGTCGACGCGATCGTCGACGCGGACGGGCCGCGCGCGGTGAATCCCGGCCCGGTGCCCCCGGGCGAGCCGGCTCGGCCCACCCCGTCAGACGACGCGTGGATCATCTTCACCTCCGGTTCCACCGGGACGCCGAAGGGCGTGGCCGTCACGCACCGCAACGCGGCCGCCTTCGTCGACGCCGAGGCGCACCTGTTCCTGCGCGAGCAGCCGATCGGTCCGGGCGATCGCGTGCTCGCCGGCCTGTCGGTCGCGTTCGACGCGTCGTGCGAGGAGATGTGGCTGGCGTGGCGCAACGGCGCCTGCCTGGTCCCCGCGCCCCGCTCACTGGTGCGCAGTGGCATCGACCTCGGTCCGTGGCTCGTCGCACGCGACATCACCGTCGTCTCGACGGTCCCGACGCTCGCCTCTCTGTGGCCGTCGGAGGCACTGGATGCGGTGCGCCTGTTGATCTTCGGCGGCGAGGCATGCCCGCCGGAACTCGCCGACCGGCTTGTGGTGCCCGGCCGCGAGGTGTGGAACACCTACGGCCCCACCGAGGCGACGGTCGTCGCCTGCGCCGCACCGCTCGGCGGAGACGGCCCGGTACGAATCGGACTGCCGTTGCGCGGTTGGGATCTCGCCGTCGTCGACACCGACGGAAACCCGGTCGCCGAAGGCGAGGTCGGCGAGCTGGTGATCGGCGGCGTCGGCCTCGCCCGGTACCTCGATTCCGCCAAGGACGCCGAGAAGTACGCACCCATGCCGACGCTCGGCTGGGACCGCGCCTACCGTAGTGGCGATCTCGTGCGGCTCGACCGCGCGGGACTCGTGTTCGTGGGGCGCGCCGACGACCAGGTGAAGGTCGGCGGACGGCGCATCGAACTCGGCGAGATCGACAACGCCCTGCAGAATCTGCCCGGGGTCAGCGGTGCGACCGCCGCGGTCCGCAGGTCCACGGCCGGCAACATCCTGCTCGTCGGCTACCTCGTCTCCGCCGATCCCGACTTCGACGTCTCGGCCGCCCATGCCGAGCTCACCCGACAACTGCCCGCCGCGATGGTTCCGACCCTCGCCCTGATCGACGAATTGCCCACGCGCACTTCGGGAAAGGTGGATCGTGATGCGCTGCCCTGGCCGCTGCCGGGCAGCAGCAGAACAGTCGATGACGATGTGGAACTCGGTGAGACCGAGCTGTGGCTGGCGGGACTGTGGACAGACGTGCTCGGCGTACGCGTCGCGCATCCCGATGCCGACTTCTTCGCCGAGGGCGGGGGATCGCTGGCCGCAGCCCAGTTGGTGACCGCGATCCGGTCCCGGCACGCCGATGTCTCCGTGGCCGACCTCTACGACCACCCACGCCTCGGCTCCATGGCCGAGATGCTCGACGCCCGCACTCCCATGACGAACGTCGTCGCGCGGGAAGTGGTCCCGACACCTCGCGGCACCGGCCTCGCCCAGATCGCGCTGTCGGTGCCGCTGACGACGCTCACCGGGTTGCAGTGGGCGACCTGGCTCGGTGTCGTGAACAACGTCGCGATCGCCGTCGCCGAACGATTCCACCGGGAGGTGCCGTGGCTGGTCGCGGTGAACTGGTGGGTTCTCCTCGCGGCCTTCCTGGTCTTCGTCACCCCGCCGGGCCGGATGTGCGTGGCGGCGCTGGGGTCCCGGCTGTTGCTGCGGGGCCTGGCTCCGGGCGAGTATCCACGCGGCGGCGGCGTGCACGTCCGCCTGTGGGTGGCCGAACGGCTCCTCGACGCGAGTGGCGCCGCCAACCTCTCCGGTGCTCCCTGGATGATCTACCTCGCCCGCGCCCTCGGCGCGCGGATCGGCAGCGGCGTGGACCTCCACTCGATCCCGCCGGTCACGGGGATGCTCACGGTCGGCGCCGGGGCATCGATCGAGCCCGAGGTCGACCTCGCGGGGTGGTGGATCGACGGCGACGTCGTGCACATCGGCGAGATCGCCGTGAGGCGCGGCGCCTCGGTCGGGGCGAGGTCGACGTTGATGCCGGGCGCCGTCGTCGGCCGGGACGCCGTGGTGGCGGCCGGGTCCGCGGTGTTCGGCCGGGTCAAGGCGCGGCAGCACTGGGCCGGTTCGCCTGCGGTGAAGGTGGGCAAGGCCGCGCGAGGGTGGCCCGGGCACCGCCCGCCCCGGGCACGCCGCTGGGTGCCGGTCTACGGGGTGTCGTCGTTGGTCCTCGCCGCCATCCCGCTGGTGTCACTCGGCGCGGGGCTCGCGGTGATCGGCGCATGGTCGCTGTCCGCGGACGACCTGGGGACGGCGGCCGGTCGCGCACTCGTGTTGCTGCCGGCGGCGACGCTGACCGGCCTCGCGGTGTTCGCCGCGATCACCGTGGCCCTGGTGCGCCTGGCGTCGCTGGGCCTGACCACCGGTTATCACCCGGTCCGGTCCCGCGTCGGTTGGCAGGTGTGGTTGACCGAACGCCTGCTCGACACCGCCCGGACGTACCTGTTCCCGCTGTACGCGAGCCTGCTGACGCCGGTCTGGTTTCGCGTGCTGGGCGCGAAGGTGGGTGCGGGAACCGAGATCTCGACGGCTCTCGTGCTGCCCCGATTCACCACCATCGGCGACGGCGCATTCCTCGCCGACGACACCATGGTCGCGTCGTACGAGCTGGGCGGCGGCTGGATGCACGTCGACGAGGCGAAGATCGGCAAGCGGTCGTTCCTGGGGAACTCTGGGATGACCGGGCCCGGGCGGAAGGTACCGAAGAACGGTCTGGTCGCGGTGCTGTCCGCGACGCCGTCGCGGGCGAAGTCGGGATCGAGCTGGCTGGGCAGCCCGCCGGTTCGCCTGCGCCGCACCGCCGCCGAGGTCGACACCGCCCGCACCTTCGACCCGCCGGCCCGGCTGAGGGTCGCACGCGCGGTGATCGAGACGATGCGCCTGATCCCGGTGATGGTCTCGTTCGCGATCGGCGTCGGGACCCTGCTCGTGCTGCAACTCCTCGCCGTCCACGTGCACGCCGCGGTCGCTGCGCTCTCGAGCGGCGTGGTGTTGCTGGCGGCCGGCGCCGTCGCGTGCTGTGTGGCGGCGGCCGCGAAATGGCTCGTCGTCGGCCGGATCAGGGTCGGCGAGCATCCGCTGTGGTCGTCGTTCGTCTGGCGCAACGAGCTGTCGGATGCGTTCGTGGAGACGGTCGCCGCGCCCTGGTTCGCCAACGCCGCGACCGGCACCCCGATCCTCAATCTGTGGTTGCGGATGCTGGGCGCGAGGATCGGGCGCGGCGTGTGGTGCGAAACCTATTGGCTGCCCGAGGCCGACCTCGTCGAACTCGGCGACGGCGCGACCGTTGCCCGTGGCTGCGTGGTGCAGACGCACCTTTTCCACGACCGCGTCATGGCGATCGACCGGGTGCGGCTGGAGGCCGGGGCGACGCTCGGCCCGCACTGCGTCGCACTGCCCGCATCGGGGCTGGGTGAATCCGCAACCGTCGGGCCGGCGTCACTGGTCATGCGCGGCGACGTGGTGCCCGGCCACACACGGTGGCAGGGCAATCCGATCGCGCCGTGGGCCGAGTGAGCCCGGCGCGGGAAATCGTCCGAGCGCAGCTCGATCTCGCCGGCCGAGCTGCGCTCGACGCGCCGGTCAGGCGGCCGGTGCCGCGGGCTCGTCGACCTTCTTGGGCAGCGTGAGCAGCGTCGCGATCGACAGGGCGATCAGCATGATGCCGCCGACCCAGGTCAGCACCTGCAGCGAGAAGACCGGCAGCACGATCATCACGATGCCGGCGATGACCGAGACGATGCCCGAGAGGATCAGGAACCAGGTCGGGCTGTGACCGGACTTGGTGATCGCCGCGTAGAGGTCGGCGACGCCCTGGAAGATCCAGCCGATGCCGATGAACACCGCGAGCAGCCACAGCGCGTCACCCGGGCTGAACAGCGCTATGACACCCGCGACCAGGATGATCACGCCGATGACGCCGAGCAGTACGCGCGTGCCGGTTCCGAGGAAGGACGCCGCGAACGCTTGGTAGACGCGGAAGATGCCGGTGACGATCAGCGAGATGGCGAACAGGATCGCCACGACGAGGATCGTCGGACCGGGCCAGACGATCGCGATCACACCGAGCACGATGCCCACGATCGAGGTGACGATGAGGGCGGTCCGGAGGGCGCCGATCAGTTCGTCGGGGAAAAACTTGTTGTACGCCGTCGCAAAGGTCATGGTCGAAGGGTATCCCGCAACCAGCGCGAACACGCCGACCCGACGGGTCCGTGGCACAAACTGACTCCTGGACCGGTAGTAAGTAACGGGTGAGCACGATCGCGTTCTTCGAGACCGTCGACGACCCGTCGGACGGGACCCGCCACCTCCCGACGCCGTTCTCCCGCAGCGCGTGGTCTCCGGACGCGATCACCGGCCCCGCGGTGTGCGGCCTGGTGGCGTGGGCGGTCGAGGAGGAGTTCGGATCGGACGAGTTCCTGCCCGCCCGGTGCACCATCGACATGTTCAAGTCGGCACGTCGCCTGCCGACCTCCACCCGCAACCGGATGATCCGCTCCGGCGGGCGCATCCGCGTCGTCGACACCGAGATCGTGCAGCACCCCGACGACGGCGAAGAGTTCGTCGTCGCGCGCGGGACGACGGTGTTCCTC
Organism: Gordonia aurantiaca; assembly: GCF_039939235.1. Lineage (NCBI taxonomy): Bacteria > Bacillati > Actinomycetota > Actinomycetes > Mycobacteriales > Gordoniaceae > Gordonia > Gordonia aurantiaca. Next base: position 88,543 of record NZ_JBDUUF010000001.1, on the reverse strand, counting down.
AAGACCTCGACCAACCCGCCCGGCGAACGCTGGCACCGCCCGGCCGAGTGTGTGACCTTCACACCGCCGGAACGCGACCCCGACGGCTACGCACCCCTCTTCTCCTCGGACTCCCCCGACGGCGTCGTCGGCGACTGGGACCCGACGATGGGCAATCACCAGACCGGCACCCGCAAACGGCTGTGGACCCGGGCCGTCCCGATCGTGCCCGGCAAGGAGCCGACGCCGTTCCAGCGGACTGTCATCGGCGCCGAGTCCGCGAGCCTCATCTCGAACTGGGGAACCACCGGCATCGGTTTGATCAACTGCGATCTGACCGTGGCCATCAGCCGCCTGCCACATGGCGAGCGCATCGGCGTCGAGGCGGACTTCCACGTGGAGGACGACGGCGTCTCGGTGAGCAACACCGGTCTGTACGACCGCGACGGGATGTTCGGAACCGCCCTGGTGACCGCGGTGAACAACGCCGCCGCACAGATCGACTTCACCAAGGTGGACACCATGAAGCGCTATCGTGAGGGCTGAACCGGCCCAAGCTCATTAGCCAGCGTAAATACCTCCCCGGAGCTTGCCAGGTCTTGATATCGTCACGCCCATGACACGGCGCCTTCATCGGCTCATCCCTGGTCTGATCATCTCGGTGCTCGCTGTCGCCCTGACGACCACGGTGTCGGCCGCACCGGCACACGCGGGTCATGCGGCCGGACCGGCCACGATGGTCGCGCGGCTCACCGGGCCGTTCGCCATGAACGACACCATCGGCCGCTACAACATCTTCGGCACCGACCTCGGCATCATGTGGGACAACGGGCGCGGCGAGATCCTCACCGCATTCGGTGACACACAGTCGATCAACGGCTGGTCGCTGCTGTACGGCGAGCTGTTCTACTGGCGGTCCAACGTCCTGCTCCGCAGCACCGACCGCTACCTGGCCGACGGCATGACGTTCACCTCCCACGCGGGGCGTCCCGGTCACGCCAAGCGCCTGCTGAAGCCAAATGTGCGGCGCGAGGTCACCATCATCCCGACCGCCGGCGTCGCCGCGAACGGCAAGCAGTACATGACCGTCATGTCCGTCAAGCGGTGGGACCAGCCGGGCATCTGGACCACCAACTGGTCGGGCCTGGTGGTCTCGGACGACAACGGCGAGAACTGGCGCGCGGTGAACGCCTTCCGCCCCAACGGCGGCGGTAACAAGAAGTTCCAGATGGGTGCCTTCCTCAAGGTCGGCAAGACCATCTACTACTACGGCACTCCCGATGGGCGTTGGGGCGCGGTCTATCTCGCCCGCGTCGAGGAGAAGGACATCGAGAACCTCTCCAAGTGGGAGTACTTCTCCTACGGACGCTGGGTCCCGAACAACCCGTCGGCCGCGACCCCGGTGATGGGCGCGCCGACGGGCGAGCTGTCGGTGGCGTGGAACGACTACCTCGGGAAGTACGTGTCGCTGTCCAGCCAGGATGCCGGCGCGGTTCTCCGCACCGCCGACAAGCCCTGGGGCCCTTGGTCGTCCGGTGAGATCGTGGCACCGTCGCATGACCCGTACACCGGGTACGCGCCCTACATCCACCCGTGGTCGAAGGGCAGCACCCTGTACTTCACCTACTCGATCTCGCTCGGCTACCAGGTCTATCTGATGCGGTTGCCGCTGAAGCGCTGACACCGTCGGCGCATCCGAATCCCGGAATACCGGACAAGACAGGCAAGACGGAAGTGGGGCGGACCCCATGACGGGTGCGCCCCACATCCCGTGTGCAAGTGTTTCTTCGGAGTCCTCCAGGAGCCCGCCGCAGGCCCCGGCCATCCGGGATGCGGTGGACGTCGCACGATCACCGGCCGAGCATCTTCCTCATCTGGTCGATCTCGGACCGCTGGGTCTGCCTGACCTGCGTCGCCAGCTCCTTCGACGCCGGGTTCACGCCGTCGGCGAGTTCCTCGTCGGCCATCTCGATGGCGCCCTCGTGGTGGCGGATCATGCCCTCGAGCCACAACCGGTCGAATTCGGCTCCCCGCGCGTTCTGCAGCGTCGTCATCTCCTGGGCGGACATCATCCCGCCCATCGCACCGGAGTGCGGTCCGTGCTGCATGTGACCGTTGTGGTCGTCGTCGGGCACGGCGACACCCCACGACCGCAGCCGGTCGGTCATCTGGTCGATCTCCGCCTCCTGGGCGTCCTCGATCCGGTCCGCCAGGGCGATCAGTTCGGCGTTGGTCGTCCGGTCCTCGACCAGGTCGGCCATTTCCACCGCTTGCTGATGGTGGACGATCATCATGCTGTTGAACGCGATGTCGGCCTCGTTGTGGGCTGCCGGTGTGTCGGGCGACGTCACCGAGGTGGGTGTCAAGGCCGACGACGCGGCCGTGGTCGTCGAGGCGCCGCCTGCCGCGGGACTGCCGTCGCCGGATTGGTCCGACGGTTCCTGGTCGGGCGAGCATGCGACGACGGTGACGGCGAGGCCGAACGCGGCCGCCCCGATTCCGAGACGGGCGGCGCGACGGCGGCTTCGTGCGGTGTTCTGGATGGACATGGGTTCTTCCTTTGCTGAGATCTTCGGAATGCTGACGACGCGGGACCGAGAGGTCCGCAGACGTCTCCTCAGCAGCGGATCACCTGCAGCTGTAGATGGGTGTGGACGGCCCAGGGCGGCGGCCGCCCGAGACGCACGACGACGTGATGGGTGCGCCTTGGCACCAGCGGCACCGACGGGAACACCCAGACGAGCAGGACCAGGACCGCCGCCGGCCGGTCGGTCTCGGCGACGCGGATGAAGACGCATCCGTGGATGTGGTCGCCGCAGTCGTCGTCGCCGGTCATCACCGGCGCGTCGGCCGTCATAACCGGCGGTGCGGCGGTGGCCGAGAGCGCGTGCGACACCTGCGGCGTCCCGCCCGTACCGGAGGGCGCGGCAGGTTCCTCGTCGTGTACCGGCACGTGATGGACCGCGCCGTCCGAGGAGGTGCCCGCCGGTCCCGCGATCACGGTGTGCATCAGCATCACCGCGAGCGCCAGAAGAAAGACGAGTGCCGCCGGGCGTCGGATGCCGCCGCGGCCCCGGGACGGACTCACCGTTTCAGGCTAGCGACGTGGCTAGACCGACGTCGACACCTTCTCGGCGTCGGGGTCCTCGTCGTCGGACGCTGCCGCTGCCGACTTGTCGGATGATGTCGCTGCCGACTTGTCGGATGATGTCGCTGCCGACTTCGTGACACCCACGCGTGCATGCCCGTTTTCTGCATCTCCGGCCTCGGCACCGGACGCCGCGGCGCGTCGTCGCTGTCTCGGGATGAGCCACTTCCAGTCGATGAGCCGGTAGGCGGCGATCACCGCGGCGGCGAGCGCCCACCCGAGCACGATGTCGAAGACGTAGTGCTCGGCCGTGTAGATCAGGGCGAACGCCATCGCGAAGGCGTATCCCATGTACAGCGTCTTGCCGAGCGCCTTCACCCGCGGCCACATGAACAGCGCCAACAGCATGGTGAGACCGGCGTGTAGCGACGGAATGGCCGCGACCAGGTTGGACTTGGTCTGGCCGATCGTCACGATCTGCGACGCCATGTGGATGTTCAGGTAGTTCCAGCCGCGGGCCGAGATCCGCTCGACGTACGGATTGGCACCGGGGTGCTCATTGTCCAGCGGCCCGAGCAGCCCGCCCGGCTCGGCGGCCTCGGGCGAGTACATGCAGATCGGGTCGCGCGGGTAGTCCTGCACCTCGACCGCGGTGCAGCGCGCGGCAGCCCACGGCGGGGCGCCGGGGACCAGGGTGTACCCGACGAGCGCCAGGAAGGTCGTCGCGACGAAGCAGGCGGCGTATCGCCGCCATGCCGCACGGTCCTTCAGCCACAGCCAGGCCGCCACCGCGTACGGGATGATGAAGTACGACATGTAGACGACGCTGACGATGACCTCCCACCAGGGCGGCGCCGCCTGTTTGAGCTGCTCCTGGAGGATCGCGGTCGGGGTGCGGCCGCCGAACAGCCACGCATCGAAGTCGATCGCGAGGTGCCAGTGGGTGGGCATGCCGACGATCCGCGCGATGTCGCGCGTCCAGTCGTAGAGCATGAGGATCAGCGCGAACGGCAACCAGTCCAGGATGATCGTGATGAACCGGCGTCGGCCGATGCTCGCCGCGGCCAGACCCAGACACAGCAGGATGATCAGTCGGGTGCGGTCCCAGGCGAGGCCGTAGAAGACGAAATGCAGGACGATCAGCAGCGCCCACGCGGCGATCGCGATGCGCCGGACCAGGGTGAGGTCGCGACGGTTCTCGGGCTCGGCCTCCATCTCGGCGGCCGCGGCGAGGTCGTCGAGGACCGATTCCATCTCCGGCGGATCGCCCTCCGAGCGCTTGCCGTAGGACGGGTTGGTCGACGGAGGGTTATCCGAGGTCGTCTCGCCTGGGGTCGATTCGCCACCGGTTCCCGAGGACTTGCCCGGCCGTGGGAAGCCCACCGACTCGTCAACACTCACCCGATACAGTCCGCCCGTCACACCCCGCAGGGCACCCGCTCACAACTTCCCGACAGTGTAGTGGGAACCGTCGCCGGCAACTCCCGGCTCACCCGTCGCCCGCCACCAGGCGACGTTTCCGCCGAACAGACCCGGCCGTCGAGTGTTCTGGATCACACTGGGTATCTGAATGCCGCGTTCACAGAACAGATCACGAAGGAGGCGTCGGTGCCCAATCGCTATCTGCGCTACGGCGACCAGCGGTACATCATCACCAAGGAAGCCGAAGCACGGCTCAATCGCACCCTCGACGCGGTCTACGCCGACGGGACGCACGGTCACCAGTGGCTGAACCTGTATCACGACAGCGACGCACCATGCCGGCTGCTGATCGCGCCGGGGGTGCCGATCACGATCGAGACCGAACCGGGCCCCGGGGACTGATCCCCACCCCACCCACGACCGTCCGGTGCCCCGCCGCACGCGGAGGCGAGGGCACTATCGTTGACACATGCGCATCGGAGCCCACCTTCGCGAAGACACCGATCCCCTGGCCACAGCCGAAGAGCTGGGGATCGACGTCTTCCAGATGTTCGTCACCGATCCGCAGAGCTGGAAGAAGCCGCAGCCGAATCCGCACGCGCAGGCGATTCGCGAGTCCGACGTCGACGTCGTCGTGCACTCCAGCTACCAGATCAATGTCGCCAGCCTGAACAACCGGCTGCGCATGCCGTCCCGCAAGGCCGTCGAGCAACAGGCCGCCGCGGCCGCGGAACTCGGCGCGTTCGGCCTCGTCGTGCACGGCGGACACCTGCGCGACGGCGAGGACTCCGCCGAGGGATTCGCCAACTGGCGAAAGCTGTTCGACCGCCAGATCGACAAGGGCGGGTTCGGCGTGCCGATCCTCATCGAGAACACCGCGGGCGGCGACCACGCGATGGCCCGCACCCTCGAGTCGATCGACCGACTGTGGGAGGCCGTCGGCGATTTCGAGCAGGCCGGCTTCTGCCTCGACACCTGCCACGCCTGGGCCGGCGGCGAAGACCTCGTCGGCCTCGTCGAACGCGTCAAGGAGATCACCGGGCGTATCGACCTCGTGCACCTGAACAATTCGCGCGACGAGTTCGACTCCGGCCGCGACCGGCACGCCAACCTGGCGTCGGGCCAGATCGACCCGGAGGTGCTCGTCGCCGTGGCCAAGGCCGCCGACTGCCCGATCATCCTGGAGACCCCGGCCGAGGGCATTCCGGCCGACCTCGAGTACCTGCGCTCCGCCCTCTAGAACCGCCGGCCCCTTCTCACCGCCCCCTCACGATTCCGTGGGCGCGGTGACGTCGCGTGCATTTCCCCTGATCGACGGACGCAGATCACAAAAATCCCTGATTGATCCGCTGCGGGTATGGCGCTATCCTGCTGTTACCGGCGAGTAACTTAGCTCGGACCGACACAGCTCCACCGCGCCCGGCCGGTACCCGATCATCCGGATGGGATCGGACCGGGACGCGGCCGTCAAACGACAACGGCCACACCGAAGGGCCACACCAGAGAAGGAATCCACCATGGGCCACTACAAGAGCAACCTGCGCGACCTGCAGTTCAACCTCTTCGAACTGCTTCAGCTCGACAAGGTTCTGGAGTCCGGCGAGTTCGGCGACCTCGACCACGAGACCGCCGTCGACATGCTCCGTGAGGTCAAGGCACTCGCCGAGGGCCCGATCGCGGAATCCTTCGCCGACGCCGACCGCAACCCGCCGGTCTTCGATCCAGAGACCCACAGCGTCACCATCCCGGAGAGCTTCAAGAAGTCCTACAACGCCTTCATCGAGGGCGGCTGGGACAAGATCGGCATCGCCGAGGAGCTCGGCGGCCTGCCCGCCCCGCGTTCGCTGTACTGGGCGATCGGCGAGATGATCCTCGGCGCCAACCCGCCGGTGTTCATGTACGCCGCCGGCGCCGGCTTCTCCAACATCTTCTACAACAACGGCACCGACGAGCAGAAGAAGTGGGCGGCCATCTGCGCCGAGCGCGGCTGGGGCGCCACCATGGTGCTCACCGAGCCCGACGCCGGCTCGGACGTGGGCGCCGGCCGCACCAAGGCCGTTCAGCAGGAGGACGGTTCCTGGCACATCGACGGTGTGAAGCGCTTCATCACCTCGGCCGACCAGGACATGACCGAGAACATCTTCCACCTCGTGCTCGCCCGCCCCGAGGGCGCCGGCCCGGGCACCAAGGGTCTGTCGCTGTTCTTCGTTCCGAAGTACCACTTCGACTTCGAGACCGGCGAGCTCGGCGAGCGCAACGGCGTCTTCGTCACCAACGTCGAGCACAAGATGGGCATCAAGGCCTCGGCCACCTGTGAGGTCACCTTCGGCCAGCACGGCATCCCGGCCAAGGGCTGGCTCGTCGGCGAGGTCCACAAGGGCATCGCGCAGATGTTCGAGGTCATCGAGCACGCTCGAATGATGGTGGGCACCAAGGCCATCGCCACCCTCTCGACCGGTTACCTGAACGCTCTCGAGTTCGCCAAGGAGCGTGTCCAGGGCGCCGACATGACCCAGATGACCGACAAGACCGCTCCGCGCGTGACCATCACCCATCACCCGGACGTGCGTCGTTCGCTGATGACCCAGAAGGCCTATGCCGAGGGTCTGCGTGCGGTCTACCTGTACACCGCGTCGCACCAGGATCCGGTTGCCGCGCAGATCGTCTCCGGCGCCGACGCCGAGATGGCCCACCGCGTCAACGACCTGCTGCTCCCGATCGTCAAGGGTGTCGGCTCCGAGCGCGCCTACGAGAAGCTCACCGAGTCGCTGCAGACCCTGGGTGGCTCCGGCTTCCTCCAGGACTACCCGATCGAGCAGTACATCCGTGACTCGAAGATCGACTCGCTGTACGAGGGCACCACTGCCATCCAGGCGCAGGACTTCTTCTTCCGCAAGATCATCCGCGACAAGGGCCAGGCGCTGGCCCACGTCGCCGGCGAGATCCAGAAGTTCATCGACTCCGAGGCGGGCAACGGTCGCCTGAAGACCGAGCGCGCTCTGCTGAAGACCGCCCTCGAGGACGTCCAGGCCATGGCAGCCTCGCTGACCAACCACCTGATGGCCGCCCAGGAGAACCCCGCCGAGCTGTACAAGATCGGCACCGGTTCGGTTCGCTTCCTGATGTCGGTCGGCGACCTGCTCATCGGCTGGCTGCTGCTGCGCCAGGCCGAGGTCGCCCTCGCCGCGCTCGACAACGGCGCATCGGACGCCGACAAGGCCTTCTACGAGGGCAAGATCGCGGTGGCCACCTTCTTCGCGAAGAACATGCTGCCGCTGCTGACCGCGGTTCGCACCACCGTCGAGAACGTCGACAACGAGATCATGGAGCTCGACGAAGCCGCCTTCTGATCCGAGATGACCAACTGCCCCTGCGGACCTGATCCGCAGGGGCAGTTGTCATTCCCGGCCGAACCACCCCCCCGGACAGATCCACTGACAGATCTCCCGCGGGGCGAGATCCTGTCCACGACGGGAGGGGTTGCGGCGTCCTACTCGAGCAGGGTCAGGCAGTAGCCGGTCGGCTCGGGCTGCTTCGCGAAGTACGTCGCCTGCCCTTCTGCGCAATCCGGTTCCCCGGACACCTTGGACTCGACCTTGAAGTTCGTCGCCCCCGCGACCGACGGCGGTGCCGTGCAGTCGATCTCGCGGACCTCGGCAAGCGCATTGCCCTCGCTCGACGCGGGCAGGTGGTAGCAGCGTCCCGGCTGAAAGACCTGAGCGAGGCAGAGCGCCCTCTTGGTGCGGGAATTCTCGTCCTCGAACCAGAGCCGCGAATAGTCCGCCGCTACACAGAGACCCGCATCGAATGCCTTGAACGCCACCACGTAGTGGAAGTCCGTGCTGTCGCACGACACCTTGTCGACGACGAGTTCGCTCGTCGCCTTGACCGTGAGACATTCCCCGGCCTCGACGTCGTCGACGCTGTTGACGCGGGTGCTGTTGCCGCCCGCGACGACCACCAGCACGATCCCCGCGACCACCACCGCGACGACGAACAGCGCGATGCCACCGAACACGAGCCACAGCGCGGTGTTCTTCTTCTTTCTCGGGGGCGGCACCGGAGCACCGGGCGGATATCCGGGCCCGGGATACGGCGGAGGAGCCCCATACGGTGTTCCCGGCTGCGGGACGCCCGGGTACTGCGGGTACGTGCCGGGCTGCGGGTACGGTCCGGCCGGCGGGCCGGGCGGACCCTGATACGGGCCACCCGAGCGGGGCCGGCCCTGATTCGGATATCCGGGATGCGAAGGACCCTGATTCGGGTTGCGCGGGTACCCGTCGCCCGGGTTGCCGGGTCCTGGTGGCGACATGGTCATCCGGGGAGCCTAACGCGCTCCCGCGCCCGGGTCCCGGTTCCTGTCGGTGGCGTCGTCACGCGCGCGAATGGGCGACGGCCACGATCCCGGCCAGGATCGTGCGGACATTCGGCCCCTCGGCGAGCCCAACCCGCGAAGAGCGACTCGCGATTCGATTGATCCACAGCAGGCGGGTTCGCCGGATCAGCACAGAGGCCTCGGGGACCAGTGGTCCCCCAGGCCTCGATCGCAAGTACCTACTGGATCACTTCGGAGGCATCCGGATGCCGCCGTCGACGCGGATCACCTCGGCGTTCATGTAGCTGTTGGTGATCAGCTCGACGACCATCGAGGCGAGCTCGTCGGGCTGGCCCAGGCGGTGCGGGAACAGAACCGACTCGCCGAGCTTGGCCTTGAACGCCTCCGCGGCCTCACCCTCACCGTAGATCGGGGTGTCGATCAGGCCGGGGGCGATGGTGTTGACGCGGATGCCGACCGCGGCCAGGTCACGGGCGACCGGCAGGGTCATGCCGACGACGCCGCCCTTGGACGAGGAGTACGACGCCTGGCCGATCTGGCCGTCGAACGCGGCGACGCTGGCCATGTTGACGATCGCGCCGCGCTCGCCGTAGGCGTCGAGCGGCTCGGTGCGGCTCATGGCGGTGGCGGCGAGCCGGATGAAGTCGAAGGTGCCGATCAGGTTGATCGCGATGACCTTCTTGTAGGCGTCCAGGTTGTGCGCGGACGCGAACTCACCGTCCTTGCCGATGGTGCGCTGCGCCCAGCCGATACCGGCCGAGTTGACCAGCGCGCGCAGCGGGCCCAGTTCGGTGGCCTGGTTGACGGCGGCCTCGATCTGCTCGGTCGAGGTGACGTCGACGCTGGCGAAGACGCCGCCGATCTCCTTGGCGAGAGCTTCCCCCTTGTCGGCGTTCAGGTCGGCGACGACGACCTTCGCACCCTTGGCCGCCAGCTGGCGGGCCGACGCCGCGCCGATACCCGACGCACCACCTGTGACGATTGCACTAGCTCCGTTGATATCCACGGGTCGCAATATATCGAACGTTCGTGAGATGCGGAACACATGTGAGTTCCTGTCTCATCTCGGACCGCATCGGGTCCCCGGTCAGATGCACTTCACAATCGGCTCGGGCGCATAGCGGACGGTCCGGGTGTGCCGCGTGATCTCCCGCCCGGTGCGGATGTCCCGTACGATGCGCGTGTCCGACGTGGTGAATCCCCTGCTGCCACCGCTGGCGATGCAATCGCCGCCCTTGGGCAGGCTGATCTTCTCCGGGTCGGTGTGGTCGTAGCGCTCGCCGGTGATCGACTCGACCTCGTAGGTCTTGGTTCCCCACAACCGCACGGTGACCGCCGACGGCGACCAGCTGGTCTCGATGAGGACACCGTGGCGGGTGTTGTTGCGGAACTTCAGATCGATGGCGCCCTCGAAGACGGTCGCCTCGCGCGCTTCGGGGTAGCGCGAGATGTAGTACGCGTGCTCGGTGTGGTCGACGTCCTCGAGCCCGGCGAAGTATGCGGCGTTGTAAAGGGTCGTGGCGAACTGGGAGATGCCGCCGCCGACGGCCGTGCCCGCCCGGCCGTGGTTGATGATCGTGGATTCGACGTAACCCTGCGCCGCACCCCGCGGACCGGTATGGCCGTTGAGCGAGAACACTTTTCCGGGCAACACCAGCGCACCGTCGACCTCGGCGGCGACGAGGCGGATGTTCTCCCCCGACGCGGACGAGAACCCACCGGTGGTGTACTCGCTGATCAGTTCGCGCACACCGAGTTTGCGGGCGGCGTCGGTGGTCAGCCGCGGCGGCACCTCGTCGTAGACGACGTCGACCGTGCGCGTGCCGCCGGATGCGGTGGCGGTGGCGGTGAGCGCGTCGAGCGTCTTGGGCCAGTTGATCTTCGCGCCGCTGACCGCCGGCACGACCGTCGGCTTCCCGGTCGCCAGGCTGAATCTCGCACTGACCGCCGGGCGCTGCGATGGATCGAGGTCGGGGGCGAGGATCCGCCGGGCGCGCTTCTCGTCGGCGATCGGGACGAGTCCGCCGCGCCCGTCGGGCCCGAACGTGAGGAACGACGCGATGTCGCCGGAGGGCACCTCGACCTTGCGTTTACGACGATCCACCAGATGCACCGGCCCCGACGTCGCGCGGGTGGCGGGACCGGCGACCGTGGCGTCGACCACCTGCGCGCTGACCGTGGGCGAGAAGGGCTCCATCGGCACGTCGATGGGCGCGCCGTCGAGCCAGCGGTCGACGAGGATCGCGGCCGCGGCGTCGCGGGCGACCCGCTCGCCGGGCGCCGGCTGGTCACCGACGGGGGCCGTGCCGTCGTAGTGCACGCCGCCCTCGACCGCGGCCTTCTCGAGTTCGGTGCGGTGCTCGTCGAGCGCGGTGTCCATGGCCTTGCGGTCCAGGGTCACGACCGGCGAGACATCGCGGTCACGGCCGAGCAGCCCGGCGGCACGGGTGAGCGGGTTGCGCGGCTGCTCCAGCAGGCGCTGCCGCGTCGCCTCCGCGTCGAACGACAGGCCGAGCGCGTCGGGTGCGATCTCGGCCGACCCCTCGGGGGATCGCAGGATCACCGGCTGCTTCGACCGCGCGGTGAGTTCGTCGAGGACCGGGTCGAGAGCGGCGGCATCGCGGTTGCCCGCGGAGATACCACCGACCACGGCGCCGCGCGCGGAGTGGTCACGGGTGAGGATCAGATCGACGGCGAGCACGAGGGTTGCGACCGTCACGACGGCGAGCACGGCACGTAGGGCGTTGCGTGCTCGGCGGGTTCTTGTGGTCACTACTCCATCCATCGCGGCTGACTGCTGGGCCAGTCGGGGGTCTTCCGGCCGAAGGGGGTTCACGGGGAGAGTACCCGGGGCCGAAAAAGCAGGTGCTCCGGCCGAGCTGTCGGGTCGGGGGTCTGACAGCTCTGCCGGAGCTGTATTCATGTCTACGCCATTTCTCGGGGTTTCACATCTCCGATGCGGTGTTTCATCCGAACACGGGACCAAGTACCCCACTGCGACCTGGATAAACGGGACGGACCGAGCGAAGTTGGTCGCTCGATCCGTCCCGTTTTTGCGTATTCGTTTGTCGGGGCCCGGCCGTCGGCGGTGTCGCACCGACGCCCGGCCCGGGGTCAGCCCTCGATGATCGCGGTGACGCCCTGACCGCCGGCGGCGCAGATCGAGATCAGCGCGCGTCCGCCGCCGTTCTCCTTGATCTGCTTGGCCGCCTGGGCGACGATGCGGCCGCCGGTCGCGGCGAACGGGTGGCCCGCGGCGAGCGAGGAGCCGTTCACGTTGAGCTTCGAGCGGTCGATCGGGCCGAGCGCGGCGTCGAGACCCAGACGCTCCTTGCAGTACTCCTCCGACTCCCAGGCCTGCAGCGTCGCGAGGACGACCGAGGCGAAGGCCTCGTGGATCTCGTAGAAGTCGAAGTCCTGCAGGGTGAGGCCGTTGCGCTCGAGCAGGCGCGGCACCGCGTAGGTCGGCGCCATCAGCAGTCCGTCGGGGCCGTTGACGTAGTCGACCGAGGCGGTCTCGCTGTCGACGAAGTAGGCGAGCACCGGCAGGCCACGCTCCTCGGCCCACTCCTCGCTGGCGAGCAGCACCGTCGACGCGCCGTCGGTGAGCGGGGTCGAGTTGCCGGCGGTCATGGTGGCGTCGCCGAGGGAGACACCGAAGACCGGCTTGAGCTTGGCCAGCTTCTCCACCGACGAGTCGGGGCGCAGGTTCTCGTCGCGGGTGAGACCCATGAACGGGGTGATCAGGTCGTCGAAGAACCCGGCGTCGTACGCAGCGGCCATGTTCTTGTGGCTGGCCACGGCCAGTTCGTCCTGGTCGGCGCGCTTGATGCCGAACTCCTTGGCGGTGATGGCCGCGTGCTCGCCCATCGACATGCCCGTGCGCGGCTCTCCGTTGCGCGGGATCTCGATGCCGAGCTTGGTGATCAGCTTGGCCGCGTTGAGGATCTGGTCCTTGGTGCTGCGGGAGCGGTTCACCTCGAGCAACTGGCGGCGCAGCTCGTCGCTGACGGCGATCGGGGCGTCGGAGGTGGTGTCGACGCCACCGCCGACGGCGACGTCGTAGCGACCGCGGGCGATGCCGTCGGCGACGATCGTGATCGCCTGCAGACCGGTACCGCAAGCCTGCTGCACGTCCATCGCCGGCGTGTAGGGCGACAGTGCCGAACCCAGCACCGACTCGCGGATGAGATTGAAGTCACGGGCGTGCTTGAGCACGGCGCCGCCGGCGACCATGCCGAGCTGCTCGCCCTGCAGGTTGAACCGGCTCACCAGGCCGTCGAGGGCGGCGGTGAACATCTCCTGGTTGCTGACCTTGGCATATGCCCGGTCCTGGCGGGCGAACGGAATGCGGTTACCGCCGACGATCGCCACCGGACGCTCGGTCCGGGGCTTGGGGGCGTTGGCCTTGTACGGGGTGGAACTGTTTTCTGCCACGTCGATCTCCAGGGTCGTGTGCGGTATCTATAGCGTATTCTTACTCAACAGTAAGTTCGTTGTCGAACGACAGTCAGAGGAGATCAACGTGGCCGCCAACGCAACAGGCCTGTACTCGAGCTTCGTCCATTCCGCGCCGGGCGCCTTCATCGCCAAGCAGGCCGGCCTCCCCGTCCCGCCGCCGCTGCGGCGTTACAAGCCCTCCGAGCCGCCGCTGCCGGGTCCGGTCCTGCTCGGCGGTCAGGGCCGCCTCGTCGAGCCGTTGCGCGAGATGCTGGCGGGTGCCGAGGACTACGACCTCATCCAGAACGCCCTGACCGGCCGCAGCGCCGACAAGTACGGCGGGCTGGTCTTCGACGCCACCGGCATCACCTCCCCTGCCGAGCTGCGCCAGCTGTTCGAGTTCTTCCAGCCGGTCATGCGTTCCTACGCGCCGTGCGCCCGCTTCCTGGTGCTCGGCACCACGCCGGAGCTGGTCACCGATCCCGACGAGCGGGTCGCGCAGCGCGCCCTGGAGGGCTTCACCCGCTCGCTCGGCAAGGAACTCCTCAAGGGTGCGACCGTGCAGCTCGTCTACGTCTCGCCCGACGCCAAGACCGGTCTGACCGGCCTGGAATCGACCGTACGCTTCGTGCTGTCGGCGAAGTCGGCTTTCGTCGACGCCCAGGTGATCCGCGTCGGCGCCGACGACGCCGAGGCCCCGAAGGACTGGGACCGTCCGCTCGAGGGCAAGGTCGCCGTCGTCACCGGCGCCGCCCGCGGTATCGGCGCCACCATCGCCGAGGTGCTCTCGCGTGACGGTGCCCATGTGATCGCGTGCGACGTCCCGCAGGCCGGGGACGCGCTGTCGGAGACCGCCAACAGGGTCGGCGGCACGTCGTTCCCGATCGACGTCACCGACCCGGAGGCCGGTGCGAAGCTCGCCGAGCACGCGCTCGAGCGCCACGGCGGTGTGGACATCATCGTCAACAACGCCGGCATCACCCGCGACAAGCTGCTGGCCAACATGGACGCCGCCCGCTGGGACGCGGTCATCGCGGTCAACCTGATCGCCCCGCAGGCCCTCGTCGACGCGCTGCTGGAGAAGGGCGCCCTGCGTTCGGGCGGATCGGTCATCGACGTCTCGTCGATCGCCGGTATCGCAGGTAACCGCGGCCAGACCAACTACGGCACCTCCAAGGCCGGCGTCATCGGACTGGTCGACGCCTACGCACCGATCCTCGCCGAGAAGGGCATCACCATCAACGCGGTGGCCCCGGGCTTCATCGAGACCAAGATGACCGCCGCCATCCCGCTGGCCACCCGCGAGGCCGGCCGCCTGATGAGTTCGCTGCAGCAGGGCGGTCAGACCGTCGACGTCGCGGAGACCGTGGCCTACTTCGCCAACCCGGCGAGCAGCGCCATCACCGGCAACGTGGTCCGCGTCTGCGGCCAGGGCTTCCTGGGTGCGTGATGGGTAGGACGATCACGCTCCCGGGCGCGCCCGGGACCGCAGAGCTGTACGGCAAGGCCGTCTCCGGGATGCTGCCGGGCATCGGCAAGCCGGTTCGTGTCCCGGCCGACGCACCGCTTCCCGACACGCATTACCGGCTCGACGACGTGCGAGTGGATCCGGCTGCGCTACAGGCGTACTGCCATGCGACCGGGCAGCGGTTCGGCGCCACCCTGCCGCTGACCTACCCGTTCGTGCTGCAGTTCCCGGTGGTCATGAAGCTGCTGACGTCGGACGAGTTCCCATTCGGCGCAATCGGTTCGGTGCACATGAACAACACCATCGAGCGCACCCGCCCGATCGGGGTATCCGAACCGCTGTCGATCGTCACGCACGCCGAGAACCTGCGCGAGCACCGCAAGGGCATCCTCGTCGACGTCATCAGCGAGATCAGCGTCGGCCCCGAACTGGTGGCGCGGCAGACCGCGACGTTCCTCAAGCAGCAGCGCACGAGCCTGTCCGATCAGCCGCGCGGGCCGGAGCCGAAGGCAAAGACCCCGCCGCCGCCGGACGCGATCCTGTCGGTGGACCTCAAGCGCATCCGCGAGTACGCCGCGGCGTCGGGTGACCGCAACCCGATCCACATGGCGAATCTGACGGCGAAGGCGTTCGGGTTCCCCCGGGCCATCGCACACGGCATGTGGAGCGCGGCGGCGGCGATCGCCAACATCGAGGCGCAGCTGCCCGACGCGGTGACCTACGACGTCAAGTTCGGCAAGCCGATCCTGTTGCCCGCCAAGGTGAATCTCTACACCCGGCGGATCGACGGAGAGGGTGCCTTCGACATCTCGATCCGCGACCGCAAGAAGGGGTTCCCGCACCTCACCGCGACGACGAGGAAGGGCTGAGGGGCGGATTCCGTTCCCGCTCAACCTGTTTCCTTCCCGCTTGTTGATTTCGGCAGGCGGGAAGGAAACAGGGAAGGCGGGAGCATTCTCGACGGCACACAGCGCTCGGCTTCGAGTACGACGTCGCTCCACCCGTGGAGGTCCCCACCGGGCACCCCGGGGAGCAGTCGGCGACGCTGACGGCGACATGTCGCGCTGGATGATCAACTGGTATTCCGCGGATGTCCCCCATCCTCGGAGCTCGGACCACGCAGATCCGGCGGGTGGGGGGCGTCCCAGACACTCGCGTAGAACTCAGAAACCAAGGGCCACACTTCGCGCAGACCGTCCTCGACGGAGTCGACGGCTGCGGCGAGGTCACCGAAGAGCACGAACTCGTGCGGGATCACACGGCCCGCTGAGTCTTGACGCCGGAGCGGATCCGGGAAGCGCAACGCGACTAGCCCGTCGTGTCGGCTCCACGCCGCAGGTTCGTCTCGAAGGTCCACGAAAGCGCGTTCGTAGTCCTGGAGCGGGTCGCCGAGTCCGGCATCCACAAGAAACCGAAAGCCCCAGGTCCGACCCCGAGTGGCCCAAATCATACTGTCGTAGCTCGGGGTGTTCACTTTGCAATCTTGATCACTTTGTCGATGACGCCCTGCTCGAGGTCCAATTTGAACTGTGTCAGCGTTGCTCTCAAATAGTCGTGCTGCGCCCGGGCCTGCTCGTTCATCTTCTTCAGTTCTGATCCTGCCAATTGGACGGCTCTTGCCAGGACCGGCAGCACTATATGGGCGACTTTGCCTCCCCGGTCCACCTTGGCCATTCTGGCCAGAAGCCTATCGACCGGCGCAAGTCTCCCGCCGGCTATGCCGGCCGCAAGCATGTCGGCACCATCGGCGAGCGAGTCGAGCACCCTGAGTGGAATGTCAAACCTCCCTTGCCATTGCACTCGACGCTCCAGCGGAAGAATTGACGCCACAGGAAGTATGAGATCGAGACCAACACGCTGGGTCAGGTCGATGTCGAGTGTCTCCGGACCGTCGGACTTGAGTTCGAACTTGGCGGAGGAGAGCAGCATGAAGTCCTCGCCTATGGAAAGCGCCTTGGGAGTCTGGATGAGTTCGGCGACGGTCGATCGAAGGCGCTCGATGTCCTCTCCCGCCGTGAGGATGACCAGATCGCGGAACGTATCGACGTTCCAGTCCGGGAACAGGTCGGCTTTCGACAGAGCCAGGATCCACACTCGCGGGAACTCGACAATGGGCCCGTCCTTGAGCAGGTCGTCCTTGAGATGCAGGAGGCCGTGACGGAAGTTGAACATCAGTGACTTGAGGTACCGCTCTTCCTCGCCGCGGTACTCGAGCAACTTCTGTCCGTCTACCAGCAGAATCGCTACGTCCGACCGAAGCAGAGAGCGAAAACTGTCGATTCGCCTGTTGTTTTCCTCTGCACTACTGGGTTCGGTCTCGAACCATTCGCCCGGGTAGTCGTGCCACGCGAGCCGAAGAACGTCGAAGGGCCTTTTCTTGGCCGCGTCATTGTCTCCGCCTTTCAGCTTGACGGAGAAATAGTAGGTCGTGGATTCGAAGCGAGTGGCGATCGGCGCCGTCGCTCGGTCCCGCATACCGAGGTAGTTCTGGTACAGCCGACTCCCCTGGCCGGTGTCGTCAGCTACGAGATCCCAAAGATCGTTCTTGTACGACCCCTCCTGAGTCGGGCCGAAGAACGACGAAACCAGAACCGTCTTGCCCGACCCGCTCTCACCGAAGACGGCTATGTGCTGCTCTCGAACTCTTGGGTACCTGGCCATGCCAGGACGGTACAACACGCCTCTGTCAGCGCTGCAGTGAAACAGTGTCCGGCCCGGGCAGATCGATCTCCGATTGCCGAACCGTCGAGATGAGCGCTGTGACAGACCCGGCAACTCGGATCATTGCCGCGATCGATCATCTCGACGAATGACATGAAGCGGTCCGCGGAACGCTCAGCAGCGTCTCCCTGATTGCAGCAGCGCTCCCACCGAGGCCCACCGTCAGGAACCAATACCGATACCTTGAATGGTCGCCGATTCATCGAGATCCGGCCCGACCACGGGGCACCGGAGCACTCCCTGAACAGTTCTTGAAGACCCTGAGCAGTTCTTGAAGACCCTGAACAGTTCTTGAAGACCCTGAACAGTTCTTGAAGGCCGACCACCGAAGTTCCTCGCGGTCGGCGGGGAAGGGATTGCTCTGGATGGGCCTTCTCGTCTAATTCGCCCGGTTGCGCGCCCGTGTCTGCTCGTCGTCGAGGCGACGGATGCACAACAAGTAGGTGATCTGTTCCAGCACCTGCAACGGGTTGGCGATGCCGCCCGACGAGAACGCGCCTCAGACCGCGTCGACCTTGCGCCAATGCTCTCCGGTGATCACCGGCTGCACTCATGCAGTCGTCGACGAACCAACTCGACAGAACTGTATGGCGGAGGTCTACGGCAGAAACGAGGAACGGAGTCGCCCGTACGGGCGACATGAGCGGGAGAGACACCGCCCCTGGACCCTGGGCAGGCGACTCGCCTGCCACTCAGAGAGTGGCCGACCTCAGATGTCGGTACCCACGCCCTTCAGGCCGCGCCAGGTGATGCCGACGAGCATGTTGGTGGCCTTCTCGAGGTCGACGTCACCCTCGGTGATGCGGTCGGCCACGGCCTCGGCGGCGCCCACGATGGCGACGGCGGTGAGCTCGAAGTCGATGTCGCTCGCGGTCTCGACCGTGGTACCGGCCTTGATGAGTTCGGAGACCATCTCGACGACGCGGCGGCGGCTGTCGGCGACGATCCCCGAGAAGCTGGCCGTTCCGATGGCGACGCGGTAGAGCACACGCCACGACTCACGGTTCTCGTGGACGAACCGGAGGAACTCGCGGATGACGGTGTGGGCCTGCTCGCGCTGGGACAGCGACGGGTCGAAGCCAACACTCATGGCCTCGATGAACAGGCCGGACTCACGGGCGATGCACGCGCTGAACAGCTCCTCCTTGGAGCCGTAGTACAGGTAGAGCATCGGCTTGGAGATCTGCGCCTCGGCTGCGATCGCGTCCATCGAGGTGTCGCGAAAGCCGTTCTGCGAGAACACCTTCACGGCGGCATCGAGCATCTGCTGCTCACGCACGGCACGCGGCAGACGCTTGGTTCCGCCCGACATCACGACCTCCGTTCTCGCGATCGGTTCTCGATCGACGATACCCATAAACTTACCAGTGGGTAAGTTTAACGGTCGCTCGGGCCGTCCATGTATGGAATGGTCAGCAGCTCACGACGCCCTTCGCGCGGAGGATGCGCAGCACCTTCGCATCGAGGCGTGCGGGGGCCAGGCGACCGCTCTCGACCGCCTTCTCCAGGGTGTTCAGCACCGAGGGGACGCGCGCGGTGGACAACCAGAGCGCGACGTCGCCGCCGGCGAGGACGAACTTCTCGACGGCCTGCTCGATCGGATAGCGCTCGCTGATCGCGGCCATGCCCGACAGATCGTCGGAGAAGATGACGCCATCGAACCGCGGCCCGTCGTAGCCCACGCCGGTGCGCAACATCTGGATGGCCGGGCGGCTGATCGACGCCGGGAGGCCGTTGGTCAATCCGGGCACGATGAGGTGGCCGACCATGGCCCCCGCCGGACCGGGATCGCGGAGCAGGTTCCGGAACGGCACCAGGTCGCTGTTCTGCAACTGCGCGAGCGAGGGAACCGTCACGACGCCGAGGTGCGAGTCGCCCGACCCATGGCCATGCCCGGGAAAGTGCTTGTACACCGGCATGATCCCGGCATCGGCGAGACCGGC
Organism: Gordonia aurantiaca; assembly: GCF_039939235.1. Lineage (NCBI taxonomy): Bacteria > Bacillati > Actinomycetota > Actinomycetes > Mycobacteriales > Gordoniaceae > Gordonia > Gordonia aurantiaca. Next base: position 69,146 of record NZ_JBDUUF010000001.1, on the reverse strand, counting down.
GGCGTAGGCGCCGGCGTACTTCGTGACGACGGCCGGGTCGTTGCCGAAGGAACGGTCGCCGATGACCTCGTTGTCCGATTGGTCGCTGACGTCGGCGACCGGCGCGAAGTCGACCGTCACGCCCAGCTTCTTCAACTGCCGGCCCACACCGGCGGCGATCTGCCGGACCTGCTCGGGCGTCTTGGTACGCGCCAGTTCACGCGGTGAGGCGTGGTCGATGCCCAGCCCCGACAACCGCGAGACCCGACCGCCCTCCTGGTCGACGGTGACCATGAGCGGGATGTCGGAGTTCCGGGAGATCCGCGATGCCGCACCGCTGGTGAGGATCGACTTGTCGGTCCAGCTGCCGACGAAGATCCCGCCGATCCTCTCGCTCGCGACGACCTGCTGGGCGTCGGCGGCGCCCGTCACGCCCACGACGATCAGTTGCGCCAGCTTCTCGCGCCGGGTCAGCTTTGCGAGTTGTTCTGCGCCGCACGGCTTTGCGACGGGTGTCGAACTGGGCAGAACCGACGACTGCGACGCCGACGGCGACGCGTTCGCGGACGGCGTCGACGACGGGGAGACCGGATTGGACGATCCACAGGCGATCAGCCCGACGGTCAGCGTCGCAACCGTCCCGGTCATCAGCGCTTTCCGAGTCCACCGAGGTCGGCGAGTTGGGTACATGCGTCGAGTCTGGCATGTAACCTGAGCCAATGGACGCAGGGTCCATCCCGGCCGAGACCGCGACCTCCCCCGGGGGTCGCGAGGACGGACGCGCCGGACAGACCCTGATGATCGCCTACGACGGCTCCGAGAACGCCGATCGAGCCATCCGATATGCAGGCCAGTTCCTCCGCGCGGACCACGCCGTCGTCGTCACCGCCTGGCAGCCCGGCGGCATGACGCCCGCCCGCCTCTCCACCCTCGCCGGCGGGATGCAGCCCTTCGTCGACACCCAACTCGACGCCGGCGTCGACCGCGCCCTCGAACACGAGGCGGCCACCCTCAACCAACGCGGCGTCGACCTGGCGCGTGAATGCGGACTGTCCGCGCGCGGCATGCTCGTCGAGGTCGAGTCCACGGTGTGGGGAGCCCTCGTCGCCGCCGCGGACGCGCTCGACGTCGACCTGCTCGTCACCGGAACCCGCGGGGCGTCGGGTCTGCGCGCCCTGCTGAAGTCCAGCGTCGCCGAGCGCGTGCTGAAGCACTGTCATCGGCCGGTGTTCATCGTCCCGGCGAAGTGCGAGAAACAGCCGCAGGTGACGCCGTAGGGTCGTCGAAACGGTGAGGAATCGCGACTTCGAACACTCGCGACTTCGAACACTCGCGACTTCGAACACTCGCGACTTCGAACGCAGCGTCGCGACTTCCAGGTGGCGAATCTGTGCCGAACCCCCGATTCAGCGGGGCCCGGGGTCGGAACACAGGCGGGTGAACCCCGGTCGGGACCTGACTCGATGGTAGTTTCTTCGCCATGACCAACAACCGCCTTGTGGCCGGCGCCGTCGCCGGAGTCGCCGGCATCCTGGTGGGACTCGGCGCGGTGTTTCTCGGCGGGTTCCTGGCTTCGGAGAACAGCCCGTCGACGGACCTGAACAACATCAATCCGAACAACGGGTTCGTCCAGGGTTCGGTCGACTACGGCTCGCGCGAGGGCGCGGGCGGCGAGAACAACTGACGCCTCCACGACGCCACTGCGCGTCGTGACGACCTGACGGCAGCAGCAACTGAGTAGTACATCGGCCACCGCCTCCACGAGTGTCCTGACGGCCCGTGGGATAGGCGCGGCCTCGGTGATCGCCCTCGTCGTCTGCCTGCTCCAGTCCCCCGGCCGGATCGCGGCCGACACCAAACTCGACCTCACCGCCAATCCCCTCGGATTCCTCGCCCGTGCGGCCCATCTGTGGACCCCGAACGCGCCGATGGGGCAGGTGCAGAACCAGGCCTACGGCTATTTCTTCCCGCACGGCGCGTTCTTCGCGGCCGGCGACCTGCTGCATGTGCCGCCGTGGATCGTGCAACGGCTGTGGTGGGCCCTGCTGCTCGTGATCGGCTTCGTCGGCGTCGTGCGCGTCGCGGAGGCCCTGCGAATCGGCTCACCGGCCTCACGGGTCCTCGCCGGCGTCGTCTTCGTGTTGAGTCCCCGGGTTCTCACCACCCTCGGGTCGATCTCGTCGGAGACGCTGCCGATGATGCTGGCGCCCTGGGTGCTCCTTCCGGTGATCCGCGCGCTCGACGACCCGGATCTCGCGTCCGGGGGCACGGCACGCCCGCTGTGGCGGGAGGCGGCACGATCGGCGGCGGCGGTGGCGCTGATGGGCGCGGTGAACGCGGTCGCGACGGGCGCGGCACTCGGGGTCGCCGCGGTGTGGTGGTTGCTCCACCGTCCGCGCGACGGCCGCTGGTTGCGCTTCGGCGCCTGGGCGGCGCTGGGTCTGGTGTTCGCGTGTGCCTGGTGGATGGTGCCGTTGCTGCTCCTGTCGCGGGTCAGCCCACCGTTCCTGGACTACATCGAGTCCTCACGAGTCACCACCGAATGGGCCTCGTTGACCGAGGTGCTGCGCGGCGCCGGGTCGTGGACTCCGTTCGTCTCGCCGGAGCGCGTCGCCGGAGCGGTCCTCGTGACACAGCCCGCCGCGGTGCTCGCGACGGGGACCATCGCCGCCGCCGGCCTCGCCGGGCTGTGCATGCGCCGCATGCCTTTCCGCGGCCGCCTGGTGACGGTCCTCGTCGTCGGGTTGCTGGTGATGTGCGTCGGCTACGTCGGTGGCCTCGACTCCCCGATCGCCGAGCAGGTCCGGGTGTTCCTCGACGGTCCGGGCGCTCCGCTGCGCAACATCCACAAGTTCGAACCGTTCATCCGGCTGCCGCTGGTGCTCGGCGTCGCGCATCTTCTCGCCCGGGTTCCCTGGCCCGGGACCGCGAGCGCGCGGGAGACGTTGTCGGCGTTCGCGCATCCGCAGCGGTCGCGGCCGGTCGCGGCGGCCATCGTGTTGCTGGTCGCGGTGATCGGCGGGGGCTCGCTGATCTGGACCGGTCAGCTCGCACCGGCCGGCACCTACACGGCGATCCCCGCCTACTGGAAACAGGCCGCCGACTGGCTGTCCGAACACAGCGCCCGACCCGACGACGCTCCGCCGGCCCGCAGCCTGGTGGTTCCCGGCGCCCCGTTCGCCGATCAGCTGTGGGGTCTGACCCGCGACGAACCGCTGCAACCGCTCGCCGACGCCCCGTGGGCGGTCCGCGACGCCATCCCGTTGACGCCGCCGGGTGCGATCCGGGCACTCGACGCGGTACAACGCGAGATCGCCGCGGGTCGCGGCTCCCCCGGCCTGGCCGCGACCCTCGCCGACCAGGGTGTCGGATTCGTGCTGTTGCGCGCCGACCTCGACCCCGAGACCTCTCGTTCCACCCGCCCGCTCCTGGCGCAGCAGGCCCTCGACACCTCCCCCGGACTGACCCGGGTCGCGACGTTCGGCCCGGAGGTCGGTCCGCCGAGCGTGCGAGGAGTCGTGCGCGACAACGGGTTACGCCCGAAGATGCCGGCGATCCAGATCTATGCGGTCGACGCGCCCGGATTCGCGACCCCGTCGTTCGACGGCACCGGGCCGCTGCTCGTCGACCGCGACGCGGTGCCCCGGGTGGTGGGCGGTCCGGAGGCAGTGGCCGAACTGGCCGAAGTCCGTGCGCGCGAGGGGCTTCCACAACTCGGGCCGGTGCTGCTCGACGCCGACGCCCGGCGCGCCGGCCTCACCTCCGGACCGCTGGTCGTCACCGACACCCCGGCCGACCGGGAGACCGACTTCGGCCGGGTCGACGACCACAGCTCCGCGATCCGCGCCGTCGGCGACCCGCGGCGGACACAGAACGCAGCGCCGGACTACCCCGTCGACGGACAGCCCCTCACCCATGGAGAGTGGTTGCTGGACAACGCCAGTGGCGAGGTCGAGGTGACGACATCGGGTTCGGCGTCGGACGCGGTGCAACCCGGCCAGACCTCGCCGGCCAACTCTCCTGCCGCGGCATTCGACGGCAACCCGCAGACCGCCTGGGTCAGCGGCGGTCTCGAAGGTGCGGTCGGCAGGTGGATGCGGATCGGGTTCACCACGCCACAATCCGATCTCGCACTCACCCTCACCACCGCGAAGGCCCTCGGCCCGGACGTGACCAGCGTCCTGATCGCCACCGAGGCGGGCAGCACCGTCGCGTCGGACCTCCAGCCCGGGGAGCCGACGACGGTGACCGCGCCGAGCGGCCCGACGCGCTGGGTGCAGATCCGGGCGCTGAGCACCGAGGACGGCAGCGCCGGCAACCAGTTCGCACTGGGCGAGGTGCAGCTGTCGAACCTGCGCACCTCCGCGCCGCTGCAGATCCGGCACCGCGTGACGCTCCCCGACCTCGAGGCGGGCACCCCCGTCGCACAGTGGCTGCTCTACTCGGAGCTCAACGGCCGCGCCTGGTGCGTCGACGACCCGGCCCGCGAGATGGTGCGCTGCGCACCGGGTCTCGGCCTGTCCCCGGAGACCGGCTCGGTGTTCACCCGGGCGCTGTCGGTGCCGCAGGACTCCACGGTCACCCCGACCGTCATCCTCCGTCCCCGCCCCGGTGACGCCCTCGACCGGCTGCTCGCGACACCCGGCGCCGTGACGGCGACCGGTCCGCGCCCGGTCGGCGATCCGCGCGGCAACCCGAGCGCCGCCGTCGACGGCGATCCCGGAACCGTCTGGACGGCGCCGGAGATACCGCAGAAGGAGCGGCCCGCCGACGACAGCGACGAGGACACCTCCGATGCGAGCTCCGACGCCGCCGCCGAGAAGTCCGACGACAACGAGCCGACGCTGATCGTCCGACTCCCCGCGAGACAGCGCGTGGAGTCGGTCAGACTGGTTGCGCCGAAGGATTATCCGGCCGCGCCGACCGAGGTGTCGGTGGACCTCGGGACCGGCGAGCAGATCCGGGAGGTCGGCAGGGACGGCGTGTTGCGCCTCGATCCGGCCGTCACCGACCGGATCGAGATCACGATCCGCGAGCAGCGCGACCTGATCGATGTCAACAGCCTGGGATTCGCGACACCGGCACCGCCCGGCATCGCCGAGGTCGAGGTGTTCCCGGTGCCGCCGTCGGCCGCCGGCCCGGACCGCGTCATCGAGATCGGATGCGACGACGGGATCGGCGTGACCGCGGCCGGGCAGGTCGTCGGGGTGTCGGTGCGCACGACCGCCGCGGCCCTGCGATCCGGGCAGCCGGTCGTCGGAAAGCCCTGTGCACCAGGAGAACTGCACCTCCCGGCAGGACGCCAGGAGGTGTCGGTCACTCCTGGACAGGCGTTCACGGTCGACGCGGTGTCACTGGTGCACGAACAGCTGACCCCCGCGCCCACATCGACGCCTCGGGTGACCGGATGGTCGGCGACGCATCGGGCGGTCGAGGTCGATGCCGGGCCGGAACGTCTTCTGGTGGTTCCGGAATCCACCAACCCGGGCTGGGTCGCACGCCTCGACGGTGCGGAGCTGTCGCCGGTGGTGGTGAACGGCTGGCAGCAGGGCTGGATCGTGCCCGCCGGGGCATCGGGATCGGTGGAGCTCGCCTTCCGGTTCGATTCGCTGTACCGCTGGTCGATCGTGGTCGGGCTGGCGATGATGGCGGCGCTGCTGGTCGCTGCGTGGTGGCCCTCGCATCGTCGTGTGACCGTGCCCGTGCGGTCGGTCCCGGTTGCGGGTCGTGTGACCCGGGTGGCCGCAGCGGTCGGCATCGTCGCCACGTCGTGGCTGTTGTCCGGATGGTGGGGACTGGTGATCGGGGCCGTCGTCGGAGCCGCCACGGCCGTGATGCCCCACCGGATCGGCGTGACGACGACCTTCGTGGCGATGATGGCCGCCACCGTCGGTCTGGCCGCCGGTCCGTGGCATGCCGAGGGCGGCTATCACGGCTGGGCGTGGTGGGTTCAGTTGCCGGCGCTGGTGGCGGTGCTGATGACGTGCTGGCTGGTCAGTCCGCTGCTCCCCGAGGTGCGTGCGCTCCTCCGCCGGACACGCGACGGGCGTGCGCGACGGGCCTCGAAGACGCCGTGACCCGTCGGCGTCGCCTCGGTGGGGTCCCCGACCAGCGTTAGGTCTCGCTCAGCGATACCTCTCGCCGAACCGCACACCGGGGGAACACTCCACAGCACACGGCGAGCCGAGGTCACGCCGAGGCAGCCGCGCGCCGTCGGGCCTCCCGGGTGCGCAACCAGTTGCGCGCAGGTTCCTCGATGAAGGCGTAGGACGCCGCGGAGATCCCGATCGTGAGGCCCAGGGTGAGGACCCACACCAGGATGGTGTCGCCACTGAACGGCACGATCCCGAACAGCGGGAACACCACCGCGAGGATCGCGACGTGCCAGATGAAGATGCCGTAGGACCACCGGCCGAGCGCGAGCATCACCCGCGAGGTGAGCAAGCGGAACGGACCCTCGCTGCAGACGAGCGGCGCGAGAAGCGCGTACCCGCACAGCGCGCCGAGGACCATCTTGGTGGCGAACTCCACGTTGGTCACGTCACCGAGTCCGGTGGGTCCGGCGAGGCGGGTGCACGCCAGGCCGTAGGCGACGGCGAGGAGCCCGAACATCAGCCGGCGGTTGGCGCTGAGTCGGATGGCGAGGGTCGTCCAGCGGCCGCGCGTCGCGACGGGTTGCTCGAGGACGCCCGCGATCTCGGCGAGGATCAGACCGGCGATGAACCAGGGCAGATGTCCGAACACCCAGTTCTTGGTCTCGACGCCGTCGGCAACCGGCAGCGACGTGCCCACCCATGCCCACCCGAGGCTGACGACCGCGACCGCGAGAAGGACCGGGATGCGCACCGACACGCGACGCCCGCGCAGGCGCAGCAGCGCCAGGCCGAGGAGCGGCAGCAGCGCGTAGAAGGTGATCTCGACCGACAGACTCCACATCTGGGTCAGGCCCGCGGTGAGGGTGAGCGGCACGAAGACCTGCGTAAGCGTCAGATTCGCGAGCCAGACCTCGAGGTCGGCGCCCTGCGCCTCCGGCAGCAACAGCAGCACCAGGACGACGACCACGACGTACGCCGGCCAGATGCGCACGACGCGGTGGCGCAGGTAACGCGGGATCGACGGGTGCCCCTCGCCGCGGTGCGCCGCGTCGACCCATCCCCGCCAGAGCAGGAAGCCGGAGAGGCCGAAGAACAGTGCGACCGCGAGGTCGAGACGGCCCAGGACGGGGCCGAGCACCGGGATCTCGACGGCGCGCGTCTGGAAGGCCACGTGGGTGGTGAGCACCCCGATCGCCGCGATCGCGCGCATGCCCTCGAGCTGCGGATAGAAGCGCCGCCCGGTCGTCGACGGTCCGGCAAGGTCGGGTCGCTGCGCCGCCGGGTGGGCGTCGCAGGCCGCGGCGGTGCCGGCGTCGCGGGCGGAGTCGGTGCTGGTCATGCTGCTGACAGGGTAGCCCGGCGGCATCGATTACCCTCGCCACCATGTCTTCTGTGCCGCCCGAGGGGCCCGCCGACGGGCCGGTCGAGGTGCCGCCCCCGGACCCCGCGTCGCCGGTGCGGCCGGATCAGCCTCGGCGCTGGTCGACCGCGGACCTGGCCGGGCCGACGCTCATCTTCGTCGGCAGCTTCCTGCTCGCCGTGACGATCGCGTTGCCCACTCTGCTGGTCGGCAACTTCCGGGTCATCCCGTTGAGCACCGACTTCACCACGGTCGCGACCGCCGAGGACGCCACGATCCTCGACCGCTGCTCGCTCGGCACGCCGCGGGCACAGACCGTCGGCGCCGATCTCGTCCGACAACAGCGCGTCGTCGCGGTACAGCCGTCCGACGAGCATCGCGTGACGCTGCAGGCCGGCACCTCGGTGCAGGCGGAGACCCTGCGGATCGGGGACCGGGACGTCGACCCCGAGGACCCGCGCCCGGGCAGCGGGGCCGACGCGTCGGAACCGTGCAACGAGGCGACGATCGACGCGATCAAGGACCGCGTCACGCTCGACCGCGAGACCGCCCGGCCACAGCTGTCGGCGCGCGGGGCGTCGGAGATCCAGTACGACAGCGACCAGGCGCCGGTACTGGTGCCCGACCGTCGCGGCTTCACCTACCTGCTGCCGTTCGACACCGCGCTGACCGACCACGAGTTCTTCGACCCCGTCACGCGGACCACCGTCCCGCTCGTCTACGACGGGAACGCCGAGGTCGTCGGCAGGGACGTGGCCCGCTTCCGCGCCGAGATCCCCGAGACCGACCTCGCCCGGGCGGCACTCGGGCGGCCGGTCGGCACCGACGTCGTCATCACCCGGCCGGCGTCGTGGTTCGGCGTCGATGGTCCGCCCCGGAACCTGACCGCCTCACTGCGCCACCGGGGTTCGTGGGACCTGGCGGTCGACGCGAAGACCGGCACCATCGTCGACGCGACGATCACCGTCGACGAGTTCTACGCCTTCCCCGACGGCACGCCCGGCGTTCCGGCGGATTTCCGATTGCCGCACCTGCAGGCGACGTTCACCTACGACGAGCAGACGCAGTCGCAGATGTCGCGTCTCGCTTCGGATCTCGCGACTCCGATCACCATCTGGGGCCGCCTCGTCCCGATCGCCACGGGTGTCCTGGGCGTGCTGGCGCTGATCGCCGGCGGCGCGCTGATCAATCCGGCGTGGCTGCCGGATGGGTTCCGGCGCAACGCGAAAGACCGCAACACGCGAGAGGTGTGAGCGTCAGGACGCGGCTTCGGCCGCGAGCCGACCGAGGGTGTCCTCCAACTGCTCTCGGCTCACGAGCGGGAACCCCACCTGTTCGAGGAGCTTCTTGTCGGTGACCTTCGACCAGTCGTAGGTGTGCCGCACGAGGGTTTCGCCCGGGCCCCGGGATTGGAGTTCCCACACCCATTCCCAACCGGGCGGTTCGGTGCCGGCAGGCGTGGTCTTCCACGCCAGCAACTTGTCCCTGGCGTATCCGGTGACGTGGTTGTCGGTCTGGTAGTCGCCACCCATGTGATCGCCGGCCATGTTCATGGTGAACACCTGCCCGACCTTCTGGATACGGTCGGCGTGATCCACACCGCGGATGAAACCGGAGCCGTCGATGGACTGATGCCGATCGGGATTGGAGAGGATGTCGAACACCGCATCGACGGGAGCCTCGATGACGCGTTCGACGGTGACCTGGGTGACTTCGTTGTCGCTCATCACACAACACTGCCGAACGTCGGGCGGTTCGGCAACGTGCCTGCGCCGAGCGGGTGGAAACGCTCAGCGGGTGAGTGCCCACGTCCCGACGGCCGCGACGGTGACCGCGACGGCCGCGGTCGCCGCCACCGCGACCACCGATCCGGCGAGGGTGAGGATGACGACGATCTCGGCGGCGACGGCCACCCAGGTGACGAACGCGACCCGGGTGCGGTCGCGCGCGATCGCCGACAGCAGCACCACCTGCAGGACGGCGAGCGTCGCACCGATGTAGGCGAACAGCCACAGGAGGGGGACGAGCTCGTCGTAACCGTCGCCGAAGACGACGGGCACGATCGGCCCGGCGAGGCCCGCGAGCACGGTGAGCACCACCCCGACCCCGGCGACGACGGCCACCGCCTGCCGGAGTGACACCCGTGACCGTGCGGGGTCGGCGAGACGCGGATAGAAGACGACGCCGATGGCCTGCGGCAGCCAGAACGCGACCTTCGTGGCGATGGCGCCGAGCGCGTAGACGCCGACCGAATCGGCGTCGAGCGCCTGTGGGGAGAGCAGCAGGTCGACCGACGACGCGACGATGAGGATCAGCTGGACCTGGGAGGCCCGGACGACGCCGAGGACCCCGGCCGGGGATGTCCCCGCCTCCTCCATGGACATCGGTTGCGGAGAACCCGGTTCCCGGGTGGCCGGGCCCACCTTCCCGACGACGGCCCACACCACGACCACCGACACCGCGGCGCCGAGCGTGCCCGCGAGCAGCCCCCCGGCCGGTCCGGCGCCGGCGGCGAACGCGCCGATCATCGGCATCGACCGCAGCATCCCGACCGCGGCGAGCACCCAGGACAGGACACGGAACTCGCCACGCCCCTGGAGGATGCCCTGACCTGCGGCGATCAGCGCGAGCAGCGGGGCCGCGGCCAGTGCGGCAACCGTCGTGGCGACGCCGGTCCGCAACAACAGCGCCACCAGCGGGGTGGCGACGGCGACCAGCACCACCACACACAGCGTCGTCTGCACCCCGACCCGGCGCAGCCGCCGCTCGTCCCGGCCGAGAACCACCTCGCGGGCGACGACGTTCTGCAATGCCAACGCGGGCACCCCGAGCACCAGCATCGCCGACAGCAGGACCGCGAACTCGCCGTACTCGCTGACGTCGAGGTACCGGGCGCTCGCCACCAGGTGCACGAGGTACATGCAGACGTTGGCGACCATCGACCCGACGGCCACCGAGCCCACCGCGCCGACGGTTCCCGAGACGCGTCGTCGGGCCGGCCGGGTCTGCTGCATGCCACAAGTGTGCCGAGTGGGGCGCGCGACCCTCGCGCAGGGTGCTTTGCGCCGTTCGCCCTGCATAGGCAACGATGGGTGGCCGGAGAAGTTCAGACCTTGCCGACGAGAGATACCGATGTACGACGAGAAGACCGCCTATGACGCCGAACCGACCGATGTCGGTTCGCGTATCGATCCGGTGCTGGCCCGCAGCTGGCTCCTGGTGAACGGAGCGCACTACGCGAAGTTCGAGCCCGCCTCGCGCTCGCGCGCCGACATCGTGGTCCTCGACATCGAGGATGCCGTCGCTCCCAAGGACAAGGTCACCGCGCGGGAGAACGTCGTGCGCTGGCTCGGCCCGAAGGACGGCTCCGGCCCCGGCGCCGGCGACTGGGTCCGCGTGAACGGCTTCGGCACCCCGTGGTGGGCCGACGACCTCGCCGCCCTGGCCCAGACCGCCGTCGGCGGCGTGATGCTGGCGATGGTCGAGTCCGTCGACCACGTCACCGAGACCGCCAACCGTCTGCCCGGCCTGCCCATCGTCGCGCTGGTGGAGACCGCGCGCGGACTCGAGCGGATCAGCGAGATCGCTTCGGCCAAGGGCACGTTCCGGCTCGCGTTCGGCATCGGCGACTTCCGCCGCGACACCGGGTTCGGCGACGACCCGCTGACGCTGGCGTATGCCCGGTCGCGATTCACCATCGCCGCCAAGGCGGCCCATCTGCCGAGCGCCATCGACGGACCGACGGTGGGGTCGAGCGCCCTCAAGCTGAGCGAGGCCACCGCGGTGAGCGCGCAGTTCGGCATGACCGGAAAGATCTGCCTGACGCCGGCGCAGTGCGCGCCGGTCAACGAGGGCCTGTCCCCATCGCAGGACGAGATCACCTGGGCAAAGGAGTTCTTCGCCGAATTCGAGCGCGACGGCGGCGAGATCCGCAACGGCTCCGACCTGCCGCGCATCGCCCGCGCGACCAAGATCCTCGACCTCGCCCGCGCGTACGGCATCGCCGAGTCGGAGTTCGACGACGACCCGGTCCATGCCCCCGCCCCGTCGGACACCCACCACTACTGAGCACGGTGACCCCCGCGCGGCTTCTCCCGACACTCTACTCGGTGGGTGTCGGTGCGGCCGTGGCCATCCTGGCCCCGCTGTTGCCGACACTGGTCGGCGCCGGGCCGGGATACCTGTTGTACCGGGACGCGGTGTCGACGCCGCGCGCGCACGTCACCGACACCACCCTCGGCATCGGTGACCTACCGCCCCGTGCGGTCCCGCAGGACTGGTTCGTGGCGATGGCGTCGTCGATTCTCGACGGCGGGATCGTCGTCGTCGCAGTGCTGTTCGCCGCGCTGGTGTTCGCCGGCGTCGGTTACGGCCGGCTGGCGGCGCGACTGGTACCGGGAGCCGGGCGCAGTGGCGCGAGTGCGGCAGCACTGGTGGCGGTCTGGAATCCCTATGTGGCCGAACGCCTTCTGCAAGGACATTGGAGCCTGTTCGCCGGATACGCCGCGCTGGGTTGGATTCTCGTTGCGGCGCACGACCTTCGGAAGCAAGCCGAGGTGCCGCGGCTGCTCCGGCTCGGCGGATTGCTGGCCGCGGCCGGGCTGACGCCCACGGGTTCGGTGTTGGCCGGGGCCGTGTTGGCGGTGGCGCTGATCGGGCGTCCGATCGGTGTGCGCGCGACGGTCATCGCCGCGCTGCTGTGGGTGGCGAGCACGCTGCCGTGGGTCGTGACCGCGCTGATCAGCGGCGCCACGACGACGACCGGCCCGGCGGGGGTCGAGGCGTTCGGGTTGCGTTCGGAGCCATGGCTGGGGCCGGTCGGCACGGTGCTGTCGCTGGGCGGAATCTGGAACGCCGACGCGGTGCCGGCGAGCCGGACCATCTGGTGGGCGGCGGTCGCGACGCTGTGCCTGCTCGTCGTCGTGGCGGTCGGGGCCGTCCACCTGTGGCGGCACCGTTCGTCGCTCGACCCGCTGGTGAGGGCCATCGGGATCCTGACCGTGGTGGTCGCGATCCTGCTGGTGCTCAGCGTCTTCGGACCGGGCCGGCGGCTGCTGGAGATCACCGTCGAGCTCGTCCCCGGCGCGGGCCTGTTCCGGGACACACAGAAGTTCTCGGCTCTCCTGGTTCCCGGGGTCGCGGTGACGGTCGCCGGTGCGGTGGCGGCGGCCCGGCGGCGGGTGCCGTCGGGCTTCGCCCTGGCCGGTGTCGTCCTGCTCGTCGTCGCGCCTCTCCCCGATCTCGCGTGGGGCGTGGGCGGTTCCGTGCGCGCGGTGGGTTACCCGTCGGACTGGGCCGCGGTGGCGGAGATCGTGCCCGCCGGTCAAGGGTCGGTGGCGTTGTGGCCCACGGACACCGTGCGGCATTACGCGTTCAGCGAGGACGTCTCGCTCGATCCCGCCGCACGAATGCTTCGGGCACCGGTCGTCGAGTCCGGCGAACTGACCGTCGACGGCGAGGTGATCGACGCGCCGAGCACACATGCCGCCGAGGTGGCATCGGTGTTGGAGTCGGGCGGGTCACCCGCCGAGCTGGCCACGCTCGGCGTCGGATGGGTTCTGGTCGAGAATCATTCGACACCGCCTCTGCTGGCCGACCGCGCTCGGCTCGTCCACGACGGGGACGATCTCCGGCTGTACCGTGTCGCCGGCGCCACGGATCGATCGGCGGGTGACTTCGACCGGATGGTCGCGATCGCCGCGCACCTCGCCTGGGCGGCGCTGCTCATGGCAGGCCTGGTGGCCGGGCCGGCCGCCGCTATCGGCCGAGTACCGCGTCGAAGGTCTCGATGAAACCGTCGCAGGTGGCCTGCCAGGAGTAACGCCCCGCCTTCACGCGGGCATTGCGACCCAGCCGCTGCGCCTCGTCCGGATTGTCGACGAGTTTCCTTGTGGCGCTGACGAGTTCGTCGACACCGTCGACGAGCAGGCCGGTGATCCCGTCGTCGATCGAGTCGAGGAGGCCGACCGAGCCGCGGTAGCCGATGGTCGGGACGCCGTGCTGGGCGGCCTCGATGACAGCGAGCCCCCACCCCTCCTTGCGGGACGGCATGAGGTGTACCCGAGCCCGCGAGAGCAGTTCGTGCTTACGCCGCTCACTGACGTGGCCGTGGAAGACGACGGCGTCGGTGACTCCGAATCCGGTTGCCGCCGAGCGAAGTTCGTCGGCCCACCAACCGCCTCCGATGACGTCGAGGCGGACGTCGAGGCCGGAGCGGCGCAGTTGTGCGCACACGGTGAGGGCATCCTCGACCTGCTTGTGGGGCACCAGACGGGACAGCACGCACAGCCGCACGGGGCCGTCGTCGGATGCGTTCGGGGCGAGGACCGCATCGTCGGGGACCGGATCGACACCGTTGCGCACGACGGCGATGCGCTCGTCGTCGACGCCGAGCGCGACGAGCTCGTTCTTCGACGGCGTGGACACCGTGACGTACCGGTTGCGCCGGTGCACCCGCGGCGAGAGACGCGACTCGATGAACCAGCCGACGTGCCCGAGTAGGCGACCGGCGACCGGCCACTGCTCGCGGTGGCAATGATGGACGAGAACGACGGTCGGTGCGCCGGCGACCAGCGTCGCGAAGAACGGGACGCCGTTCTGGGTGTCGACGACGACCTCGGGGCGGACCCCCTTGAGCGGGCCGAGCCCGAGCCGCCCGGCGAGGATCGTCGCCAGCATCCGCGGGTACACGGTGATGCGTCCCCCGCCGCGGACGAACCGCATGCCGTCGCGCATCTCCTCGGCCGGGGCACCGGGATACGCCGAGGTCAGAAAGGTGACTCGGGCGCCGCGTCGGGCCAATTCGGCGCCGACGCGTTCCAGATAGGTCTCGCTGCCACCGCCCTGGGGGTGGCGCGTGTCCCGCCAGCACAGGAGCAGGACGTCGGAAGGTACGCGCATCGCACGACAGCCTACCGACTGGTAGCCACCCGACGCGGGCGCACCGACGGTTCCGGCCGTGCAGGCCGTCCGGTGTTCCCGGTCACAGAACGCCGCTGCGGCATCGCGGAGGCACGAGGATGTCGTGAGCCACGTCCGAGTCTCCCGTCCCCCGGACCTCCACCAGACCCACCCGACGAGCGCGCATCCCTGCGATCCCGACACCGCGACTAGAGTTGCCCGACGATGACGACCACGACTTCCGGCCGCAACCGTATGGCCCGGCTCGCGACCCTGCGACGCGCGGCCGGGCTGCTGAACGACTTCCGCTTCGAGCAGTCCGACCCCGCCCGCTTCTACGGCGCGCTGGCCACCGACACCGCGAACATGGTCGAGGCGTTCGTGCCCGATCTCGACGGCAAGGTCATCCTCGACGTCGGCGGCGGACCGGGCTACTTCGCGGACGCGTTCCGGGCCCGCGGCGCGCAGTACATCTCGGTGGAACCGGACCCGACCGAGATACACGCCGGTGGCCTCGAACATCGTGGCTCGGTCCGCGGCTCCGGCCAGGAACTCCCCTTCGCCGACGGCTGCATGGACGTCGCGCTGTCGTCGAACGTCGTCGAGCACACGTCGAAACCGTGGGAGATGGCCGACGACATGCTGCGGGTGACCCGCCCGGGCGGTGTCGTGATCATCAGCTACACGCTGTGGTGGGGTCCGTTCGGCGGCCACGAGATGGGGCTCACCCACTACCTCGGCGGTCACCGCGCCGCACGCCTCTACACCAAGCGCCACGGCCACCCGCCGAAGAACCTGTACGGGACGTCGCTGTTCGCGGTCCACGCCACCGACGGCCTGCGCTGGGCGCGGTCGGCGACCGACCGCGCCGAACTCGTCGCCGCCTTCCCCCGCTACATCCCGCGATGGATGTGGTGGGTCATGCGTGTCCCCGGTATGCGGGAGGTCCTGGGCACCAACCTCGTGATGGTGCTGCGGAAGCGATAGCCCCCAGCGCAAACCCACCCATTTTCGACAAACCCGGGTGCCCGAACGGTGGTGGATCCCGGCGAAAAGTGGTGGGTTTGCGAGTGAGCGGCCCTATTCCGCCGACAGGTCCGCGCTGCAGGAGAGCGTGCCGCCATTGCTGGTGGCCGTCGACAGCTGCTCACCATCGGCCAGGATGCTGCAGGTCACCGGGCCGCGCACGACGATCGCACGCAGGCTGGCCTTGGTTCCCGACAGCTTCACCCGCTGCGACCAGGGCGAGCCGGTCGCGGCGATGACGGTCGGCGCGCCCTCGCCCTTGGAGAAGGTCAGCGCGACGACGTCGCCATTGCCGGTGAGCTGGTAGGTCACCGTCCCCGACCGCTGCGTGGTGGTCGGGCTGGAGGTGGTCTCCTCGGTGGTCGTGGTGGTCGACGTCGTGCTCGGCGTGGTCTCCGCGCTGGTCGCGGTCGTGGTCGACGAATCGCCGGCCGCGGTCGGGGAATCGTCACCGCCGCTCGCGCGGCCGATCAACACGACGACGAGGGCGAGGATCACCACCGCTGCGAGCGTCACGAGGACGAGGCCGATCGTGCGCTTCGACGACGAGTTCTGCGGCGGTTCACCCCCGGCCGGCCCGGCGTACGGTCCCTGAGCGTAGGGAGCGGCGCCCGTGTACCGGGGATCGCCGTACTGCGAATCGCCGCCGTATTGACCGCCGTAATGCGGATCGGCGTACCGGGGATCACCGTACTGGCCTTCTCCGTACTGGCCTTCTCCGTACTGTCCTTCTCCGTACTGGGAGGTCGGGTACCGGGGATCGGGATACCCGCCCTCGTAGGGCGCGGTGGGCTGCGGGTCGCCGTACGAGACATGGGGGTCGTTCTGGGCGTAGGCCTGTGACGGCGGCGCCGACGGGTCGTAGTCCGGATCGAACTGCCGGGTGGCCGGCGGCTCGTCGCGCGGATCGTTCGGATCGCCCTGGGGAGGTCGGGTCATGCGGTCGATTCTGTCATCAGAAACCTGAAGCGGGCCTGTGAGCGCGCGACCCGGGCACAACACCCGGCACACGTCACAGACCCGCCTCTCCGTCGAAGGCGATCACCAGTGGGCCATCGCCACGGCATCACAAGTCGGCCATCGCCACGGCATCACAAGTCGGCCATCACCACGGCATCACAAGTCGGCCATCACCACGGCATCACAAGTCGGCTATCGCCACGGCATCACAAGTCGGCTATCGCCACGGCATCACAAGTCGGCTATCGCCACGGCATCACAAGTCGGCTATCGCCTCCAGGGGCCCGGTGCGGGCGGCCCGGACCGCCGGCCACAACGCCGCGAGCACGCCCACGATCGCCGACGCGACCAGCGTGATCACGATCAGCGACCACGGGATCACCGGCGCGCCGAGCCCCCAGGCCGCCAGGGTGCGGACCAGGGCCACACCGATCCCGGTACCGAGCACCACGCCCACCACGGCGCCGAAGATCGAGATGAGCACCGACTCCAGGTAGATCGAGCGCCGGACCTGTCCGCGGACCATACCGATCGCGCGCAACATGCCGATCTCGCGCTTCCGCTCCACCACAGACAGCGCCAGGGTGTTGATGATGCCGAGCACCGCGATCAGCAACGCCAGCCCCAGCATCGCGTAGAGGGTGCCGAGCATCTGGTCGATCTGCGACGAGATCTGCCCCTTGAACTCCTCCCGGTCCTGCACCTGCACGGTCAGGAAGCCCGCGGTGGCGTCCTCGAGTCCCCTCCGGAGTTCGTCGAGGTCGGTGCCGGGCTTCGCCTTCACGAACACCGAGATGTCGAAGCGGGCCGCGGGCGGCACGAGTCGCTCATACACCGCCGGGCCGATGACCCACGGCTGCAACGCCTCGTTGTCGGCGTAGACGCCGGCCACCGGAACCTGCACCTGTTCGCCGGTCGCGGAGGTGAAGTCGAGGACCTGGCCGCGCTCCCAACCCTTCGTCGTCGCGGTCCGGTGGCTGATGAGCATGCCGTCGGCGGGGAGGTTCGACGACGCGCCGTCCTGCATGTCCATGACGGTGACGTCGCTGAGCCGGCCACCGATCGCCGAGAAGCCCTGCTCCGACCGATCGTTCACCTTGGCCTGCACCACGCCGAACGACACGACCTCGCCGACGCCCGCCACGTCCTTCACCGCTGCGCCCACGGTGGGTGGGATGGGTTGCTGATTCGTGCCCACGAGGATGTAGTCGGCGGTGATACCCGAATCGATCGCCTCGTCGACGGTGCCCTTGAACGACTGGCCGAGCGTGCCGATGATCGCGACCAGCATCAGGCCCAGGGTGAGGGCGAACGCCGTCGCAGCCGAACGTCGGGGATTGCGAACGGCATTCGTGCGCGACAGGCGCCCCATGGCGCCGAACGGTGCGCCGATGACCCGGCCGAGCACGCCCACGAACGGACGGGACACCGCGGGTCCCACCAGGACGGTCGCCAGCACCAGGCCGGCCGCACCCGCACCGACGGTCAGCGCCGGGCCGGAGCCCTCGCCCCGGGCGCCGATGACGATCGCGACGATCGATGCGATCCCGATGACCGCGCCGAGGATCGTGCGGTTGCGCAGCGAGGCCGATCCCTCGGCCGCCGACGCGCGCATCGCCTCCACCGGAGGCACCCGCGCCGCGCGGACCGCCGGCACCCACGCGGAGACCATCGTCACCACCACGCCGACCAGGATGCCCGCGAGGATCGCACCGACCCCGATGGTCAGAGCACCCTGCGGCAGACCCGATGTCGCGGCGGTGAATGCCTTCAGCGCGGCCGCGAGGCCGATGCCGATGGCCAGACCGAGGATGCCTCCGATGATGCCGACGACGAGGGCCTCGAACAGCACCGACCGCGACACCTGCTGCCGGCTCGCGCCGACGGCCCGCAGCAACGCGAACTCGCGGTTGCGCTGCGCGACGATCATCGAGAAGGTGTTGTAGATGATGAACGTGCCCACCACGAGGCCGATCGCGGCGAATGCAAGCAGGATGTACTGGAAGATCTGCAGGAACTCGTTGACCTGTTCCTTCTGATCCGCGCGGACCTCGTCACCGGTACGGACGTCGTACAGCCCGGCCGCCGGGCCGAGCGCGGCGATGACCCGCTCCTTCAACTGCTCCGGGGTGACCCCCTCGACCGCGGACATGTCCACGGTCCCGACGTGCCGGCCGTCGGTGAACAGACGCGACGCGGTCGCGGCATCGAACTGTGCGTTCACGTACCCGCCGGTGGAGGAGGGAAGGTCCACGAGGCCGACCACGGTGACGTCGAGCGGAGTCGAGTTGCCCTGGCCGACGACGACCTTGGTCTTCGACCCGACCTTCAGTCCCGCGTTCTCCGCGGCCGACGAGTTCAGCGCGATCTCACCGGCGTTCTCGGGGCCACGGCCACCGGGCATGATCTTCGACTCGTCGGGGGCGAGCGCGTCCTGCGGCGGAATCCAGGTGGAGCCGATGCTCGGCGCACCGCCGGTCTGGATCGCCTTGCCGGCCGAGTCGGCGACCGTGACGAGACCGGTGTTGTTGACGACGATCTTGTCGATGCCGAGCTGTGCGCGCTGGTCGCGCAACTGGTCGACGACCTCGATCGGCACGCCCGGCGACTGCTGGTCGGCAGGGGTCACCTCGACCGCGACGCCCTGCGCCGCGTTGTCGAAGATGTCGTTGAACGCCTTGGAGACCGAGCTCGTGAACACGATCGACCCGACGACGAACGACGTGCCGAGAACGATCGAGAAGAGCGTGAGGAACAGACGGAGCTTGTGCGCCCGCAGGTTTCGGAGCGAAACCCGGCGCATCACCGATGATGACGCCACGGCTTCAGCGGGTGCCGGCGGACTCGGCGGCGGCAGCCGGCTCGGATGTGGCGGTTGTGTGATGCGCGCCGTCGAGGTTCTTCATGACCTCGAAGACGTCGTCGGCGCTCGGGCGCGAGAGCTCCTGCACGATCTGACCGTCGGCGAGGAACACCACGCGATCGGCATACGATGCCGCACGCGGATCGTGCGTCACGATCACGACGGTCTGGCCGAACTCGTCAGTGGCCGCGCGCAGGATCGACAGCACCTCACCCGACGACCGGGAGTCGAGGTTGCCGGTCGGCTCGTCGCCGAAGATGATGGCGGGCTTGCCGATCAGGGCGCGGGCACACGCCACGCGCTGCTGCTGACCACCCGACAGCTCGCTGGGGAGATGACCGAGACGGTCGGTGATCCCGAGACGGTCGACGACCGCGTCGAACCACTCGGTGTCCACTGATCGGCCGGCGATGTCGACCGGGAGGGTGATGTTCTCCCTGGCGGTGAGGGTCGGCACGAGGTTGAACGCCTGGAACACGAAGCCGATGCGGTCCCGGCGCAGCATGGTCATCGCCTTGTCGCTCAACTCCGTCAGGTCGGTGTCCCCGATGAACACCCGGCCCGACGTCGCGACGTCGAGTCCGGCGAGGCAGTGCATCAGCGTCGACTTGCCTGAACCGGACGGACCCATGATCGCGGTGAACTCGCCCTCGCGGAAGGAGATCGACACACCCTTCAGGGCCTCGACGGCCGTTTCGCCGGATCCGTACCGTTTCACCAGGCTCTCAGCGCCCGCAGCCACTCGATTGTTCGGCGCTCCGGTGTCGCGCGCATCCGCATCAGTCGTCGTCATGCCCTCAACGGTGCCAAATCCGGGGCCGAAAGGCTATCAGGTATGTCCCTGACATGACCCTGATCCACAGATTCCGGGCCGCCCGGAGAGCCGCCATGGGCGAGTCGACGGGCTACTTCGGCAGGTTCAGCTCGAACGAATGGATGCGCGTCGGCGACCCGGCGGTCTGCGAGACCACGAGCACGGTCCGGGACCTCGTCTTGGCGAAGGGGGTGTCGGGGTGCCAGTTGCCCCAGGCCAGCCCGGACATGTCACCGGCGATCAGACGCGGCGTCGCGACCGTGGAGAAGATGCGACGCTTGGTCATCGCCTTCTCCTTGCCGGTGAGCTTCTTCTTGCCGGCGACCGGGGTGGCCCCGCGAGTGGTGGTCCAGAAGATGTTCGCGAGACGACCGGCCCCGCGTTCGAGGACGAGGAAGTCGGTGTCGCTGATCGCCAGCACGTCGGCCGCACGTTTGTTGGCATCGGTGCGGTAGACGAACTCGCGGTTGGTCTTGCCGAAGGTCAGCAGGCGCGCGGACGTCCGCCCGTCCTGCTTGAGACCGCCCGCGGTGATCACCGACAGCTGGCCCTTGGGTCCGACGGCGAGGCCGGTCAGCCCGCGCTGACCCGCGACGCCGGACTTGGCCGCCGGTCGCCACGCCGCAGGGAGCGGGATGTCGCGGACGAACTGCCCGAACGGCCCGATCTGCCGGATGAACTGGTTTCCGCCACCGCTGACGACCGTGTAGCCGCCGTTGGTCTTGCGGATGCCCTCGAACTGCGCGGTACCGGGCAGCTGCGGGATGAACCAGGGACCGAGGACGGTTCCCGCACCGTTGAGGGCGGGCCGACCGACGAACGACGCTGTCTCCGAGGAGTATCGGATGCGTGCGTTGAAGAAGCGCGGTGGCAGTGCGTCCTCGGCGATGAGGACGTACTGACCATTACCGGTCCGGTCCAGCCCGGTGATCTGGTTGACCGTCGGGACGAACGTGGAGAGCGAGGCCGTGTCGGTGTAGAACGCACTGACCCCGGCACCGGAAGCCGGTGTCGCAGTGGCGGGTTGGACTCCGAGTGTCGAGGACAGACCCAGCGCACAGACTCCGGCGATCGTGGCCCCCCACAAACGTAGCTTCATGGGGGGCACGATACCTCACACGTCACTTCAGTCTCAGCGCGAGAAGCCGACCGGTCCCGGATCAGCCCAGGCGCTGCTTGAGGCCCTCGAGCTCGTCACGCAGCGAGGTGGGCAGCTTGGGACCGATGAACTCGAAGAGCTCCTCGATCGACGGGATCTCCTGACGCCATTCGTCCGGGTTGAACGCCAGCGCCTCGGCGACGTCCTCCGGGGCGACGTCCAGGCCGCTCACGTCGAGCGACTCCGGCTTCGCGACGATGCCGATCGGGGTCTCGACGCCCTCGGCCTCGCCCTCGATGCGGCCGATGATCCACTTCAGGACGCGGCTGTTCTCGCCGAAGCCCGGCCACAGGAAGCGGCCGTCGTCGCCGCGACGGAACCAGTTGACGTAGAACACCTTCGGGAGCTTGGACTCGTCGGCGTTCTTGCCCACGTTGATCCAGTGCTGCAGGTAGTCACCGACGTGGTAGCCCATGAACGGCAGCATCGCCATCGGGTCGCGGCGCACGACGCCGACCTTGCCCTCGGCGGCAGCGGTCTGCTCCGAACCGACCGTGGCGCCCATGAAGACGCCGGTCTGCCAGTCGCGGGCCTCGGTCACCAGCGGGACGGTGGTCTTGCGACGGCCGCCGAACAGGATCGCCGAGATCGGCACACCCTTCGGGTCGTCCCACTCGGGAGCCAGCGACGGGCACTGCGCGATCGGGGTGCAGTAGCGCGAGTTCGGGTGCGCGGCAGGACGGTCCGATTCCGGAGTCCAGTCGTTGCCCTGCCAGTCGGTCAGGTGGGCCGGGGTCTCGCCGCCGATGCCCTCCCACCAGACGTCACCATCGTCGGTCAGGGCGACGTTGGTGTACAGGGTGTTTCCGACCTCGATGGTCTTCATCGCGTTCGGGTTGGAGTCGTAGCTCGTGCCCGGCGCGACACCGAAGAAGCCGAACTCCGGGTTGATCGCGTACAGGCGGCCGTCCTCGCCGAAGCGCATCCAGGCGATGTCGTCGCCGACGGTCTCGGCCTTCCAGCCGGGGATGGTGGGCTGCAGCATCGCGAGATTGGTCTTGCCACAGGCGCTCGGGAACGCCGCGGCGACGTAGTAGACCTTGTTCTCCGGGCTGGTCAGCTTCAGGATCAGCATGTGCTCGGCCATCCAGCCCTCGTCACGGGCGATGACCGATGCGATGCGGAGCGCGTAGCACTTCTTGCCGAGGAGGGCGTTGCCGCCGTAACCCGAACCGAACGACCAGATCTCGCGGGTCTCCGGGAAGTGGGTGATGTACTTCTCGGTGTTGCACGGCCAGGGGACGTCCTTCTGGCCGGGCTCGAGCGGGGCGCCGACCGAGTGCAGCGCCTTCACGAAGAAGCCGTCGTCGCCGAGGATCTCCAGGACGCGCGGGCCGACGCGGGTCATGATCCGCATCGACAGCACGACGTACTCGGAGTCGGTGATCTCCACGCCGAGCTTCGGGTCGTCGGAGTCGAGCGGGCCCATGCAGAACGGGATGACGTACATGGTGCGGCCGCGCATCGAGCCGCGGTACAGCTCGGTCATGGTGGCGCGCATCTCGGCCGGGGCGACCCAGTTGTTGGTCGGGCCGGCGTCTTCTTCCTTCTCCGAACAGATGAAGGTGCGGGACTCGACGCGCGCGACATCGGCCGGGTCGGAGCTGGCGAGGAACGAGTTGGGCTTCTTCTCCTCGTTCAGCTTGATCAGGGTGCCCGCCTCGACGAGCTGGGTGGTGAGACGATCCCACTCCTCGTCGCTGCCGTCCGACCACACGACACGGTCGGGCTGGGTCAGTTCGGCGACTTCGGTAACCCAGGCCAGCAGCCCCTGGTGTCTGGTCGGAGCGTTGCTCGGGTCCAATCCGGGAATGGTGGCTGCGGTCATCGTTGGGGCCTCCTGGCGAACGTGTGACCAGCTGGAATGGTCACCTGTCAGTCGTCTAGTTGTTCAGGATACGTGCACCGAGCGGCCGCTAGGTCATCGGCCCCGGGACTGCAATTTTTCCCACAATCGCCAGATCAGGGACCAAAGTCCCTAGGGCGGTTCCGCGTCGGGGTCAGGGCAGGACCGGTCGACGCATCGGCCCGGGTGTCAGCCGATGCGTCCGGAGTCGCCCGGGATCCACTCCCCGGTTTCGGGATCGAGGACCGCCGAGCTGTACTCCCCATCTGAACCGATCTCGGTGATCTTGTCGACCTGTCCGTCGTGATCGCTGTCGGTGTAGACGGTGAAGCCGTCCGGCCCGTTCCTGGTCAGCGAGTCGTTGACGCCGTCGTTGTCGGTGTCCACCTCCGCCGGGCCCAGGTCCCAGATCCGCCCGTCCTCGTGCATCCACAGATGGGCGTCGAGGTCGTCGGCCGGAGGTCCGGTGCGGATCGCGGCGACGGTCTCGAAGTGCGCGCCGGGGTCGATCCCGGGGACCTCCGCCTCGGGAAGGCCGCGGTCACCGGGCCCGAGTGGTCCGTCTCCGGGGTCGAAGCCGTCGAAGATCGAGTCCATCGTGTTCACCTGTTCCCATCGTTCTCGACGGTCGCGTCGCCGACCGTGTCGGACCACAACCGGTCGGCCAGTGTGGTCAGTTCGCGGTGGACGGCCCGGGCGCGTTCGGACCGCCGTCGTTCCCGGCGGGCCTCCGCGCCGTTGCGCAACCGCCACAGGGCATCGTCGAGCCGCGCCACCTCGTCGTCGATGTGCCGCGAGCGCCGTTCACAGGCCCGGCCGATCTGGCCGGCGATCCGCGTCTCGGCGGCCGCGATCCGCAGCCCGAGCCGGTGGTCGAACGCGGCGCGGGCGGAGGTGAGTTGCTCGACCCCGCGGGCCGCCCGGTCGGAGCGGTCGAGCGCGGCGCGGCGCACACGGATGATCCAGGCCGCCAGCGCGACGCCCAGCAGCAGCGTGAGCGGCATGCTGACCCACTGCAGGGTCTGCACCGACGCCATCGGCGCGACGACGAGCCGGCCCACGCCCAGTCCCGTGGACGCGCCGATGATGACCAGCAGCGCGTCCTCGCCTGCGGTGCGGCGACGCCGGTTCGACGGGGTGTCCGGGGGCAGCGGCGCGTCGGCCCAGGGTTCGGCCGCGACGGGCTCGGGGTCGAGACCCACCAGGGTCGTCGAGGCGACCTCGTCGATCCGCTCGTCGGTCGCGCGCCGGACGCGGTCGGCGAGTTCGGACCACCGCTGTCGCAGCCACTCCCCGTGCTCGGGATCGGTGTCGGGCGCGGCGCCGGCAGCGAGGGCGGACAGTTCGCGCACCCCGGCGGCGAGTTCGGCCGACGACATCGACCGCGCGCGTGCGAGCCCGGCGCGCAATGCGGCGATACGGTCGAGCCGCCCCCGGTCACGGGAGTTCAGCAGTTCGCGTCTACGGGCCAGGAGTTCGTCGAGGTCGGCGGGCCTTCCACCGGTCTGTGACCCCAGCAGGCGTTCGACCGCACCGGCCCCGGCGGCCAGCCGCGCGCGCTCGTCGCGGATCGCCGCGGGCGCGTCGAGGGCCTGCCTGATCCAGGCGATGAGCTCGTCGACGCCGGATTCGTCGACGGCACCGCCGAGCGCCGCGGCCGCCGAGACCCCGAAGAGCGGCACCGTGCCGAACGGGTCGAGGAGCCTGCGGTGCTCACGCACGGTGCGCGGCCACTCCCAGAACGCGTCGATCCGGCTGCAGACCAGCGCGACCGTCCCGACGCGTGCCCGCGCGGCGTCCAGGAGGGCCTTCTCCTCCTCGCCCACCGACGACGAGGGGTCGACGACGATCAGCGCGATTCCGGGTCCCGGCCGGTCGTCGACCGGGGCGTCGAGGGTCTCACGGGCGCGGATGTCGAGGTCGGGGGCGAGGACGCGGCACGCCTCGACCAGCGTGCGGACCCCGACGCCCTCGGTGCCGAGCGCCGAGACGGTGTGGCCCGCGCGCACCCGCTGGGCGTCGAAGCCGGTGAGCTCGCGCGCCGCGTCGAGGAGCCGGGAGCTCACGCGACACCTCCCGAGGCGAGCAGGCGTTCGGCGGCGTCCCGGTCCCAGCCGCGGGCCGCGGCCCGTTCGAGCTCGACACGGATGTCCGCCGTCCGGCGGCGCCGGACCGGTTCCACGCGCTCGCCGATCGGCCCGGCGAGCTCGGCGAGCCCGCTCAGCGCATGCAGGGTCCGGTTGAGCGTTGCGGCGTCGGCGGCGGATGCCGACCCCTGCGCGAGCAGCGAGAGGGCGGTGTCGATCCCGAACGCGTCGATCCGGCGCAGCAACGCCTCGCGGACCTCGCGTTCCTCCGACCCGGGCCGGCCCATGAGGAAGCGTCCGGCCATCGAGGGCATGTCGGCGCCCGCGCCGGCGAGCGCGGTGAGGGCGGCGAACAGCCGGTCGTCGAGGTCGGCGCAGGCGAGCAGCTGGGAGACGACGTGGACCGGGGCACCGAGCCGCGTCGAGCACTGCCCCGCCACCTCGATCGCCGTGTCCCAGTCCTCATGTGTGTCGGCCTTGCCGAGGACGACCAGCGTCCGCTCCCGGGGGAGCGAGCGCCACAGGTCGTGATCGGCCCGGCGCACGGGTCCGGCCAGCAGGAGCAGCCACAGGTCGGCCTCGGCGACGACCCCCGACCGGCCGGTGTCCGACCCGCCCGCAGCAGACTCCTCTGCGGGCCCGGTCACGGTCAGCCGGAGACGTTCGCGCAACGCGCGGACCATCGTGTCGCGCCCGGTGCCGGGACGGCCCACGACGTGCACGTGGAGCGGCCGGAGGAACCGCCGGCCGGCGGCGTGCAGGATCGGGGCCAGGGGCGAGGACGGGTCGACGAGATCGGCGAGCTCGCCGCGTTCCGCGGCGCGCGACAATGCGTCCGCCGACAGCACCGGAGCCGCCGGCCACCCCTCTGGTGACGGATCGGCCGGCCTCACCACGTTCGCCCCCACACTCGTGCCCTTCCCGGGCTCCGCCGCCCGGCCGTTTCCGCTGCTCCTCGCCTGCGGTGTTCCCGCGGCTGGCCCGAGATTAACCGCGTTTGCGCCCACCGGCCCGTCGGCCTCCACATCCCTCCCGAACTGCAGAGTTCGCAACCAGAACTTCACGGACACGATCACCCGCGACTACGTGTGACGGCGACCATGCGCAACGATGGAGCTGTGAACAACAGCGCTGACAGGTCACGGCTGTACCCCCGCGTGACAAGTTTCCGTTTCCGCCGGGGCACCCTGACCGCCGGACAGCAACGCAACTGGGACAACCTCTGGCCGGTGCTCGGCCGGGACCTCCAGATCGGCGCCGACCGCATCCCCGAGCCCCGGCTCGACCTCGACGCCCACTTCGGCCGCAAGGCGCCGAAGGTCCTCGAGATCGGTTCCGGGACCGGCGTCTCCACCGCCGCGATGGCCGCCGAGGAACCCGACGTCGACGTGCTCGCGGTCGAGGTCTACAAGCCCGGGCTGGCACAGCTCCTCGGCCTCATCGACCGCAACGGCCTGACCAATGTCCGGCTGATCCGCGGCGACGCGACGATCGTGCTGAAGGAGCTCATCCCCTCCTCGAGCCTCACCGGCATCCGGTTGTTCTTCCCGGATCCGTGGCCGAAGAAGCGCCATCACAAGCGCCGATTCGTCCAGACGGGCACACTCGAGTTGATGGCCGACCGCCTGATCCCGGGCGGGGTGCTCCACATCGCGACCGACCATGCCGGTTACGCGGAGTGGATCGCCGAGAAGCTCGCGACCCAGAACCCCGACCGACCCCACGTCGTGCAGCTGACCCGGGAGTCCCCGATCCTGCTCGAACGTCCGACGACGAAGTTCGAGGGTCGCGCGGAGCAGGAGGGCCGGCGCGTCAACGAGTTCGTCTACACCCGACCGATACCGCCGGCCACCCCGTCCGGCGACACCCCCGACGGGAGCCCGGCATGACCGACCAACCCACCTCCTTCGCCGACTCGATCTCCGGACAGACCGGCGCGCGCCGCATGTTGCTGGTGTGGGATGCACCGAACATGGACATGGGCCTCGGCGCGCTGCTCGGCGGGCGGCCGACCGCGGCGCATCGCCCTCGCTTCGACGCTCTGGGCCGGTGGCTGCTGCACCGCACGGCAGACGCCTCGGCCGCCGCTCCGGACCAAGGCCAGATCGAGCCCGAGGCCACCGTCTTCACCAACATCGCCCCTGGTAGCGCCGATGTCGTGCGGCCATGGGTCGACGCCCTCCGCAACGTCGGCTTCGCGGTGTTCGCGAAGCCGAAGCTGACCGAGGACAGCGATGTCGACTCGGACATGCTCGACCACATCGAGCTCCGCAGGCACACTGTGGGACTGGCGGGCGTCATCGTGGCGTCCGCGGACGGCCAGGCATTCCGCGAGCCGCTCCTCGAGGTGGCCGCCGACGGGGTGCCGGTCACCGTCATCGGGTTCCGCGAACACGCCAGTTGGGCCCTCACCACCGAGGAACTGGAGTTCATCGATCTCGAGGACATCGCGGGCGTGTTCCGGGAACCGCTGCCGCGCATCGGGCTGGACTCGCTGCCCGACGACGGCGCCTGGCTCCCGCCGTTCCGCCCGCTCAGCGCGCTCCTGCGTTGACTGCTCGAGCGGCGTCGTGGGCGTGCGTCTGGTCACATCCGCAGCGCCTGAGGGCCGCGAGGACCCCCTCACCTCAGCGATCACTCAGGCAACGCTGTCAAGATCTCTGCGAGAACTGAGAGAATCGCGACCGGCGCCGTCGGCCACCCCGACACGGTGCCGCCCGAGCGCAAGGACGGCCTGACCCCCGATCCCCCGCTCAGGCCCGACACGTCGCACACGAAAGGACATCAGCGTGTTCCGAGTCATCGGCACATTCGTGTACCGAATGCGCTTTCTCGTCATCGCGGTGATGATCGCCCTGATGGCGGGACTCGGACTATACGGCCTCGATCTCAGCAAGCATCTGAGTCAGAGCGGTTGGTTCGACCCCACGTCGGAATCCGATCTCGGCGCCCGGTACGCCGACAAGGCCCTCGGCCGCGACCACACGTCCGATGTCATCCTCCTGGTCACCCCGCCCGAGGGCACCACCGTCGACGACCCGGGGTTCGGCAAGAAGGTCGAGGCGTTCGTCGAGGACCTGATCGCGACCCACCCCGACATCGTCGGCCGCTCCGATCCGGGCATCTACGACCCCTTCTACATGGAGCGTCCCGAGGTCGCGCAGGCCGTGCAGGAGCGCCTGTTCACCGAGGACAAGCGCCACGCGTTCATCAGTATCGGCGTCGCCGGCGACGACGACACGACGGTGCTCGAGAACTACAAGACGATCGAACCGTTCTTCGACGACATCCCCGAACGCTTCGACCTCCCGGGCACCACGTTCGAGCTGGCCGGTCTGCAGCCGGTGTCGGGGTCGATGGCCGACGTCATGGACAACGACATCCACCGCGCCGAGGTGATCGCCCTGCCGGTGGTGGCGCTCATGCTGTTCTTCGTGTTCGGCGGTGTCATCGCCGCGTGTCTCCCGGTGCTCATCGGCGGCCTGACGATCGCCGGGTCGCTGGGCATCATGAAGTTCCTGGCCACGACCACCGAGGTCAACGTCTTCGCCCAGTCGGTGGTGACGCTGATCGGCCTGGGCATCGCCATCGACTACGGCCTGTTCATCGTGTCGCGATTCCGGGAGGAACTCGCGGAGGGATATTCGACGCAGGCCGCGGTCCGCAGGACCGTAATGACCGCGGGGCAGACGGTCGTGTTCTCCGCGACGATCATCGTCGCCGCGCTCGCGTGCCTGCTGATCATGCCGCAGGGCTTCCTCAAGTCCGTCTCCTACGGCGCCATCAGCTCGGTGTCGCTGGCCGCGATCCTGTCGATCACGGTCCTGCCCGCGATCCTCGGAATCCTGGGCCCACGCGTGAACATGCTGTCGCTGGCCACGTTCATGAAGTGGACCGTCGTCCCGCTGGCCCGCCGCTTCGCCGGTGACGAGCGCGCCGACAAGATCGCCGACCGATTCAGCGGCCGCATGAAGTCCAAGCAGGAGATCGAGAACGGCTTCTGGGGTCGCCTGGCCTCCTGGGTGATGAAGCACCCGGTCAAGACCGCCGTCCCCACCGTCCTGCTGCTGCTCGCACTGATCATCCCGTTCGGGAGCATCCAGTTCGGCGGCCTCAGCGAGAAGTTCCTGCCACCGGACAACCCGAACCGCGCCGCCCAGGAGAAGTTCGACGAGTATTTCCCGACCGAGCGCACCGAGGCGATCAAGCTGGTCATCGTCTACGACCAGAACAGTCGGGTGGACCAGGACAAACTCGAGGCGATCGCACAACGCGCCGACGAGGTACCCGGGTTCGCCAACAAGTTCAGTGACCCGGACAAGGCGAGGTTCGGCTCGTACGACGAGGAGAGGTTCCCGAACGTCGGCGTCTACCAGGTGTCGGCGGGCCTGCAGGACCGCAAGACCGCCGCCGACGCGATCAAGCAGTTGCGCGAGATCGACACCGAGGGCCTCACGATGTACGTGACCGGCACCCCGACCCTGACGCAGGACTCGATCGATTCGCTGATGAAACGCCTGCCCATCATGGCGGTGTTGCTGGTGCTCGTCTCGGGCCTGCTGATGTTCCTGCAGTTCGGTTCGTTGGTGCTGCCCATCAAGGCGTCGCTGATGTCGGCGCTGGGCCTCGGCTCCACACTGGGCATCCTGACCTGGATCTTCGTCGACGGCCACGGGGCCGGAATCGCGAACTTCACCCCGGGACCGCTGTTCGCCCCGATCCTGGTCCTGATCATCGCCATCGTGTTCGGCCTGTCCACCGACTACGAGGTGTTCCTGCTCTCCCGCATGGTCGAGGCCAGGCAGAAGGGTGCGTCCACCACCGAGGCGATCCGCAGCGGCACCGCCCACACCGGCGGCATCATCACCGCGGCCGCGGCCATCCTCGTGGTGGTGACCGGTGCGTTCGGCCTGTCCGAGATCGTGATGATGAAGTACATCGCGTACGGCATGATCGCGGCACTCATCCTCGACGCCACCGTGATCCGCATGCTGCTCGTGCCGTCGGTGATGAAGCTGCTCGGCGATGACTGCTGGTGGGCGCCGCGCTGGATGCAGGTCGTGCAGCGCAAGATCGGCCTCGGCGAGACCGTGCTCGACGACGAGCCGGACGAGCAGCGCGACGCCCGCGCACCGCGTCAGATGAGCGCGGGCACGCTCGTCGCAGAGGCCCCCACGTCGGTGATGAAGGCCGCTCGGCCGCGCACCGTGCCCGCAGGCGCCGTCCCGCCGCGTCGTGGCCCCGGTGGCGACGGACGTCCTGCCGGACCGGCACCGAGAGCCGGCGTGCCGCCGACGGGCCTGCCCAACACGAACGGCCCGATGACGAGCGCGCCGCAGACGAACATCCGCCGCCCGGCCGAGGCTCCGCAGCGGCCAGCGGGACCGGCCCCGGCGCGTGTCGGCCCGTCGGCCCCGCCGACCGCGTCGGCGTCCGCCGGCCTCGGCGACATCGTGCGCCCGCGGACGCCGGGTCCGTACCGGCGTCCCGGCCGCCCGAAGAGCGACCGGCCCGACACCGGGGGTTGGGTGCTCGGCGAGGGTGGCATCCGTCTGGGCGACCCCGCCGCGCCGGCCACGAACGGCGAGCGCCCGACCGGCACCACTCCCCCACCGGCCCCGCCCTCGGCACCGTCGGCGCCCGCGCTCGCTGCACCGCGGCAGCCGGCTCCGCCTGCCGATCAGGCCGGTTCCCCGCTGGGAAGGCGCCCCGCGCTCGACGATTCGCGGCTGCGCCCGCTGGCCGCGTCGGTGACACCGGAGAACACGACACCGACGACGCGCGGGCGGCGCACCGCCGGACCGTCGCCGTTGGACCGCGGGCTGAGCCCTGACGCCACCCCGGTGGCCGCGCCCCGCCCGAAAGCGCCGGCGGCTCCCAACGGCCCGGTCGCCGGAGACAGCGGCACTTCGCGCGGAACCGACAGCGGCACTTCGCGCGGAACCGACAGCGGCACTTCGCGCGGAACCGACAGCGGCACTTCGCGCCGGAGGCCGCGGTCGACGGACCGCCACGCCCGCTCGGACGACTCCGACGACTCGCAGATCAGTGTCCAGGAGCTGTTGAAGCGCAGCCGTTCCGAGCAGTGACCCGGTAAGCGGTCAGCGGTCGTCCCCGGCCGGTGGAGGTTCGCCTCCACCGGCCGATCGCTTTGTCGGGCAACCGCTTCGGCGCTCCCCTTCACCGAATCGATCAATCCCACCGACGCCACGATGAATTCGGGATGGGTCGGCACTGGGCATTCCCCTGATGTGATGGCCCGCACATCCCGCGCAGGATGTCTTCCACCACACATCGTCGGAAGGACTCCGCGCATGACCTCATCATCCTGGGAATCCCCACAGCATCGCAGAAGTGTGCTCTGGATCGTCGGTCTCGCCGCCGTGGCGATCGTTTTCGACGGATACGACCTCGTCGTCTACGGCACGGTGCTCCCCACCCTGCTCGCCGACCCGGGACAGTTGGGCACCCTCACGCCCGCGACCGCCGGCGCACTCGGTTCGTACGCGCTCGTCGGCGTGATGATCGGCGCCCTGCTCACCGGCGCCCTCGGCGACCGCGTCGGCCGACGCCGGATGATGTTGTTCAACATCGTGTGGTTCTCGGTGGGCATGGCCGCCACCGCGCTGGCCACCGACCTGCTCTCGTTCGGAATCCTGCGCTGCCTCACCGGGATCGGGATCGGCGGCCTCGTCGCCACCGCGGGCGCGATGGTCGCCGAGTTCGCCCCACCGTCCAAGCGGAACCTCTTCAACGCGATCGTCTACAGCGGCGTTCCGGCCGGCGGCGTGCTCGCCTCCGTACTCGCGATGCTCCTCGCCGACCACATCGGCTGGCGCGGCCTGTTCTGGATCGGCGCGCTGCCCCTGGTCACCCTGCTCCCGCTCACACTGCTGAGGATGCCGGAATCACCGCAGTGGCTGGCGACGCGAGGCCGGTACGAAGAGGCCCGGGAGATCAGCGTGCACACCGGCATTCCGGTAGATCTGAGCAGCCGCCATCACGGCGACCTGCCCGAGCCGGCCGCCGCCAGGCTCGGATTCGCCGCCCTGGCGACGCGACGATTCGCGCTCCCCACGATGCTCTTGGGCTCGATGAGCTTCGTGGGCCTGTTGCTCACCTACGGACTCAACACCTGGCTGCCGCAGATCATGGAGGCCAACGGGTTCGACGCGAGGGGCTCCCTGTCGTTCCTGCTCGTGCTCAACGGCGGCGCGATCGTCGGCGGCCTGATCGCCGCCCGCCTCGCCGACCGACGCGGCCCGCAGCAGGTCGTCGCGACGTCGTTCTGCCTGGCGACCTTCGCCCTCGTCTGCCTGACACTCGGCCTGCCCCTGCCGATCCTGCTCGCCGCGGTCGCGGTTGCGGGCACCGGCACCATCGGGACCCAGGTCCTGATCTACGGATTCGTGTCGAACTTCTACCCCACCTCGGCACGCGCCGCGGGCGTCGCCTGGTGTGCCGGCTTCGGTCGCCTCGGCGGGATCGTCGGCCCGGTCGTCGGCGGGCTCCTGATCGGTGCCGGGATCTCCTCGCAATCGGCGTTCTACCTGTTCGCGGGGATCGCCCTCGTGGGCGCGGCGGCCACACTGCTCGTACCGGCGTCGACGCAGCCGGGCGTCAGTCCTCGTCGAGCCCGTGCTCGATCGCGTACCGCGTCAGCTCGACCCGATTACCCAGCTGCAGCTTCCGCAGTGTCGCCTGCACATGGTTCTCGACCGTCCGGTGACTGATGTCCAGCCTCCTGGCGATCTGCTTGGCGCTCAACCCTTTCGCGACCAACCGCAGCACCTCGGTCTCCCGGTCGGTGAGTTTCGGTGCGGCGGGCGCGGTCTCGGGCTGTTGCGACATCCGCCGATACTCGCCGAGGACGAGGCCCGCGAGTCCCGGGGTGAACACCGCCTGGCCGTCGGCGGTGGCGCGGACCGCGGAGACGAGTTCCTCGCGCGACGCCGACTTCACGAGGTAACCACTCGCCCCGGCCTTCACCGCCTCGAGCACGTCGTCGCGTTCATCTGACGCGGACAGTACGAGGATGCGGGTGTCCGGCGAGACCTCGAGCACCGCGGCGGTGGCCTCGGCGCCGGACCCATCCGGCAACTGCATGTCCATGAGCACGACGTCGGGGGTGACCACACCGGCACGCCGGGCGGCGCTCCCGACGCCGTCTGCGGTGGCGACGACCTGAAAGCCCTCGCCCTCGAGATCCCGTGCGACCGCGTCTCGCCAGATCGGATGATCGTCGACGACCATCACCCGCAGGCCGGAACCGTCCGTGCTCATCGTCTGTTTCCCCTCCCCCGCCGCGGCACCGTGAACTCCCATTCCGTCCCGCCACCGGGTTCGGTGTCGAGAACGGCGGTCCCGCCCAGCGATTCGATCCTGCCGACGATTGATTTCGCGACGCCGAGGCGCCCCTGGGCCACGGCCTCCGCGAGCCGACCCTCCGGGATGCCGACCCCGTCGTCGCGGACGCTCACCACGACGTCGTCGGCGAGATCCTCCACCAGCACGAAGGCGCGGGCGTCGGGCCCGGCGTGGTGGCGGGTGTTGTCGAGCGCGTTGACGACCGCGGCGCGGATCTCGGCGGCCACGTGCGCGGGCACCGTCACCGGGTCGGCGGGGGCGCTGACCGACACCCGGTCACCGGCCAGCGACCGCAGGGCGGCGGCCAGATCCGCCTCGTCGGCATCCGCACCGCCGGGGTCGCCCGCGACCTCCCCGGTGTCGGAGATCAGTTGCCGGAGCTCGCGTTCCTGCTCGGCGGCGAGTGTCGCGAGTTCGCCCGTGGGGCCGCCGATCTCGCGCCCGCGCCGGGCGATGAGCGCCAGCACCTGCAGCACCCCGTCGTGGACCTCTCGCGAAAGTCGCTCCCGTTCCTCGGCACGGGCGGCGATTCGCGCCGCGGCCGAGAGCTTCTCGTGGAATCGGCGCGCGTTGGTCGCGGCGAGCCCCACCGCCATGCCGGCCGCGATGATCACGATGACCGTGGCGTTGCGCCCGAAGTCGAGGTTCAGCGTGCCCTTCACGAACGTGCTCGTACCGCCGACGATCAGGCCCGCGACGATGCCGCCGACCGGGCCGGAGAGGATCGCGACGGAGATGACCGCGTTGGTCGCCCACAGCGTCGTCGGCCAGCTCTGGTTGTTCCACGCCCACTCGTCGTCGGCGACATACGACGTCGACAGCATCAGGGCGCAGACCAGGATCACCTCGGCGACCACCCAGTACCGGTTGCGGGCGAAGCCGACGAAGTAGCCGATCCCGCTGACCAGCGTCCACGCGGTGAGCACACCGAACAGCGTCCACGCGACCGCGCGGTGCTCGAGGTCGGGGTTGACCGCGATCTGGAAACCGAGCGCGTAGAGGTAGGACAGCACCCGGAAGATCTGGGCGCCGCGCCACATCGGCCCGACCGGATCGACGTCGACGGCGCGGGCGAGCCGTCCCGCCTCCGTGTCGCGCACCTGGGCGACCCACCCGTTCTCCGTGTCGCGCATCTGCGCGACCCATCCGTTCTCCGTGTCGCGCACCTGGGCGACCCATCCGTTCCCCGCGTCACGCATCTGCGCGACCCAACCGT
The DNA here is from genome assembly GCF_039939235.1 of Gordonia aurantiaca. Taxonomy (NCBI): domain Bacteria; kingdom Bacillati; phylum Actinomycetota; class Actinomycetes; order Mycobacteriales; family Gordoniaceae; genus Gordonia; species Gordonia aurantiaca. The sequence goes on along the minus strand of NZ_JBDUUF010000001.1, from coordinate 34,474 downwards.
TCCCCGCGTCGCGCAGATGCGACCACCGCGTGGGCAGGGTCATGGCACGCCGCGTCCGTTCGTCCCGGCGTCACCGTCACCGTCACCGTCTCGATCTCCGTCTCCGTCGTCGGACGCGGGCGCGTGGCCCGGAGACCGTTCACCGCCTCGGGCTGCGGTCCGCCCGACCCCCGCACCGCCTGTCGCAACGGCCTGTGCCGCGGCGTCCGGATCGGGGGCGTCCCAGATGGGCGGGGCCGGTTCCACCAACCCGACGCCGTCGACCGTCCCGGTGAGCTCCTCGCCGGCCGCGGTGCGGTTCGCGGTCCCGTTGAGGTAGCGGATGGCCGTGTTGAGGAACGCGATGAGCGGCACGGCGAGCAGACCGCCGATGATCCCGGCGGACACGATTCCGGCCGCGATGCCCAAGACCACCGCCACCGGATGCAGCCGCACCGACCGGCCCAGCAGGAACGGCTGCAGCACATGGCTTTCCAGCTGCATGACGCCGACGACGATGGCCAGCGCGACGACCGCCGCGAGCCAGCCCTGGGTGATCAGGGCGACGAGCACCGCCAGCGAACCGCTCACGAGCGCGCCGACGATCGGGATGAACGCGCCGAGGAACACCAGCGAGGCGAGCGGAAGCGCCAGCGGCACCTGCAGGATCGCCAGACCCACACCGATGCCGCAGGCGTCGACGAAGGCCACCGCCACGGTCGCCCGCACATAGCCGACCAGCGTGCCGAAGCCCGCGATCCCGGCCCGCCACACGCGGTCCCGGCTCCCGGCCGGGACCACTCCGACCGAGAACCGCCAGATCTGGTCGCCGCCATAGAGAAAGAAGATGACCAGGAACAGCGTCAGCAGCGCGCCGGTGATGATCTCGGTGGCGGTGGACGCCGTCGCGAGCGCGCCGCTGGTGACCCGGTCCTGGTTGTGTTCGAGGAAGTCGAGGATGTCGGTGCCGAAGTTCTGCACCGACTCCGGGTCCAGTCCGAGCGGCCCGTCGATGAGCCACTTCTTGGTCTCCTGGATCGTCGTCTCGACCTGGTCGACGAGCTGGGGGACGCCGCGGACGAATTCGCGCACCACGAACGTCAGCACCCCGGCGATGACCCCGAACGCGACGAGGATGTTCAGCAGCACCGCGAGCGAGCGCGGCACCCGGCGCCGGTCGAGGGCGTCGACCGCGGGCACCAGCATCGCGGAGATCAGGACCGCGAGGGCCACCGGGACGAGGACCTCCTCGAACTCCCGGAACAGCTTGCCCGCGACGTAGGCCGTGGCGAGCAGCAGGAGGATGCGCCACGACCATTCGGCCGCGGCCCGCACCGTCGGGTGGACCTTGGCACGGTCGATCGACGCGAGGTCACGGATGTCATGCGGCCGACCGGCCGGTTCGGCTTCGCTCACGAGAGCCACAGTAAACAGTGCCGGCGGTCAACCACAGCAGCGCGACGGCGCGTTTACGTGCCTGCACGGATGTGACCGGGTGTTTGCCCGGTGGGGGTGGCCGGTCGACGCCGTCGGCTGGCCTAGGGTGGCACGTATGTCGGAGGATGTTGGTTTGCCGGAGGACGCGGCGTCGCGCCCGGCCACGCGTCCCCGCTTCTGGTGGGTCCGCTGGATCCTCCTGGCCGTCGTGCTGATCATCCTCGGGGTCGAGGTCGTCCTGATCTGGCCCGAGCTGAAGAAGGCGTGGCTGCGTATCGGCGACATCAAATGGCACTGGGTGCTCGCCTGCACCGTGGCCGCCATGCTCTCGATGGACAGCTTCGCCCAGGTCCAGCGTGCCCTGTTGCGCTCGGCCGGGGTGCCGGTCACGCAGTGGAAGTCCCTTTCGGTCATCCTGGCGGCGAACTCCCTGAGCCAGACGATGCCGGGCGGCCAGGTGCTGGCCCCGGCCTTCACCTACCGCGAGACCCGCAAGTGGGGTGCGACGCCGGTCGTCGCCTCGTGGCAGGTCGTGATGTCCGGCCTGCTCGCGGGCGTCGGCCTCGCGGTCCTCGGATTCGGCGGCGCGATGCTCGCAGGCGCCAAGACCAGCCCGTTCTCGGTCGTCTTCTCGGTGACGAGCTTCATCGCCGTCGCGGTGGTGCTGCAATACCTGGCCAGCCATCCGGATTCGCTCAAGAGCACCGGCATCCGGGTCCTCGGCTGGATCAACCAGATCCGCAACAAGCCCGACCACCACGGCCGGGCCAGGCTCTTCGAGACCCTCGAACAACTGCGCGCGGTGCAGCTGACCAAGCGCGACACCTCGATCGCCTTCGGCTGGAGCCTGTTCAACTGGGTCGCCGACGTGGCCTGCCTGATGTTCGCCTGCTGGGCCGTCGACGCGCACCCGAGCATCTCCGGCCTGATGGTGGCCTACGCGGCGGGCAAGGCGGTGGGCACCGCGGTGCCGCTGCTCCCCGGCGGCATCGGCGTGGTCGACGCCGTGCTGGTTCCCGCCCTGACCAGTGCCGGGATGCCCGCGGCCGACGCCATCACGGCCGTGCTGATCTACCGCATCATCAGTTACGTGTTCGTCGCGGCCGTGGGCTGGGTCGTCATCGCGGTGATGTTCCGCAACCGCATCCGGCGCGACGACAGCTTCATCGACGAGATCGAACACGACCTCGAGGAGGAGGAGGAGGAGACCGGTCGGCAGGGCCCGGCGCCCACCGAGCACGGCCGAGGGTCCGACCCTGATCCGCCGCCCGACCCGGTACGGTAGACGACCATGCCGAGCTCCAACCCGACCGAAGAGGGCACCTCACCGGCGCGGGGGATCGCAACCTGGCCGGTGGCCGCCCTGTTCGACGCGGTCGCCATCTTCGTCTTCGTGGTGATCGGACGGGCCAGCCACGAGGAGGGCTACGCACCGATCGCCTTCCTGCACACACTGTGGCCGTTCCTCGTCGGATGCGCCGCGGGCTGGTCGATCACCTACGTGTACGCGCATGTGCGTTCCGCAGACTTCTTCGGCCATGACTTCCGCCCCGACCGCATGGTGCCGGTCGGCATCGTCATCTGGGTCTGCACGGTGGCCGTCGGGATGGTCCTGCGCTTCATCCTCAGCCAAGGCGTGGCCACCGGCTTCGTGATCGTCGCGACCGTGGCCCTGGGCCTGTTCCTGCTCGGATGGCGCGCGGTCTTCGCGTACCTGGGCAGGCGCGCCGCGAGGTAGACCTCCGCTCCGCCGGGGCCCGTGTCCGGACGCCGCGGGGTGGAGCCGACCGCGGGGCTACTTGAGGGTGAAATACTTCTGGGCCACCTGCAGCGCCGCGGTACCCGACCTCTCGCCCTCGGTGTAGATGACGATGACCTGTCCGCCCTGGACGCCGACGAACCATCCCGGGCCCTGCGGTCCGTTGGTTCCGACCAGCGCCTTCAGGCCCGGGGCGCGCGTCAGATCACTGGCGTCGCCGGTCGCGGCGGTGGCGGTCATCGCCTTCAGGATCGGCTCGAAGAGGGCGGGTTCGAGGCCGCCGAGCTCGCCGCCGGTCACCTTGGTGGGCACGTTCTTGAGCACGTACGGCGGCACCGACGACGGACGGCCGACCGCGGCACGCGCCAGCGCCACCCCGAGGGCGCCCATGTTGGCCATCGACATGTTCGACTGGCCCGGCCGGTAGCCGATGGTCGTGATGCCGGGCTGGCCCGCGGTCGGGACGGTCGCGCCGGGCACCGTGAACTGGACGCCCAGGCCGAGCTTGTCGAGCAGGGTCTCGGCGCGGTCCGGATTCGACTCGGCGATCCTTCCGATCGCGTCGAAGACGGGATCGAGGGTTCGGCCGACCGGGTAGGGGGTGTCGATGTCGATCTCGCGTTCGGCGGCGTGGTCGTTCTGTGCCATGCCGAGGATCGCGCCGGTCTGCGCGTCGAGCGCGAGGATCGTGGCCGGCTGGCCGACCTCGACCGCGGCGTCGCCGAGCGTCAGCTGCACGTTCTGGTCGATGGTCGACAGCACGTCCGGTCCGGGCGGGCCCTGCTCGCCGACCAGCTTGCGCGGACGCTGGCCGGGGTTGACCAGCTGCACCTGCCAGCCCGCGGTGGCGTCACGGATGGCCTGCCAGTAGTTCGTCAGCCCGTCCTCGAGCGGCGACGACAACCGTCGGTCGGCCATGACGAGCCGGTCGGCGCGCTTCATGCTCACCCCGGGGACCTTGGTGGGATCACCCGCGAGAACCTGCAGATCGGGCTCGCGCAGCGCCACCGCGACGATCGGCTTGCCGGGGTTCTCGGCGAGCTCGGCGTTGATGACCTCCGGGGTGATGAGCGGCGCGATCGGCGCGATGACACCTGCGACGGCCCGCACGGTGGCGGACAGGTCGCGGGTCTGTGCAGGATCGATGACGATCTCGTGGATCGGTTCGAGGTGCATGAAGACCTTGCCGGAGCGACTGCGCACCGACGGGGCGGGCTTCGCGTCGGTCCGGATCTCGCGCAGATGCCCGCCGGCGACGAGGCCGGGGTGCAGGATCGACGGATCCCAGGTGACCTTCCACCCCGACGACAGCTTGCGGGCCGTGCCCTCGCTGCTCGCCTCGAAGGCACGGTCCTCGCCCCACTTCCACTTCGTCGTCACGGCGAATGTCGCTGTGCCGTCGCTGTATTCGACCGGATTGTCCACGTCGACGTCGATCTGTTGCGCAGACATCCCCTGCAGCGTGGTCGCGAGGGCCTCACCGGCCTGCCCCGGGGCAGTGGTGAAGTCGGCCGCACCACCGGCATCCTGACGACTCAGGGCGGTGGCGAATGCATCGATGGCGGCGGCGGCACCGGTGTTCGACGAATCGGTGAGCGCGCAGGAGCTCACGACGACGGCACAGGTGACCGCGGCACAAGCGGCGGACGTTGCTCGCTTGACCCAGATCTTCATGAACCCAATTTTCACTGTTGTAACACTCGAAATCGATGCCGCCAGCTTCCATTCGGGAATCAAGGCGGTCACGAACTCATCTCGACATGTGATCTCGAGCCACAACCGGCAAGCCTGTGGCGGAGCACACCCATTTCGGGTGGGCCGGACCGCCGACTCGAAAGCCGCGACTCGCCACACCGAATATAGGCAAACCGGGCGGCAGTCGGCTACGCGTCGCCTGCGATCATGGGGGCATGGCCTTCATCGTGGTGCGGGACGAGGAGCGGTTCGTGACGACGACCGACTGGCTGACCTCGCGGCACAGCTTCTCGTTCGGCGACCACTACGACCCGGACAACACCCACTTCGGCTCGCTGCTGGCGATCAACGACGAGATCGTTTCCCCCGGTGAAGGATTCGACCTTCACCACCACCAGGAGAGCGAGATCGTGACATGGGTGGTCTCCGGGACGTTGGTCCACCGCGACTCCGCGGGCCATTCGGGCGTCCTGCATCCCGGCCTAGTGCAGCGCATGAGCGCGGGCACCGGCGTCGACCACTCCGAGCGCAACGACGCGTGGCCCGACCTGCCGGGCTCGGGCACCGAGCCGGTCCGCTACGTCCAGATGGTGCTGATGCCCGACCGCCACGGTCTGGCCCCGAGCTACGACCAGGCCGATGTGACCGAACGCCTGGCGAGCGGCGAGCTCGTGCCCGTCGCCTCCGGCGATTCCGGTCGCGGGGCCGCGATCTCCGTCGCGAACGCGGGCGCGACGCTCTACGCCGCGCGGCCGACCGCCGGATCGCGGGTCAGCATCCCCGCGGCGAGGTTCACGCACGTCTTCGTCGTCGACGGGGAGGCCGAGGTGACGATCGACGGCGAGACCCTTCCGCTGGGTCCCGGTGATGCGATCCGGGCCACCGAGGCCAAGACGCTCGAGGTGTCGACGGCGTCGGGCGCCGAGATCCTCGTGTGGTCGATGGCGACCGGACTCGGCGGCCGCTGAGGCCGCCGCCCCTCGGAGGCCGACCGCCCGCGGCGGCCCTCGTCACCAGATGCGGTGCGTCAGCCCCCAGTCGGCGAGCACCTCGCCGACGAGCTTCTGCAGCGCGGCGTCGTCGGGGAAGACGGTCTCGTCGAACCCACACACGGTGAAGCTCACGTGGGTGTCGGTGCGGACCATCCAGGACTGCACGCCCTCGCCGTAGCGGTGACGCCCCGCCGGATCCACGCCCTGCGCGAAGCCGCGGACCGTGACGTCGGTGGCGCGCACCCCGCCGATGATCAGGGCCTGCTCCGGCATCTCGCCGACGTTCGATGCGACCGCATCGGGATAGCCGGCGTCGGAGACGGCGTGTGACGCCAGGAGCGCCGGTGGCAGGAACCAACCGAGCGCGGAGAGTTGCCCGGCGGCGGATCGGCGTCCGCGGTCCAGGGCGCGGTAGGCCTGCCGGCATTCGTCGCGGATTCCGCCGAGGTCGCTGCCGGGGGTGGTCGGTCCCGGCAGGTACACCGACACCCCGGCCATCGCGTTGGCGGACAGATCGCCGGGTTCGCGCTTGGACACCGGGATGCCCACCTTCAGCGGGGCATCGGCCGCGGTATACCCGGCGGCGCCCAGCACCCCCGAGAGCACCGCGATGAACAGCGTGTTCGCGGTGCCACCGTGCCGGCCCGCGACGGCGTCCCACTCCTCGACCGGCACCGACGCCGTCGCCCAGCGCGGGATCGCGGCCGGGGCGCGCTCGGCCAGGGGCGACCGTACCGGTCGCGGGTCGGGCGGGGTCGCGGTCTCCCCGCCGCCGAGTCTCTGCGCGAGCAGCCGGGCGACCGCACGACCCACGGCGACGGTCTGGCGTCCCACGTCGAGCAGGTCGCCCACCACCGATGTCGACCGCCGCGAAGCGCCCGGCTGGTCCCGGGCGGCCTCGGTGAGGGCGTCGACGATCGCGGCGGTCCGCGCCCGTCCGTCGGCAACCAGGTGCAGGGCACACAGCGAGGCCACCGTGCGTCCGGCGGTGGTGCTCGCCGCCCGCAACCGCCAGCAGCGGCCGGCCTCGGGATCGAGCCCGACCCCGCGCAGCTCGTCGAGCGCCCAGTCGGCGACCCGGTCGTCGTCGACCGTCTCGGTGTCGAGGGCCAACGGCACCGGCTCGGCGGCCCGCACCCAATACGGACGGGCGCCGGGTAGCCGGGCGTCGACGACCTGCCGGTGCAACCGGCCACGGCAGAGGGCGTCGTTGAACCGCTGCAGAGCCTCGGCGTCGACCTCGTCGGGGAACACCCAGACCATTTGTTGGACAATCGACCAGCCGGTCGCCCGGTGGATCAGCCACCACGGCGCGTCGCCGGGGGCGAGTCTGGCCAGGTCAGGTAGCCGTTGCGAGGACGGGATCTCGATCCGAGGGGTGTCGTCGACGGCGTTGTCAATAGGTCCATCGGTCACTGTTCGATGGTTTCACACTTTTGTTAGCACTGCTCAGCTGTTAGCACTGCTCAGCTGTTGGCACCGCTCAGCGCCAGTCGGCACCGCTCGGCGCCAGTCAACACCGCTCAGCGTCGGCGCGGTCCAGGGCCCTCGGCGCCGACACCCTCGGCCGAGGCCCGCGTCCTGCGTCACCCGCGCCGCTGCGCCGACAGCGCGTGCAGGTCCTTGGCGGTCGGCGACTTCTCGACGGCGTCCGGGTCGGGATAGGTCCCCAGCAGACGGTCGACGGTGCCCGCGGTGGTGACGGCGAACCAGTAGTGCTCGTTGCGGTAGTGGTGGAACCGGTGGTTTCGCCACAGAGCGCGGTAGAACGCGTGCCGCGGCCGGTGGTCGGAGTGGATCAGGTAGTGCGTCCACTCATAGACCAGGCCGATCGCCGGCAGCACGACGAGGAACGTCAGGCCGCGCTCGACGCTGGTGAAGACCAGCAACCCGACGACCAGCGCGGCCGCGATCACCATCAGCAGCACCTGCCAGGGGATGAAGATCAGCGGGACGTTGCGCGGGTCCCGGTGGTGTTCGCGGTGCTTGCGGGAGACGAGCGGGTCGATCGTCACCGGACCGAGGCGCTTGGGCTTCCAGTGCAGGACGAACACGTGGACGAGCCACTCGACCAGCGGAAAGCTCGCGATCATCACCACCGGCACGATGGCGTCGGCGAGACCCCAGCCGCCGACCCACACGCGGGCCACCAGCGCGCCGGCCAGGAACACGGCCATGATCCACGGTGACGGGTGCCGGAGGAACTCGGCGAAGGCGTCGCGCAACGACATCGACCTCCGCAGCCGCATACGTCGTTCGTCGGCCGCCACCCGGCGGCGGGCCTTGCTGTCGATCTCGTCGGCGGACATCGCTGTCACCCTCCGGTGGTTGTTGCGGCAGAGCCGTTTTGGTCGCTGTCGTTTCGGTCGCTGTCGTTTCGGTCGCTGTCGTATCGGTCGCTGTCGTATCGGTCGCTGTCGGCACCGGCGGTGGCATCGCCGCCCGCGGCCGCGGCGTCGTCGAGTGCGCGACACAGGTCGAGCAGCGCGGTCGTCGCGGGCTCGAGGAGCGCCTGGGCGGCCGTCTCGGCGCCGTGCGGATCGCCGGCGCGCAGGGCGTCCACGAGGGCGCGGTAGCCGTCGATGTTCCCGACCTCGGGCTCGAGCACGGCCCCCAGCGCCGGCAGGGCCGGTTCGTAGGCCGCGCGCAACGAGTTGAACATGAGGCGGAAGGCGATCGAGTCGGCCGCGTCGATGACCGCGCTCCAGAACTCGAGGGCCACGAACTGCTGGCCGATCGGATCGGGTTCGGCGGCGAGGTCGTCGACGATCACGGTCAAACGCGCGAGACCGTCGTCGGAGATGCGCTGTGCGGCCATGCCGGCGACCTTCGGCCCGACGGCGGCGCGGGCCTCGACGACGGATCGCGCGACACCCGGCACGAGCGAGCCGTTGCGGATCAGCAGCCGGGGCAGCAGGTCGAGCCCGCCGGAGGTCGCGATGTCGCGCACCCGGGCACCGTCACCCTGGCGGATCGTCACCAGGCCCGCGGCCGCGACGCGGGTCAGCGCCTCACGCACCGTCGGCCGGGAGACGCCGAGCATCCGCGCCAGCTCCCGCTCGCTCGGCAGCGCCTGACCAGCGGGAAGGTCGCCCGACAGCACCCCTTCGACGATCTGGTCGAAGACGGCTTCCGGTGCGCTCTGCTGGGCAATGGGCTCGAACGGCATGACCGTGACACTAATCACAGGTGGCCTAGTGGTCAAGTGGTCAGACCAGTACCGTCGGCAGGATCGCAGGCTTGCCCGACAACCGCGACCTCCAGGGCGTGATTGTCGGGCGAACTCGCGATTCCTCCGGTCAGCGCAACTGGTCCAGCAGACGCAGCCACACCTCGCTCACGGTCGGGTACGACGGGACGGCGTGCCAGAGCCTCGACAGCGACACCTCGCCGACGATCGCGACGGTCGCCGAGTGCACCAGTTCGGCGGTCTGCGCCCCGACGAAGGTCGCGCCGACGAGGACATCCCGGGCCGCGTCGACGACGAGGCAGGCATGCCCCGAGTGGTCGGGGTCCACCAGGTACGACCCGGCGACCGCGATATCGCCCTCGACGGCACGCACGTCGAGACCCGCCTTCGCGGCACCCGCGCGGGTCAGCCCGACCGAGGCGATCTCCGGCCGGGTGAACACGACCTGCCCGACCGCGCCGTGATCGGAACTCGCGGTGTGACGCGGGTCGTCGAGCGACCGCTCCTCGGCGCGTGCCGCGATCACGTCGCCGGCGACACGGGCCTGATACTTGCCCATGTGCGTCAATGCGTTGCGGCCGTTGACATCTCCGACCGCATACAACCACGGATGGCCGGACACGGTCATATGGTCGTCCACGCGCAGTGGCCCGCCGGGTTCCACGCCGATCGCGTCGAGCCCCACATCCGTTGTGGCGGGAGCCCTTCCGGCGGCGACCAGGATCTCGTCGACGACGATCTCACCGGCCCCGTCCCCACCGAGCCGCACCGACGCCGAACCTCCGTGGCGGCGGCCGTAGCCGGTGGCCGCGGCGTCGGGCCGGTCGACGGACTCGATCGTCGTGCCGAACCGGATGTCCGCGCCCCGGTCGCGCAGGGCATCGGCGACGCACTCACCCGCGAACGGTTCCATCCGCGGCAACAGCCGATCACCCCGGATCGCCATCACGAGCTCGCGCACCCCGAGATCCAACAGCCAGGTCGCGGCCTCGCATGCCACCACCCCACCGCCGAGCACCAGCATCCGATCGGGGATGTCGACGAGGTTGGTGGCGTCCCGCGACGTCCACGGCAGGGCCTCCCGCAGTCCGGGGATCGGCGGTATGGACGCGGTGCTGCCGGTCGCGACGACGACCGCCTCGCGCGCGGTGAGCACCCGGCCGCCGACGTCCACCCGCCTCTCCCCGACGATGCGCCCGTGCCCGCGGATCACCTCGATGCCCGCGCCCTCGGCCCACCGCACCTGTCCGGCATCATCGTGAGTGACCCCGTCGTGAGTGCCCCCGTATTGAGTGCCCCGGGCGTGAGTGACCCGGGCGGAGTCCACGCGTCCGGTTACCGTGTCCCGCCAGGAGAGGACCGCCCCGGGATCGGGCCCGGACGCGGCGAGCCGTTCGCGGGCGCCGGAGAGTGCGCGGGCGGCATCGAGGGCGTTGCCGGGCCCGAGGAGTGCCTTGCTGGGCATGCAGGCCCAGTACGAGCACTCCCCGCCCATCAGTTCGTGTTCGACGATCGCGGCGGTGCGATCGCTTCCCCTGATCGCGTAGTCGGCGACGTTCTCGCCGACCGGTCCGCCGCCGATCACGACGACGTCATACACGTCTTGTCCCGCCATGAATCCACGGTAGGGACCCGCCCCGCGCATCCGCTCGGTTTCGCGCCATACGGCCATCCGGCGGTTACGCCGTGACCGAACGCGGCTGACGGATCGCGACCGCGGTGACAGGATGGAACGCGTGACTGTTTCGCACACCGACCTCAAGTCCGGCCTCGACCTCGAGTGGGTCGACGAGTCCGTCCGCGTCCAGGACGACCTGTTCGCACACGTCAACGGCAAGTGGCTCGAATCGCACGTGATCCCCGACGACCGGTCGGTCGACGGCGCCTTCCACGTGCTGCGCGACAACTCCGAGGAGAACGTCCGCGACATCATCACCGAGTGCGCCGCGTCGAACCCGGAGAGCGGGACGGACGAACAGAAGATCGGCGACCTCTACGCCTCCTTCATGGACACCGACCACATCGAGGCGCTCGGCATCGGGCCGATCACCGGCGAGCTGGAGAAGATTGCCGCCATCGACTCGGTCGACGCACTCGCGCGCCGCATCGGACGCCTGCAGCGCCACGGCGCCGGCGGCCTCTTCGGCTACTACGTCGACACCGACGCCAGGCGGTCCGACCGCTACCTGGTGCACGTCACCCAGTCCGGGCTCGGCCTGCCCGACGAGTCGTACTACCGGGAGGACAAGCACGCCGCCACGCGTGACGCCTATGTCGCGCACGTGGAGCGCATGTTCGCCCTCGCCGGGTTCGACGACGCCGCCGCGCGCGCCGCGGTGATCCTCGACCTCGAGACCGCGATCGCCGCCCAGCACTGGGACGTCGTGCGCCGGCGCGACGCCGAGCTCACCTACAACCTGATGTCCCTCGACGAGTTCTCCTCCACCGCAGATGGTTTCCCGATCGGCGAGTGGCTGGGCGGGCTGGGCACCACCGGCGAGCCCACCTTCGCCGAGGTCGTCGTCGCGCAGCCGTCCTTCGTGTCCGGCGCGGCGTCGCTGATCGCCTCGCGTCCGCTGGAGGAGTGGAAGACCTGGTTGACGTGGCGTCTGCTGCGGTCGGCCGCCCCGTACCTGTCGTCGGCCTTCGTCGACGAGAACTTCGACTTCTACGGCCGCACGCTGACGGGCGCGGAGACCATCCGCGACCGCTGGAAGCGTGGCGTGGCGTTCGTCGAGGACGCGATGGGCTTCGCCGTCGGCAAGCTGTACGTGGCCAAGCACTTCCCGCCGGAGGCCAAGGCCCGGATGGACGAGCTGATCGCCAACCTCGTCGAGGCCTACCGCCGCAACATCTCCGAGCTGCCGTGGATGACCCCCGAGACCCGGGAGAAGGCACTGGCCAAGCTCGACAAGTTCAACCCGAAGATCGGCTACCCGGCCCACTGGCGCGATTACAGCGCGCTGACCGTCGACCGGGGCGACCTCATCGGGAACGTCGCCCGCGCCTCGTCGTTCGAGCAGGACCGCGAGTTCGGCAAGATCGGCATGCCCGTCGACCGCGACGAGTGGTTCATGACCCCGCAGACGGTCAACGCCTACTACAACCCGGGCATGAACGAGATCGTGTTCCCGGCCGCCATCCTGCAGCCGCCGTTCTTCGACCCGGAGGCCGACGACGCGGCCAACTACGGCGGCATCGGCGCGGTCATCGGCCACGAGATCGGCCACGGTTTCGACGACCAGGGCTCCAAGTACGACGGCGACGGCAACCTCGTGAACTGGTGGACCGACGACGACCGGACCGAGTTCTCCAAGCGCACACGCAAACTCATCGAGCAGTACAACGAGTTCACCCCGACCGGGCTCGACCCCGAGCACAAGGTCAACGGCGAGTTCACCATCGGCGAGAACATCGGCGACCTGGGCGGCCTGTCGATCGCGCTGAAGGCCTACCAGATCGCCACCGAGGGCGCCGGGAGCGCAGCGAGCGGGCCCCATGCCGAGGGCGCCGGGAGCGCAGCGAGCGGGCCCCATGACACCGGCGCCGGGAGCGCAGCGAGCGGGCCCGATGCCGACGGAACGGAGCCGCCGGTGATCGACGGGCTCACGGGCGTGCAGCGGGTGTTCTTCAGCTGGGCGCAGATCTGGCGGACCAAGACCCGTGACGCCGAGGCGATCCGGCGCCTGTCGATCGATCCGCACTCGCCGCCGGAGTTCCGCTGCAACGGCGTCGTCCGCAACATCGACGCCTTCTACGAGGCGTTCGACGTCAAGCCGGGCGACGCGCTGTACCTCGACGAGGACCAGCGGGTCCGGATCTGGTGAACGGGACGACCGGCGCCGGCGGGTCGGCAGACGACGCCCCGGCGCCGGAGTCTCCGGCCCAGGCCCCCACGGCCCAGAAGACCCCCATAACACAGACCCCCACATCACAGACCCCCGCAACGCGGACCCCGGCACCACGGCCGGGTCCCGAGCGGCAGCGGGATCCGCGCACCCCGCCGGCGGCGGTCGGCCGCCGGGACCTGACCGTCGCGCTGCTGCGCCCGATCGGCATCGCGATCGTGTTGCTCGCCTGCTACTTCCTGCTGCCGATCGACAAGGCGAGCAGCCTCAACACGGTCGGGCTCGTCCTCGGCGCGATCCTGCTGGGGTCGTTCTGCGTGTGGGAGGTGCGCAAGTTCACCCGCTCCGTGCATCCCGTCGCGGCCGCGATGGAGATGCTGGTGGCCCTGGCGTCGTTCTACATCGTCGCCTTCGCGACGACGTACTTCCTGTTCTCCGAGTACGCCCCGGGCAGCTTCAACGAGCGGCTCACCCGGGTCGACGCACTCTACTTCTGTCTCACGGTCTTCACCACGACCGGTTTCGGCGACATCGCCGCTGTCTCGCAGGGCGCGCGGGTCGCCGTGTCGCTGCAGATGGGGAGCACGCTGGTGCTGGTCGGGCTGGGGCTGAGGTTCCTCAACCTGCTGATCAACCAGCGACGCCAGGTCACCCGCGGGTGACCTGGCGTCGCCGAGAGACCACAGGGTCCGGCCCTGCTCCGGGTGTTGCACCCGGCCGGACCCCGGTGGTCATGGTCCGTCGCTCATCGGCATCTCATCAGTAGTCGTCGTCCCCGTAGACGACCATGCCGCGGATGTTGTTGCCCGCCAGCATGTCGTCGTATGCCTCGTTGATCTGGTCGAGCCGGTAGGTCTTGGTGACCAGATCGTCGAGGTTCAGCTTGCCCGCGCGGTATTCGTTGAGCAGCGCGGGCACCTGCGTGCGCGGGCTCGCGCCGCCGAAGATCGCGCCCTGGACCCGCTTCTGCATGAGAGTCAGGTCGAAGAGGTTCATCTGCGCGTCCATCGCCGCGAAGTTGCCCATGCCCACGACGACGACCTGGCCGCCCTTGCCGGTGAGGGCGAGCGCCGGGGCGATCATCGACCCGTCGATCTCGCCGACGGTGAGGATCGTCGTGTTGGCCATCCGCCCCCACGTGATGTCGCCGAGCGCCTCGAGCGCCTCCTCCATCGAGGAGAAGGTGTGCGTCGCGCCCATCTCCTCGGCCATCTGCAGCTTGAAGGGCACTGGATCGACGGCGATGACGTGGCGGGCACCGGCCGCCGCGGCACCCTGGACCGCGTTGATGCCGACGCCGCCGATGCCGACCACGACCACGGTGTCGCCGGCATGCGTCCCGCCGATCTCGACCGCCGAGCCCCAGCCGGTCGCGACGCCGCAGCCGAGCAGCGCCGCGGTCTGCAGCGGGATGTCGTCCTCGATCTTCACCAGCGAGGCCTGGTTGACGGTGATGTACGGAGCGAACGTCCCGAGCATGCACATCTGCACGAGGGGCAGACCGTCGTGGGTGTGCGCCCGGTGGGTGTCGTCGGCGATCGAGAGTCCGGTGAGGAGTCTGGCACCCTCGTCGCAGATGTTCTGCTGGCCCCGCGAGCAGGGTTCGCAGGTGCCGCAGGCCGGGATGAACGCGGTGACGACGTGGTCACCCTCCTTCAGGCGGGTGACGCCCGGACCGACCTTGGTCACGACGCCCGCACCCTCGTGACCGCCGAGCACCGGCATGGGTGCGGGGCTGTCGCCGGTGCGAAGGTGATGGTCGCTGTGGCACAGACCCGAACTGACCAGCCTCACCTGGACCTCGCCGGGTACCGGATCGCCGAGTTCGAACTCCTCGATCTTCCATTCCTCACCCGGATTCCGGAGAATTGCACCCTTGGTCTTCACATGTGCTCCTTGCTCGTGCGCCCTGGAACGTGCGTCAGATATCGCCGACTGCTTATGCGACGTACGTCACATGCTGGACCACCGACGATGTCGTTCGCAGGCGATTCACGCGATCCGTGTCACGTGATCGACCCGATCCCATCCGCCCCGCCACGGGCGCCGAATCCGGTGCATGCGACCGTCCTCGAGCCCTTCCACGGATTCCGGTGCGACGACGTGGAACGATGACCCCATGCCGGACAAGACCGTTTCGCGTCCCCGCCCCACCCCGAAGCTGCGCTGGCTGATCCCGGCACTCCTGCTGCTGGGGTGGCTGATCATCGGCGGCGTCACCGGCCCGTTCGCCGGCAAGCTCGCGGGCGTCTCGAGCAACGACAACAGCACGTTCCTCCCCGCGTCGGCGGAGTCGACGCAGGTGCAGAAGCTGCTCGCCGACTTCCAGGACACCGACGAGATCCCCGCCATCGTGATCGCCGAGCGGCCGAGCGGGATCACGCCCGGCGACCTGCAGTTCCTACAGTCCACGACCTCCGGGCTGGCCGGGACCCCCGGATTCGGGGACGCGGTCTCGCCCCCGATCCCGTCGGCCGACCGTCAGGCCGCCGAGGTCTTCGTCCCGGTGTCCTCCTCCGACGACCCGGCCGAGACCGTGGAGACCCTGCGGGACAAGCTCGCGAACGCCCCGGACGGCCTGACCGTCAAGGTCACCGGTCCGGCCGGGCAGGTGGCCGACCTGGGCGAGGCCTTCGCCGGCATCGACGGCCTGCTGCTACTCGTCGCGGGCGCGGTGGTCATCCTCATCCTGATCGTCGTCTACCGCAGCCCGATCCTGCCGTTCGTCGTCATCATCTCCGCGGTGTTCGCGCTCGGTCTCGCGTCGGGCCTGGTCTACTTCCTCACCAAGCAGGGCGTCCTCGACCTCAACGGCCAGAGCCAGGGCATCCTGTTCATCCTCGTCTTCGGCGCCGCCACCGACTACGCGTTGCTGCTGGTCTCCCGCTTCCGGGAGGAGCTGATCACCACCGAGGACAAGTACGCGGCGATCCGGCAGGCCTGGCGCGCGACGATCGAGCCGATCGCGGCGTCGGCCGGCACCGTGATCGCCGGTGTCCTGTGTCTGCTGCTCAGTGACCTGAACTCCAACAAGAGCCTCGGTCCGATCGCGGCCATCGGCATCGTCGCCTCCTTCCTGGCGTCGATGACCTTCCTGCCGGCGGCGCTCACCCTGCTCGGCCGCACCGCGTTCTGGCCGCTGCGTCCCGCGTACGCGCCCGACACCGATCCGGACACCGGCACCGCCCATCGCCTGTGGAAGCGGATCGCCGACGTGGTCGCGTCCAAGCCGCGCGTCATCTGGGTCGGCACCCTCGTGGTGTTGCTCATCGGCGCCGCGTTCGCCCCGGCGTTCAAGGCCGACGGCATCGCGTCGAGCGACTTCTTCATGGGCACCGTGGAGTCGGTCGAGGGTGCGGAGATCCAGGCGAGGCACTTCGACGCCGGCAGCGGCACCCCGACCTACGTCATCGCCGACCAGGGCGCCGGCACCGCCGTTCTCGACGCCGTCCGCGCCACCGACGGCGTGGCGTCGGCGCAGTTCATGGAGGAGAACGGGGCGCCGATGGTGCGCGACGGCAAGGTCGCGATCTCGGCGACCCTGACCGACAACGCCGAGTCGCTGGCCGCCCAAGACACCGTCGCCGACATCCGCTCCGCGGTCCACGACATCCCGGACGCGGACGCACTGGTCGGCGGCACGAGCGCCATCGACCTCGACACCCGCGAGACCGCGATCCACGACCGGAACCTGATCATCCCGATCGTCCTGATCGTCGTGTTCGTAGTGCTGGTGGCCCTGCTGCGCAGCATCGTCGCGCCCCTGATCCTGCTGGCGTCGACGGTGCTGTCCTTCGCCACGACCCTGGGCGTGGCGGCGCTCCTGTTCAACGGCCCGTTCGGCTTCCCGGGCGCCGACCCGGTGGTCCCGCTGTTCGCATTCGTGTTCCTCGTCGCGCTGGGCATCGACTACAACATCTTCCTCATGACGCGCGTGCGGGAGGAGGCGCTGCGCAGCGGCACGCGGATCGGCATGATCCGCGGTCTCACCGCGACCGGCGGCGTCATCACCTCCGCCGGCGTCGTGCTGGCGGCGACGTTCGCGGCCCTGGCCGTGATCCCGCTGATGTTCCTGGTGCAGGTGGCCTTCCTCGTCGCCTTCGGCGTCCTCATCGACACGCTCATCGTGCGCACGTTGCTGGTCCCCGCCCTCACCCTCGACATCGGACCCAGGATCTGGTGGCCGAGTGCGCTCGCGAAGAAGGAAGACGCCACCGCCGATTCGTCGGCGGCCTGATCGGCCCGGCCCTCGATCCCGTGCCATAAGTTCAGTTCCGCCAAGATAATTCAGCGAAGTTGATGCCCGCGCGGCGGGAAAGCGTTAGCGTCGGGTATTCCCATCTCTTCGTCGGCTGGCTGGTGATCCAATGACCCTGATCGAGCACACGGAGTCTCACCGCGAGGACTTCTCGTCGTTGCGGCGGGGAGGTCTCAACTGGGACTCATTTCCGTTGCGTCTCTTCATCAAAGGCAACTCTCGCTTCTGGGATCCGATCGCGATCGACTTCTCGCGCGACGCCCAGGACTGGGAGGAACTCAACGACGAGCAGCGCCGCAGCGCAACGTATCTCGTCAGCCAGTTCATCGCCGGCGAGGAGGCCGTGACCCAGGACATCCAACCCTTCATGAAGGCGATGGCGGCCGAGGGACGCTTCGGCGACGAGATGTACCTGTCGCAGTTCTGTTTCGAAGAGGCCAAGCACACGCAGGTGTTCCGCATGTGGATGGACACCGTCGGGCTCACCGGGGACCTGCAGTCCTTCGTCGCCGACAACCCCAACTACCGACGCCTCTTCTACGAGGAGCTGCCCGAGTCGCTCCACGCCCTCGACCACGACCCGTCGCCGCGCAACCAGATCCGTGCGAGCGTCACCTACAACCACGTGATCGAGGGCAGCCTCGCCCTCACCGGCTACCACGCCTGGCAGAAGGTCTGCTCCCGCTTCGGCATCTTCCCGGGGATGCAGACTCTGATCCGCTTCATCAGCGACGACGAGCGGCGGCACATGGCGTGGGGCACCTTCACGTGCCGTCGCCACGTCGCCGCCGACGACTCCCTGTGGGAGACCGTGGGCGAGCGGATGAACGAGCTGCTGCCGCTGGCCCTGGGCATGATCGACTGGGTCAACGAGCAGTTCGACGAGCAGCCGTTCGGGCTCGACAACAACGAGTTCCTGGAGTACGCCGCCGACCGGGCCCAGCGTCGCGTCTCGGCGATCGAGTCCGCGCGCGGCCGCTCGGTCGCCGAGATCGACGTCGACTACTCGCCAGAGGTCCTCGAGGACGCCATGGGCGAGGACGACGCCGTCCGGCTGCAGACGTAGGAGCGAGACCTCCGGCAGGTCGGATCGGTCACCGCCCGTCCAGCTCCACCACCCGGCCACTGCGCGCTTCGACGATCCGGCGCTGGTGGCTGACCAGCACCATCCCGGCGCCGTCGTCGACGAGTTGCTGCAGCAGCGCGATCACCGCACGCGTCGAGATCGGGTCGAGCATCGCGGTCGGCTCGTCGGCGAGGACGAATCGCGGCTTCTGCACCATCAGTCGTCCCAGGCAGGCGCGCTGCACCTGACCGTCGGACACCTGCGACGGCCGACGGTCGAGCAGCGCGGGATCGAGGCCGACGCGATCGGCGATCGCCTCGACGTCGCAGCCGGCGCCGGCGATCGCCGCGGGTTCACCGACGATGCGCCGCAGCGCCCACCGCGGGTTGGTCACCAGCCGGGGGTGCTGGGACAGCAGGCCGATGTCACCGGGCCCATACCCGAAACCCACATGCTCGACCCTGCCCGCCGCCGGTGCGGCGAGTCCGGCGAGGATGCGCAGCAGCGTGGTCTTGCCGCTCCCGGACCGGCCGACCACGCCGACGACGGTCCCGGCGTCGACGCGGATGTCCACGCCGGAGAACACCTCCGTGTCCCCGTGGCGTGCGGCGAGCCCCCGTCCGGCGAGCGCGACCCTCATGCGACCGGCTCGAAGAAGGCGCCGACGTACTCGTCGCCGGAATCCCTGAGCGCGGCGACCGGCCCCCGGTCGACGACCCGTCCGGCCCGCATGACGGCGATCGAGTCACAACCACCGGTCAGCGCGTCGATGTCGTGGGTGATCACGAGGACGGCCACACCGCGACTCGCGGTGTCGGCGAGCAGAGCCCAGATCGACGAGCCGAGCTCGGGATCGAGAGCCGAGGTCGGTTCGTCGGCCACCAGTACGAGCGGGTCGCCGGCCAGCGCTGCGGCGATCGCGGCCCGCTGGGCCATCCCACCGGACAGCTCGTGCGGATACAGCTGCAGCGCGGCCGGGTCCAGGTGCACGGTCCGGCACAGCTCCACCGCGTCGCGTGTTCCGCCGAGCACGCCGATCACCTCCTCAAGCTGCGCTCCGATCGTCCGGACGGGGGTGAACGACGTGGCCGCCGACTGCGGCACCAGCCCGACGCGCTTCCCGCGCAGTCCCCGCCACCGCGGGTCCCGCCCGGCGATCTGCTCGCCATCCAGCTGCTCGCCGTCCAGCCACAGCCGGCCGGTCACCGCCGCCCCGGCGGGTAGCAACCCGCACAACGCGGCCGCGACCATCGATTTCCCGCACCCCGATTCCCCGATCAGCACCGACACCGCGCCGGCGGGCACGTCGAGCGTCACGTCGTCGAGGACACGCGCCCGCGGAGCACGCCGGCCCCGTCCGGTCGCGATGTCGACGCTCACCCCGTCCAGCCGGGCGCTCACCGCCACACCTCCCCGGCCGGCGGGGTCGACGCCCGGCGCAGCGAGGAGGCGGCGGCCGCGCATGCGAGCGCCGTGACCATCAGCGCCGCACCCGGCACGACCAGGGTCCACCACGCGCCGGTGAGCACATCGCCGCGCGCCTGTCCGAGCAGCGTCCCCAGGCTCGCCTCGTCCGGGGACAGGCCGACGCCGAGGAAGGACAGCGTCGTCTCGTGCCACACCGCGTGCGGCAGCAGCACGGTCATGGCCACCAGGACCTGCCCGCCGACGGCCGGCCCCAGGTGGCGGGTCGCGATGAAGGTGCGCGACGCCCCGGCCAGGCGCGCCGCTTCCACCCAGCCGGCGGTGCGCGCCTCGAGCAGTTCCGCCCGCACCACCCGGGCGACGGCGGGCCAGTGCGTGAGCGCGATCGACGCGATGATCGCGACCGGCTCGCCGCGCCACATCGCGGCGATGACCACCCCGACGACGAGATGCGGCAGGGCGTTGACCCCGTCCACGACGCGCATCACGACGGCGTCCACCCATCCGCCGGCCGTCACCGATGCGACGCCGACGACCACGCCGAGAACGGTCGCCAGGACCGCGCATGCGAGGGCGATCAGCAGGGAGATCCGCAGGCCCTCCGCCGTGCGGACCCCCAGGTCGTAGCCGGAGTGGTCGGTTCCCAGCAGGGTGCCCGCGCCGGGAGCCCGCAGTGCCCGGCCGAAGTCGGCGGCCTGCTCGCCCGCGAGCATCGGCCAGCCGAGCGCGACGGCCGCCACGACCACCAGCACCGCCCACGGCAGCAACCGTCCGGCCCGCCCGAAGGCCGCCCCGGTGCCGCCGGCCGCGCCGATCGTCGCGGTCACGCGCGCAGTCCGATCCGCGGGTCGATCCACACCGCCGCGGCGTCCGAGACCGCCGACCCGATCAGGACCAGGACCGCCGAGCCGACCGCCAGCGGTGCGAGCAGCGAGAAGTCCAGCGCCACCGCCGAATCCACGAGCGCCTCGGCGAGACCGGGCCAGCCGAACACGCTCTCCACGATCGCCGCACCGGCGACGAGTTCGGGCAGCCGTGTTCCCAGGAGGGCCAGGGTGGGCAGCACCGAGACCGGGACCACGTGCCCCCGCAGCAGCGCCCAACCGCCGATCCCGCGGGCGCGGGCGCCCCGCACGGCCTCGGAGGCCGCGGCATCGACGACGGCGGCCCGCATCGTCAGCAACAGCCACGGGATCATCGAGATGGTCAGCGCCAGACAGGGCAGCACCCCGTGGGTGAACAGCCCCGCCACGGTGTACGCGTCGCCCGGGCGCCGGGCGCCCGCTGCGGGGAGCCATCCGAGCCCCACCGCGAAGACGCTCACGAGCACCAGCGAGACGACGAACGGCGGTGTGGCGGCGAGCATCGCGGCCGCACCCGTGCACACCCGGTCGAGCAGGCCGCCACGTCGCATGCCGGTGAGAGCGCCGAGAACGATCGCGATCACCGTGGCGAACAGCAGCGCGAGCAACGACATCCCCAGTGTGAACGGCAGACGGTCGACGATCACGTCCGTCACCGGTCGGCTCTGCGTGGATGACCATCCGGCGTCGCCGGAGAAGACGTCGCCCCACCACCGCCACCACGCGCCGAACCAGTGACCGTCGAGACCGTGGGCCTGCGTCACCGCCTCACGCTGCGACGCCGTCGCCGACTGGTAGTCGTCGCCGAGGTGCTCGGTCAACGGATCCAACGGCGACGCGGCCGCGACCGCGAACACCCCGAGGGAGACCAGCACGACGGTCGGGATCATCATCAGCAGCCGACGCCCCAGGAGTCCGACGACGCGACGCCCCCGCGTGCGGCGGGGGACGCTCCCGGAATCCGACGAACAACGCTGCGCTGCAACCTCTTCGCCAGGCGATTGCGTGTTCGGGGCCAGCTGCGTGGTCACGTCAGGCCTCCGGCGACCAGGACGGGAGGTTCCACCACGGCCCCCAGATCACCCCGTGCGAGTGGGGCTCGAGGATCGGCGCGTCATGCGTCCAGCCGGCACTGCGGGCGACGTAGGTGTGATGGACGAAGGCGAGGAAGACCTGGGACGGCTCTGCGGAGTAGATCTGCTGGATGCGGCGATAGCGTTCGTCGTTTCCCGGTCCGGGAGCGGATTCCCGTGCGGCGTCGAGCATCTCGTCGAGTCCGGGGGCGGTGAAGTCACCGGGGTTGGAGTACGGCGAGGAGCCGGGCACCCGGGTGTGGAGGGCGTCGTAGACCTGTGAGTCGATGCTGTACGGCGTCTCGCCGCCGCCGAGCAGGGCACCGGCGGTTGCCAGCTTCGTCTCGATCTCGTCCCAGCTGGTGCCGCGGGTCAGCACCTCGACGCCGATCTTCTTCATCGCCGCGGCGAAGGCCACCGCGAGGTCGCGGCGGAGCGTGTCGCCGGCGTTGTACAGCAACGGAAACGAGGCGCGGACCCCGTTGCGGACCCGGATTCCGTCCTCACCGGGCCGCCAGCCGGCCGCGTCCAGGACGCGCTGTGCGGCATCCCGGTCGTACGGGAACTGCGCCGATTCGTCGTAGGCGTCCCCGTATGCGCGGGAGATCGGTGTGCTCGCCGGTTCCCCGTCGCCGTCGAGCACGTCTTCCACCAACGCCTTTCGGTCGATCCCCAGGTTCATCGCGCGGCGTGCCGCCGGATCGGCGGTGAAGTCGTTGCGGGCCGGCAGCGAGACGCCTCGCCAGTCGGCAGAGGCCACGTCCACGACGTCCAGGTCGTCGCGTCCCTCGAAGCCGGCGGCGAGGCGCGGCGGCAGGCTCGCCCCGTCGACCTCCCCGGTCTGCAGGAGCTGCGCCCGGCTGTTGTCGTCGGGCACATGCGTGTACACGACGCGTCGCATCGCCGGCGTCCCGTCGCGATGGTCTTCGCGAGCGACGAGGATCGCCTGGTCGGGATCGAGCGAGTCCAGGCGGTACGGCCCGGTTCCGACCGGGTCGGTGTTGAGCGCCCACTGTGCGGCGGGGATCCGCTCCACGCGCTCGGCGGGGACGATACCCAGGAGCAGATACGGAGACGGGTCGGCATCGGTGGCCATGGTCACCGTGACCGATTGCGGCCCATCGGCTTTCATCTCGACGATCGGGGCGAGATAGGTGGAGACCGCCGACGCGACCGCCGGGTCGACGGCCGCACGATAGGTGGCGACCACGTCGGCGGAGTCGAACGGCGTGCCGTCGGAGAAGGTCACTCCGGTCTTGAGCGGGACCCGCCACACCCGGGGTGCGATGCGTTCCGGCCTCGACGCCGCCAGTGCCGGCACGAGGTCGGGCAAGCGCTCGTCGGAGTCGGCGCCGGGTGCCAGGAGACCCTCGTAGATCGGCGACACCCCCAGTCGGCCGTAGCCGAGCAGCGGATTGAACTCGCCCGGCGCCTGCGCCTCGGCGAGGACAATCCGATCCGTTGGCCCGCGGCCGGGGCCGGCGTCTCCCGAACAGGCGGCGAGACCGCCGAGGGCGACGGCGGCGGCGAGCGCGGCGACGAGCACCCGCCGTCCGCGGCGGTCGGACCGGCGGCCAATACGTGTCGTCACAGACACATGTTCGCGCAGACACACGTCCGCCGCCACTCCACCACCGATGCGACCGCCCGCTGGTGTATATCGAGAGGGTGGGACACGCAGAGAGGCACGCCGCGGCCGACTTCGACGCGGACTCGTGGGCTGCGCGTTTCACCCTGCTCAGCGACCCGACCCGACTGAGGATCGTGGCCGAGATGCATGCGCACCCGGGATCGACGGTGGCCGAGCTGGCCTCGGCCATCGGCATCACCGAGAACGCGGCGTCCCAGTCGATCCGCGCCCTTCGCGACCAGGGTTGGGTGCGGTCGGAGAAGGTCGGCCGCCGGGTCCACTACGAGGTCGTCGGCGACGCCATCGTGCACCGCATCCTCCACGACATCATCGGCGTCGGGCACATCACCCGAGGTCAGGGACACGATCACGAACACCCGTGACAACGGATTAGAACACGTTCTACTCTGTTCGCGTGGATGTGAGCTACGAAGCGACCAAACGGGAACTGCCGACCGACCAGGGAACCCTGCGCTACCATGAGGCGGGCGACGCCGACGCGCCGCCGCTGATCCTGCTGCACGGTTCGGGCCCGGGCGTCACCGGCTGGCGGAACTACCGCGGCAACCTCGGTCACTTCGCGCAGACCCACCACTGCTACGTCCTCGAGTTCCCCGGCTTCGGCGTGAGCGACCCCGTGGAAGGGCATCCGGTCCTGACCGCGGGCGGCTCGGTCATCCGTTTCATGGACGCCCTCGGCATCGACAAGGCCGCCATGATCGGAAACTCGATGGGCGGCGTCGTCGGCGTCAACCTCGCCATCAAGAAGCCCGACCGTGTGGAGAAGCTCGTCACCATCGGCGGCGTCGGGCCGAACCTGTTCAGCCCCAGCCCGAGTGAGGGCCTGCGTCTCCTGCAGGAGTTCACCGACGCCCCCGACAAGGACAAGCTCGTCCGGTGGCTGAACTCGATGGTCTACGACCGGTCGCTGATCACCGACGAGCTCATCGAGGAGCGATGGCAGGCGGCGATCAACCCCGACGCCCAGAAGACCGCCCAGATGATGTACGGCTCAGCGGCTTTCGAGATGCAACAGAAGTTCATGGCCGCCTCCGACACCCCGCCGTACTGGGCGAGCATGCACAAGGTCGCGTGCCCGACGATGCTCACCTGGGGCCGCGACGACCGCGTGAGCCCGCCGGACATGGCGCTGGTCCCGATGCGCCTCATCCCCGACGCCGAGTTGCACATCTTCCCCAAGTGCGGGCACTGGGTGATGATCGAGGCCAAGAACGCCTTCGAGGCGGCGGTCACCTCGTTCCTCACACGCTGAGTTCCGCGCTGCGACTGCGGGTGTCGACGCCCGGCCCACGGCAGGTGCCCGCGGGCGGGTGCGGAGACGCCGGGTCGGACGCCACGCTCCACCACCCTGCGGGGTCTCCTGATGTGCACTCGAGCATCGGGCGGGGAGACCGGCCGCCGATAATCGATTGCCCGCGGTGTCGTTCCGGTGGCATAGTTCTCGCTCGGCACGAGACAAGCAGGCCCGAGCGGGCTACCGCACGGCGTTCCTGCGCGTCGGAAACTCGTGTCTCCCAATGGTTCACACATGGTAAGGGCCACGGCCCCCAGGTTCGAGTCCTGACCGGCGCCGCTCCCGGGACACCCGGGCGCGGTCGGTCCTGCGGTCGACGCCCCCGGTCCTCGTGACCGCGACGATCGACCCCACCGGCCGGGCCGCCCGCGAGCGGCGCCGCCGTGCCATGAGCCCCGGGATCACCTGACGACAGGCATTGCGGCGCAACGGGAAGGAGGATCGCGATGCTGTTCTTCACCACGATCACGGTCCTGCCGGGACACGTCGTGCTGGCCTATCGCGGTGACACGGTGACGACCCTGGAGCCGGGCCGTCACCTCGTCCGCACCCCGCATTCGGCACGGAGCATCGACATGCGTGAGCGACTCGTCCCGGTCGCGGCTCAGGAGGTGCTCACGGCCGACGCGATGTCGGTCCGTGTCTCGATGTCGTTGCGCATCCGCGTCACCGACCCGGTCGCATTAGTCGACCGGGCCGAGGACCCGGTCGCCTCGGTCTATCTGGCGGCTCAGCTCGCGCTGCGCGAGACGTGCGCGTCCGTCACCGCCGACGACCTGATCCGCCGCGGCGACACGCTCGACGTCGAGGCGATCCAATCGGCGGCCGCCGATGTCGGCGCCCGCCTCGGCCTCGTCGTGCTCGGCGTCGTGATCCGCGACGTCATCCTGCCGGCCGAGGTCCGCAGCGCCGCACTCGAACTGGTCACCGCGAAGACGCGCGGCCTGGCGAAACTCGAGGCAGCCCGCGCCGAGACGGCGTCCCTGCGCGCACTCGCCAACGCAGGTCGTCTGCTCGATGCCCATCCGGCGCTCGCGCAGCTGCGCCTCGTCGAGTCGGTCCCGCACGGCGCACGCGTCGTGCTCAGCGTCGGCGGCGCCGAGGTGTCGCCGGCCGACTGAGCGCGCGCTCACGACCCTGTCCTTCCACCTTCGAAACGGATGGTGGAAGGACAGGACAGCCCCTCTGACGGCGCTCATCGAAATTCCCCAGTGATGCTCACCTAAGTTGCCCACCCGTGTGGCTCCGCCAGCGAAGGCGGGCCTCCCGAGATGCTGATGGTCTCTGACCACGCACCAGCTCCAGGGAGGCCCGCTTTCTCATGTTGACATGGGAGGATGATGTGGAAGTACACGCACTACGCAAACGGGGGTGGTCGATCTCGGCGATCGCCCGCCATACCGGGCATGACCGCAAGACCATCCGGGCGTATCTGAACGGGGTGCGCTCACCGGGCCAACGCAAGAAGCCGGATGAGGATCCGTTCGAACCGTTCGCGCCCTACGTGACCGCACGCCTGGCCGAGGATCCGCATCTGTGGGCGCGCACGCTGTGCGACGAACTCGAAGAACTCGGTGTTGACGACGCTGAGGGGGACCCATTCGATGGTCCAGTCGCTATGCGGCTTGGGGTTGGTGGGTCGTGGTCCACTGTAGGGCGAACTCGGCGGGGGTGAGTCCGTGGTGGGCCGAATGGGGTCGGTTGGCGTTGTAGTCGATCCTCCAGTCTTCGATGATGACCCGGGCTTCGCGCAGGGAGTCAAAGGGCCAGGAGTTGAGCAGCTCGTCGCGCAGGCGGCCGTTGAACGATTCGATCCAGGCGTTCTGCCACGGGGAGCCGGGGTCGATGAATAGTGATCCGGTGCCGTTGAATCGGCACCAGTCGTTGACGGCGTGAGCGACGAATTCCGGTCCGTTGTCGAACCGCACGTAGCACGGTGGACCATGTATCAGGGCCAGGCGGTCGAGAACATCAACCACGCCATCGGCGTTGATGACGCGGGCGACGTGGATCGCCAGGGCTTCGCGGGTGAACTCGTCGATCACGTTGAGTATTTTGATGGTTCGGCCGTCGGCGGTGGTGTCGAATTGGAAGTCCATCGCCCAGATCACGTTCGGCCGGATTGGGCACATCGCCCCAACCGCGGTCCCGATTCCGGTGAGCCGTTTCTTCCTGCGGCGCTGGGGAACTCGCAGCCCCGCTCACTCGGGAGGTGAGCGAGACGATGCCTGTCGCATCAGATGCGACACGACCGAACGCGCAGCGCCCTCGATCTGCAAGAGGCGTGGTGACCCGGAGGGTGGCAGTCAGGTTCAGGCGGTCTGGCACCCGAGGGCCTAATCCTGTGGGGTGGTGTGGGTGTGGATTCTGGCGCCGTCGCGATTGAAGATGCTGATCGCTTCGGCGCTGTCTGATCCTGCGGCGCTCATGCTGTGGGGGGTGCGGGTGTCGAACTCCGCGGCTTCGCCCGGCTCGAGAACGAGATCCTGGTCCCCGAGGATAAGCCGGAGCCGACCGCTCAGCACATAGATCCACTCATAACCGTCGTGCACCCGCGGTTCGGGCGCCTGCGGCCGTGGTGGGTATGTGATGCGGTAGGTCATGACCGGTGCATGTTCGGGGGCCAGGGGGACGATAACCAGACCGTCGCGGCGGATCGGCGGCCTGCGCACCCGCGGGTCGGGACGTTCGTCAGCGACCAGGTCGTCAACTCGGATACCGAGCCGTCGCGTCAACGGCACAAGCAGTTCGAGATTCGCCTGACGTTTACCCGATTCCAAACGCGAAAGCGTGCTTACCGACATGCCTGCGGCGGCTGCTAGCTCCTCCAGGGTCAGACCCTGTGATCGGCGGATCGCGCGCAGCCTCGACCCGATCCGTGCGCTCTCCATGTCCGCTTTCCCTTCTTTGCCATTACTGCAAGTTTCCTTGCTATTCTGCCAGACCTGGCCGGAGGATGCCGGTATGGCAGAAGAACTTTGGGATGCAGTGATAGTCGGCGCAGGTCCGGCGGGGTTGACCGCGGCGGTGATGCTCGGGCGCTCTCGCCGTCGTGTGCTCGTGATCGATGCGGGCAGTCCGCGCAATCGTTTCGCCGCGCACATGCACGGCGTGCTCGGCCATGACGGGCTCCCCCCGTCCGAGTTGCGCCGGCTCGGGCGCGCCGAAGCCCAGGGCTACGGAGTGGTCTTCCATGACGGGACCGTGCGGGAGGTCACCAACGTACCCGCCGGGGTGCGCGTGACCGCGGATGATGGTTCCGCCCACCAGGCGCGTACGCTAGTCATCGCCACCGGGCTGCGGGACGACCTGCCCGCGATCGGCGGGCTGGCCGAGCGGTGGGGCAAGACGGTGCTGCACTGCCCGTACTGTCATGGGTGGGAGGTTCGCAACCAGCACCTGGGCGTGCTTGCCACCTCACCGCTCGCCCTGCACCAGGTGGAGCTCGTGCGACAGCTCAGCGACCAGGTCACCTTCTTCTCCGCAGGCGCAGGCGACCTCTCCGCCGACGACGAGAAGCGCCTGGCCGCGCGCGGCATCCGGATCGAACCGGCGCCTGTCACCGAGATTCACGGGCCCGCCCCCGCGATCTCACAGGTCGCGCTTGCGGACGGCCGCACCGCCTCCGTCGATGCGATCTTCACCGCGGGCACCCTACACCCGCTTGACGAGTTCGTCGCCGGGCTGGACCTCGACCGCGTCGACACTCCCGTCGGCTCGTTCCTCAGCGTCGACCGCACCGGTCAGACCAGCCACGAACGTATCTGGGCTGCCGGGAACGTCGTCGACCCTGGCGCGAACGTGGCGATGTCACTCGGGGCCGGGGCCATCACCGGTGGCGTCGTCAACGCTCGACTCGCCAAAGAGGACACAGACACCGCCCTCGCCACGCCTGCGCGGGTGTCCTGACCGCGCACGCGGGCAGCGGCGGGTGCCGGTGACGCTATCGGGGCACCTATTGCTGTGGGAGGGTGAGGATCTCGGCGCCATGGTCGGTGATCGCGATGGTGTGCTCGGTGTGGGCGGTGCGGCATCCGGTTGCACTGCGCAGCGTCCACCCGTCATCCGGGTCGGTGATGAGCCGGTCGGTATCGGCCATCACCCACGGCTCCAAGGCCAGCAGCAGCCCGGGCCGCAGCCGGTATCCTCGGCCGGGTCGTCCCTTGTTGGACACGTGCGGGTCCTGGTGCATCGTCGATCCGATGCCGTGACCACCGAACTCGGTATTGATCAGGTAGCCGGCGCCCGACAGCACCTGCTCGATCGCGTGCGAGAGGTCCCCCAGCCGCAACCCCGGCGCGGCAATATGAATCGCGGCCACCAGCGCCCGTTCGGTGGCGTCGATCATCGCGACGTCCTGCGGGTTGCGGGTGTCGCCGACGATGAAGCTGATCGCGGCGTCCGCCGCGACCCCGTCCTTGATGACCGCGAGGTCGAGGGTGAGCAGGTCCCCATCCGCGAGGCGGTAGTCGCGTGGCATGCCGTGCAGCACGGCGTCGTTGACGGCGGTGCAGATGTAGTGCCCAAAGGGACCGCGCCCGAACGAGGGCGCATAGTCGACGTAGCATGAGGTCGCACCGGCAGCATCGATCATCTCCCGCGCCCACTGGTCAACCTGGAGCAGGTTCGTCCCGACCCGGCAGCGGGCCTTGAGGCGCTGGAGAACGTCGCCGACGATGCGGCCGGTGACCCGCGCCCGGTCCAGCTCGCTCGGAGTGAGGATCTCGATCATCCGGCACCTTCCCGCCAGGTCTCCAATACTTATACCGGTACGACTATACCGTGATTAGTATTGGTGGAATGGTCAGATTGCCGCTCACTCGCGAGGACGTCAAACGCGGGCAGCGGCTCGGAGAACTACTCCGTGTCGCGCGCGGTCCACGTTCGATCCTTGACGTCGCGATCGAGGCGGGGATCTCCCCCGAGACGTTGCGCAAGATCGAGACCGGCAGGGTCGCCACACCAGCGTTTCCCACCGTTGCCGCGGTCGCCATCGTGCTCGGCCTGTCCCTCGACGACCTCTGGGCCCAGATCAGCACACCCCACGGATCACCTCCGGAGGCGCTGACGTCAGCGGCGGTGTTGGCCTCGCGCTAACGACACCGCGCACGGACCTGCTCACCCGCGGTGTTCACCGGGTCGCCTCGTGGTTGTCGTATGGCGGACGGCCGGAGAATGTTGCGCGGTACTCGCTGGGAGAGACTCGGGTGGCGCGGCGGAACTGGTCGCGGAAGGCGCTGGGGCTGCTGAAGCCGACCTGTCGGGCGATGCGCTCGATGCTGTGGTCGGTGGTCTCCAGCAGCTCCTGCGCGTGCCGGATGCGCACACCGGTGACCCATTCCATGGGAGCCTGCCCGGTCTCCTGGTGAAAACGTCGGGTCAGAGTACGGATGCTCGTGTGGGCTGCTGTTGCGATGTCGGCGAGCGTGAGCGAACGGTGGGCGTTCTCCTCTATCCACACGAGCACGTCCTCCAGCGTGGCGGTGCGGTAGGTGGGCGGATTCCGGACGATGAACTGCGCCTGCCCTCCTGTGCGGTGCAGCGGCGCGACCGCCAACCGTGACGCGTGGGCGGCGACCGCTGCACCGAAGTCCCGACGGATCATGTGCAGGCACAGGTCCAGCCCTGCGGCCGCACCCGCCGAAGTGAGCACCTGCCCATTGTCGGTGTAGAGCACATCCGGCTCCACGATCACCCGCGGGAACAGTCGTGCGAGCAGATCGGTGGCGAGCCAGTGGGTCGTCGCGCGCTGCCCATCGAGGAGCCCTGCGTCTGCGAGCACGAACGCCCCCACGCAGATCGAAGCGATGCGCGTCCCCGCCGCCGCTGCCGCACGGAGCGCGTCCGCGACGCCGTCCGGGAGCGGCGCGGCCGCGTCGTTGCGCCCTGGAACCATGATCGTGTCCGCTCGCTCCAGCGCTTCGAGACCCACGCTCGTGGCGATCTGGAGGGGGCCCGCGTCGACCGTGGGCGCCGTCCCGGCGACGATCACCCGATACGCCAGGCGCCCGTCCGGGAGCGTCACACGACCAAACGTCTCCACTGCGGTGGCCAGATCGAACGCGATCACATCAGGAAGAGCGAGCGCGACGACGGTGTACATACCGTGCATCCTACAGATATTCAAGCGCGAGATTGACGTTCAGAACGCGTGGCCAGATTCCGGCGATTATTGGCCATCGGGCCGATTGTGCCCGATCGGAACAGGCCGGAGACTCGAGAGCGTCGCCGCCGTTTCCGCCAACGCAAGGGAGTTCCCGTGTCGATGTCCGTGCAGATCGTGCTGTTCGACGGGTTTGATCCGCTCGATGTGATCGCGCCGTTCGAGGTGTTCGTCGCAGGCAGCGAGTACTTCCTCGACAACGCACTCGACATCACTCTGGTCAGCGCCGAAGGGGCGCGCGATGTCGTCTCCGGCTCGCAGGGCCTCAGGCTCCGCGCGACGGCGGCGCTCGATCCCCACCGGCCGGGGATCGTGCTCGTGCCCGGTGCATCCGGGCCGGTTGACGGCGACCCCGACGAGGGCGCCGAGACGATCCCGGTCCTTTTGGCACGGTTCGCGGCGACCGGGGCGATCCCGCTCATCGCCAACGCGATGCGCGACCCCGACGTCCTGGTCACGGCAGTGTGCGGCGGCTCGCTCGCGCTGGCGATGGGCGGACTCTGCGAGGGCCGCAACGTCGTCACCCACACCCTCGGAATGCCACTGCTGGAGGCGACCGGCGCGACAGCGGTCAACGCCCGCGTCGTCGACGACGGCGACCTCGTCACCGCCGGCGGCGTCACCTCCGGGCTCGACCTGGCGCTCTACCTCTTAGAACGGCACTTCGGACCCCGGATCGCCCGCGCTGTCGAGGAACTCTTCGAGTACGAGCGACGCGGCACCGTCTGGCGCGCCGCCGGCAAGGCCCCTGCCACGGTGCCCGAAGCCCCCACGCCGTGAGCATCCGGACCTGAGAACGAAAGGAACACCAAAGCGAATGAACCCCATCTGCGGTGACTGGCGACTGAGGATGAAAACTCCCATCGGGACCATCGAAGCCAACTACCACTTCGAAGAACATGACGGTTCGGTCACCGGGACGGCGCACGGCGCGGGCGAAGCAGTCCCCCTGACCGACCTTGTGACCGAAGACACCCCAGATGGCCAGCACGCCACGTGGAGACAGCAGATCACCAAGCCCCTCCGGCTCAACCTCGACTACGACGTCACCATCACCGGCGACAGCCTCACCGGGGTATCCCGAGCCGGACGGTTGCCGCAAACCCACGTCACCGGAGCGAGGGTCACCCGATGAGCGCCTTCCTGCTGTCTGTTCACGTCCTCGCCGCGATCCTCACCATCGGGCCCGTCGCGATCGCCGCGAGCATGTTCCCCCGGTTCGCCCGGCTCGCACTGGCATCCCCGTACGATCCCCGAAAGGCCGCGGTGGCACGCACCCTGCACCGCGTCACCCGCGTCTACAGCGTGATCGCCGTCCTGGTGCCCGTGTTCGGGCTGGCCACAGCGGCGAGCATCGGCGTCCTCGGCGACGCGTGGCTGATCGCGTCGATGATCCTCACCGCGATCGCCGCGGTCCTGCTCATCGCCTTCATCCTGCCCAGACAGTCACGCCTCGTCCGCGCTCTCGACCCCGACGCAGCCGATCCGGCCCAGCCCTCGCTCGACCGGATCCCGGGGAGCCTGAGCATGGTCACCGGGATCTTCAACGTGGTGTGGGCCATCGTCGTCGTCCTCATGATCTACCGGCCGGGATCGACCACGGGAGTCGGGCTATGAGTCCACGCCGCATGCTCCAGATCGCAGGGACGGCCGAACTGGTCACCCTCATCCTCATGCTCGCCAACATGCTCACCGTGCATGCCCCCGCGATCTCGCAGATTCTCGGGCCGCTGCACGGCCTGGCGTACGTGGCCACCGTCATCACCGCGATCCTCGTCCGCGGTGACCGACACATCGTCTGGGTGCTCTCCCTCATCCCCGGCATCGGCGGACTCCTCGCCGCCCGCTCCGCCTCCCCTCAGCAACTCGATCGGCACATCCTCGACGAGGACGTGTAGCTCGGCCTGCGCCGGGGGCAGGATCAGCCGGTCGACGGCATGGTCACGACGGGCGCGCGCCGTACGAGCGGCATCGGACGGCCGCGACGCATCAGTCAGCTCATCGAATCCTCTACGAAGGCTAGGGATCTGGCTCGCTCAACGCAACGACTGGATCAACGCAGTCACTGTCACCTTGTGGTGGGGATCGCCCCCTCAACGCCGAAAACCTCCTCGGCGAACCTCTCCCCGAGAAGCCGGTGGGTGGCCGCATCAGGGTGGAGGTCGTCTGGGAGTGGATGTGACTGTGCATCGCTCGCCCCATAGAGGGCCATTCCGTCGAGTTGGAAAAGGTTCGGGTCGGACGCGGAACGGTCCTGAACTACCCGGTCGATGTCAGCGCGGATCGTGGCGAGATCAAGCTTTCCACTTCGGACCTCCGCTGGGTCGCCGACAGCGACGAATCTCGTCTCTCCCCGGGAGAGCGCGTCAGGGTCGAACGCTCCGGGCCCGGGTGTGTGTTCGAAGATCGGGCTCCACAGCGGGGTGACCAGCAGCAAAGGCGTGTCGGGGTGACCGTCCCGGATCACGTCGAGGAAGCCATGGAGTGCCGGGGTGAAAGCGCGACGGCGCATGAGATCCGCGTTGACGATGTTGATCCCCACTTTCACGGAGATTGTCAACGGCGGCTGAAAACTGACCCTTTATCGACGGTTGAATTTTGACCCCCTTGTGGTGTGGTTACTGGTCGGTGTTGACGAGTTGAACCGCCCCGGGTCTGTCGGAGGCTCTCGAACCTGTGAAGTATGGAGAGCATGGCAGCACCACGCAAGTACAGTGAGGAACTCAAGGACCGGGCCACCCGGATGGCATGTGAAGCGCGACGAGATCCCGATTCGTCGAGAGGTGCGATCAAGCGGATCGCCGATCAGCTCGGAGTCCATCCCGAGGCGTTGCGCAATTGGGTTCGTCAGGCCGAGATCGACGGCGGGGTCCGCCCGGGCACCACGAGTGAGGACGCTGACCGCATCGCGGCGTTGGAGCGGGAGAACCGTGAACTGCGGCGAGCGAACACGATCTTGAAGCAGGCTTCGGCTTTCTTTGCGGCGGAGATCGACCGCCCACAGCGCTGATCGTGGAGTTCGTCGCGGCTCATCACCGCGATGAACACGGAGTCGATCCGATCTGTGCGGCATTGCGCGATACGTCCGCCCAGATCGCTCCGTCCACGGTACGAGCCCACCTGAGCCCCCAGAAGACCGAGGCGCCTCGTGTGGTGCGTGACCGGGAGCTCCTTACCCAGGTCCGCGCGGTGCATGCCGACAACCTCGGCGTCTACGGTGCCCGCAAGGTGCATGCCCAATTGCGCAGACAGGGCCATAGTGTTGCCCGCTGCACCGTCGAGCGATTGATGAAAGCCGATGGGCTGCAAGGGATAGCGAGACTCAAGACACGCAAGACCACGCGCAGCGAGGGAGCTGAAACACCCCGGCCGGCTGACCGGGTCAACCGTCAGCTCACCGCGGCGGCACCGAACGCGTTGTGGGTGGCGGACCTGACCTACATCCGCACCCACTCGGGCTGGGTGTACGCGGCGTTCGTCCTGGACGTGTTCTCGCGGATGGTCGTCGGCTGGCAGGTCTCGACCACCATGCACACCGACCTCGCCCTCGACGCCCTGAACATGGGATTGTGGGCACGGTCGCGTGCCGGCCACGACGTGGCCGGGCTGATCCACCACTCCGACCGCGGAGTGCAAGGTGAATTCAACTGGTCGTCGTAACACCTCTATCAGGAGGTGTTCGATGGTTCGTCGTCAGCAGGCCGCGGACAGGGCGGTTCGTCCGAAGCTCCGCTCGCCGGGGCATCCGAAGTTTCAGAAACCCGTCGAGGCGGCGTTCTGG